>JAKZUJ010000280.1:0-18990 GCA_047516685.1 Chloroflexota bacterium | reverse complement strand
GTGGCGCCGGGTCCATCACCGGCGCCACTGCGCCCGCCGGCGCATATACCGCCAGTTCGTCGTTCCACCAGATCGGCTCGCGCCGGGCGGGAGCGAGGGCCGAGGGCGCCAGGCCCCTGAATGGCAGTACCACCAGATCAGGTTCGACACCATTCAGCCGCTCCGTCTCCAGCTTGGACCGAACGTGCATGCTGATGTGTGTCCGCAACGTGCCGTAGAGCCGCGTATGGGACAAGGCCGAGGCGGCCCGAACCCAGCTCAGCGGCTCGCTCGACGGCGCCAGATAGACCGAAGCGGTGGCGGGAACGGCCTGACGCAGGGCTTCGAACGACCCCGCTTCGCTTTCCAACTCCAGGAAGGCCGGACGTACGCGATAGAGCGCATCTTTGTCGCCGCGGACTAGGAGATCAAAGAACGCAGGGTCCTGGAGCCGGCGCCGTGCGCCAGCGGGCAATCGGTCAATCCACTCGTTCGGCGCGTGGACATAGTCGATGCCCAAGCGTCGCACCGCTCCAGGGTCCAGCTGGCGAATCGCGTCTCGATACTCGGGTCCCTCGAAGTAGAGAAACTGCAGAGCCTGTATCAGCCCCGACGCGTTGGGGCGGCCCGTGACTATGGACAGGTCGTTCGGAGCTTCCGACAGAATCCGGGCGTCCACGCCTGTCTGCCGGCGGATATAGCCTGCGACCTCAGCCGACACCGGATCCTGAATGACCGTTCGATTCAAATACGGATTTTTGAACTTGGCGGGATCCTCTTGGGCATTAGCGATCTGTGGCCGGCGAGTGAGTGCCACGCGCAGGTTCTGGACAGGCTCGGCAACCGTTGGCCACACGACCAGAACGGCCATGAGGGCCACGGCGGCATGTCGCCAGCGCCGGCGCAAGAGCGACAAGCGAAACGCCACGGCTAGCATCAACGCGAGCACCGCCAGATTTCGAGCATGCCCGTCGAATCGAACAATGTCGTGCTGGCCAAACTCGTACCGCAGCAGAAACAGGCCCAGCAGCGACATGGCGCTGCCGGCAGCCAGCGCCACGACCAGCCGGCTGCCGCGATGCAGCAGCACGGCAAGTCCCACAATCGGAACCGGCCCCAACCACAGAAGGCCCAGCCCGCCCGGCAGCGAGTCGATGCCGATCAACGGATTCCGGCTGGCCGGATTTTCGTTCCAGCCGAGCGTCAGGCCAGACTCTGACGCAGAGGTAATGGCGCTGGTGATCACGCCGCCACCACCAGCCAGCAGGAGCGCGGCCAGGATCGGCCCACCGGCGGCGATTAGCGCGGCCGATCGTCGCCCGTCGGACTGGCTGGTCCAACATCGGGCGAGCCGCCAGACTTCCAGCCCGCCCCACATTGCCAGCGTGAGCAGCGCGATGGTCTCATCGACCAGACCCTGGAATCCCAGCAGCGCCGCGAGCGTGAGCACGGCCGGCCACCGCGCCCGACCGCCGCGGGCAGCTCGCTCCAGCACGATGAGCGCCAGCGCATACGCCAGCACGAAGAGTGGCTTCCAGACATTGGGCGGCGACGCCACCGACTCCACGAACGACCACGGCAACTCAACTGACGGCCAATAGACATTGACGAACGAGGATCGGATTCCGGCCGCCGGCAGCCCCGTCGGAACGAGAACCTGCGCAATGCCGGGCGGCTCGGCCAGAACCAGGGTCCAAAGTCCATTGCTCAGCAGCAATGGGGTCAGAAGCAGCGCCGCCGGCCAGCCTCCAAGTACGCGGAGGAGACTTCCCAGAAGCAGCGCCAGGCTGACCCATATCCACGCGCCCAGGAGCTCGGTTGTGAAAGCCAGATCCGGCCCAAACGGCGGTGCCAGCAGCCCCACCAACAGATCGAGCCCGTGGTGGTAGGACGCGGGCACGCCTGGGTTCCAGGCAAACGCGGGCGGCCATCCGCCCGCCCGGAACTGGGCGGCCAGGGTCAAGTGGTTGATGTCGTCGGGAATCGCCAGCATCTGTCGGCCAGCCAGCACCACCCAGGTGACTGCCAGCGCCGCCGCGGCAAACCCAGCCAGCGTGCGGAGCGGCAGCCGCAGCACCGCCGGCGAGCGCCAGGCCAGCAGGGCGGCGAGCGCGAGCATGACGACCCAGGTTGCGAGCGCACCCGCCGGGCCTGGCGCCGGATACATGGCGAAATTGACAGTCAAACCCCACAGCGCCGGCCCGATCACCATCCCCTGCGCCAGCGCCATCAGGTCGTCCGACTGCCGCAGCGCCACCCGCGCGACCACGTAGCCCACCGCCGCCAGGGCAAGCAACTCCAGAGCAAGAACCAGCAGACCGGGAACGACGGCTGGTTCAACCGTCACTCAGACAACCCCGTCACGCGAGCGTGCCGCCGCGCGTGACACGGTCCGCGACGACGAGATATCGAACGTCCGCGACTTGCAATTGAGCGCCTAGCCCAGAAACAGCCGGTACTCCCCGCCGCGTGGATTTTCAACGTCGGCCGGGTACAGGAGATTCCGCGAGACGCCCAGCGCGCGGGCGGCGATCGCGCGGTTGATCTCGGGCACCTGGTCCAACGCGTCGATCTCGGCCAAGGTCAGATACTCGGCACGGTCAACTTCGTCCCCGGGCGACGGGTCGCCGGCCTCTGGCCGCATCAGAAAAACCACATAGGTGCTATTCCTATCGTCCCAGCGAGTTCGCACCGCCAGGACACCCTGCACACAGGCCTCCACGCCCGTTTCCTCAAGCACCTCGCGGACCGCGGCCGCGTCCAGCGTCTCGCCTCGGTCCACAAACCCGCCGGGAATCTGCCAGTTCCCGCGCCCGTGCCGAGAGGCGCGGCGCACGAACAGCACCGAGCGGCCGCGCACCACGGCGCCGCCCACGCCGACGTTGTAGCCCTGGTTGTACTGCTCAAAGCTCGTTGACACATCGTCTCCTGGCGCGCGTTCGTTGCCGGGCCTGACCGCCGATTATGGACCATGGCCGGCGGCCGGTCTGCCCGTGGCGCCCTGGCAGCTTCGCCATCGGCGTACGCAGGAGAATACGCAGGCAGAACCCGGGCCACGTTGTGGCCGTGTGCCCGCGCTGCCTAGAATCGACGAAACGCAAGACGCTACCCACCGTACTGGTCACCGGCCCATGCTCTTTGACTTTCAGACGCACACCTTCCTCAGCGACGGCGAACTTTCGCCCATGGAGCTCTTGCGCCGCTGCCATGTGGCCGGCTACACCGCCATGGCAATTACCGACCATGCCAGCCCGGCGAACATAGGCAACCTGGCCGCAGCCCTGGCACGCGACTGCCGCGAGGCGGAAGAAGCCTGGGGGATAGTGGCTGTTCCCGGTGTCGAAATCACGCACGTGCCGCCAAGGGCCATTGATCGGGTTGCGCGGATGGCCGCGGAAGCCGGCGCCGAATTCATTGCCGTTCACGGCGAAACCATCGCCGAACCGGTTGCCGCCGGTACCAACCGCGCAGCCCTCGAATCGGAATATGTACACGCGCTGGTTCACCCGGGCCTGCTCAGCCCCGAACTGGGCCACGTCGCGCGCCAGAACGGCAAATTCGTCGAACTCTCGGCACGCCGCGGTCACTCCCTCACCAACGGCCACGTGGCCAATGTCTGCCGCGAGGCGGGCGCCAAGCTGATCGTCAATAGCGACGCGCACGCGCCGGGCGACCTGCTGACCGAGGCGCTGGCCCGACGGGTGGCGCGCGGCGCCGGTCTGGATGCCGACGAGACCGAGACCGTGCTGGTGGAACACCCGCTCGAGCTGCTGGCCCAGCTGGGCCGCTCCATTGCGAACGGTGACAAGCCCTAATGTCGGAGACCGTGGTAGAGCCCGACATCCATGGCGGGACAGCCGAACCCGTTGCGTCGCAAGCGAACGCAGACCCATCCGGGCCTGACGATGGCCTCATTGAAGTCGAGCTGCCGGTACTCCCCTTGCGCGGCGAAACCCTCTTCCCGATTCCCGACACCGTGAACTCGTTTGTGGTCGGCCGCGAGCAGTCCCTCGCGGCGATCGAAGAGGCGTTGAGCCTCAATCGCCACGTGCTCGTTCTCAGTCAGCACGATCCCGACGCCGAGTCCGTGACCTTCAGCGATCTTCACGAGGTCGGTACCGAGGCCAAAATCGCACGCGTCCTCAAGCTGCCGGACGGCTCTACCAGCGTGCTCGCGGAGGGCCTGCGGCGAGTCCGTGCCATCTCGGCGATTTCGGAACACCCCTTCATCCGCGCGCTCGGATGGGTCGTCGAGGAACTGGACGAAGCGCCGGATGAAGCTCGTGAGTTGATGCCACAGACTCTTGAACTCTTCCATCAGGTGGTGGATCTGAACGAAGCCACCCCCGACGAGGCGTATATCCGGGCCATGAACGCCGAGAGTCCGGGCTTGCTGGCCGACATCGTGGCCGCCTCCCTGAATCTCGTGCCGGGAACTCAGCAGGAGGTGCTGGAGCTTCGGGAAGTCTCCGAGCGTCTGCGGCTCGTGCATACCGTCCTCGAGGAAGAAATCCGCGTGCTGGAACTCGAACGTCAAGTCCGGGAGGACGTGCGCGGAGAAGTCGCCAAAGATCAGCGTGAGTTCATCCTGCGCGAGCAACTCCGAACCATCACGAAAGAACTCGGGGCGACCAGCGCGCAAAACACCGAGATCGGCGAGTTTCGCGAAAAGCTCGAAGCCGGTCGGTATCCCCAGGCCGTTATGGATCGCGGTCTCAAGGAGATAGATCGGCTCAACGCCATGCCGCCGGGGTCGCCCGAGGCGAGCATGGTTCGCAACTACCTGGAGTGGCTGACCGAACTCCCCTGGCGGAAGCGCACCCGCGACAACACCGACATCAAGCGGGCGGCGCGGATCCTGGACGCCCACCACCACGGCCTGCATCGGGTCAAGGAACGGCTGCTCGAGTACATCGCGGTTCGTCGGCTTGCCCGTAAATCGCGTAGTCCCATCCTCTGCTTCGTGGGTCCGCCCGGCGTGGGCAAGACGAGCCTTGGGCAGTCAATCGCCCAGGCACTGTCGCGCAAATTCGTGCGGGTATCGCTGGGCGGCGTCCGCGACGAGGCGGAGATTCGCGGGCACCGCATGACCTACATCGGCTCCATGCCCGGCCGCATTCTCCAGATGATGCGCCAGGCGGGATCCGTGAATCCCGTGTTCATGATCGACGAACTGGACAAGCTCGGCTTGGACTTTCGCGGCGACCCCGCGGCTGCCCTGCTCGAAGTATTGGACCCCGAGCAGAACTCGACATTCAGCGACCACTATCTCGAAATCCCCTACGACCTGAGCCGCATCATCTTCATCGCGACGGCCAACACATTGGACGGCCTGCCGCCAGCGCTCATCGACCGAATGGAAGTGGTTGAGCTTCCCGGCTATGTCGAGGATGAAAAACTCGCCATCGCCGAGCGGTTCCTGGTCCCGCGCGAACTGGACGAGCACGGGCTCGACACCGAGGCCGTTCGCTTCCAGCGCGCCGCGCTGGCGCGCATCATCCGCGAATACACCAGGGAGGCCGGTGTGCGTGGGCTTACGCGGTCCATTGCCGCCGTTGCTCGCCGGCGGGCGTTGGCGCGCGCCGAAGGCGAGGACGGCAACTGGATCATCCATGCGAAAGACCTGCCCGGAGTGCTTGGTCCGCCCCGCTTCAGATTCGGCGCCACCGAAAGCGAAGCCGCCGTCGCCGCCGCCATGGCCGTGTTCAATACCGCGGCCGGTGGCGACCTCTCACCGGTCGAGGTGTCCCTGGCCCCGGGAACCGGCAAGGTTCAACTGACGGGACTCTTGGGTGATGTGATGAAAGAGTCGGCGCACGCGGCGCTTACCTACGCGCGGTCGCGGGCAGATCAGCTTGCCTATGCCCACCGCGACTTCACGGAATTGGACGTGCACGTGCACGTTCCCTCTGGCGCGCTGCCTAAGGAAGGGCCATCGGCCGGCCTGGCGGTCGCCGTGGCGCTGATTTCAGCCCTCACCGAGAAAAAAGTTCGCCACGACCTGACCCTGACCGGCGAGATCACCCTCCAGGGCCGCGTGCTGCCCGTCGGATCCATCAAGCCCAAGGTGCTGGGCGCGCATCGAGCCGGAGTTCGTATGTTCGTGCTGCCGCGGGGCAACCGCCAGGACCTGGCGGAACTTCCCGCGAACGTGCGGCAGGACATCGAGTTCATAGAGGTCGCCACCGTCACGGAGGCGCTGAGCCGCGCGCTCATCGACGACACATAGGCTTCGAATCCGCAGCCGCGCGGCCGCACGGCCAGTCGCCCTCCCGCTATGCTGACAGACAGGCGACCGCCGCCCGGCGCCCCCCACCCCGGAATCCTTGATGTTCGGACCATTCAATGCGCTCCTGGGTCTCTTCTCGCGTGACCTCGGGATTGACCTGGGCACCGCGAATACTCTGGTTTATGTCAAGGACCGCGGCATCATGCTGGCGGAACCGTCGGTCGTCGCCACCGACACACACACATCCCGCGTACTCGCCGTGGGCGCCGAAGCCAAGAAGATGGTGGGAAGAACGCCCGTCAACATTGTGGCAACCCGACCGCTACGCGACGGTGTCATTGCCGACTTCGACACCGTGCACGCCATGCTGTCGTACTTCATTGGCCAGGTGCACGGCGAGCTGCCCTTTGCCGCGCGACCGCGCGTCATTGTGGGCGTGCCGTCAGGCGTGACGGAAGTCGAAAAACGCGCCGTGCACGAGGCCACCCTGCAAGCCGGTGCGCGTGAGGTGTATCTGATCGAAGAGCCAATGGCGGCCGCCATTGGCGCTGGTCAACCGGTTCAGGAAGCTAGCGGCAGCATGATTGTGGACATCGGCGGCGGCACAACCGAAGTTGCCGTCATCTCGCTCGGCGGCGTCGTGGTCAGCCACAGCATTCGCGTGGCCGGGGATGAGATCGACGAGCAGATCGTGGACTACTGCCGCAACGCCCACAATCTGCTGATCGGTGAGCGAACGGCCGAGTCCTGCAAGATCGCCATCGGGTCCGCGGCGCCCGGGCTCCAGGAAGAAACGGCCATCGTGCGCGGACGCGACCTGCAATCAGGGCTGCCGCGGCAGGTCGAACTGACAGAGGGCCAGATCCGCGAGGCCATCAGCGGACCCGTGACCGAAGTCGTTGACAACATCAAACTCGCGCTTGAAGCCACGCCGCCCGAATTGCTGGCCGACGTGATGGAACACGGCATCACCGTGGCTGGTGGCGGCGCCCTGCTGCGGGGGCTGGACAAGCGCATCGAGCAGGAGACCGACATACCCGTGCATATCGCCAACAACCCCCTGGAAGCCGTGGTGCGAGGAACCGGCGCCTGCCTGCACAACCTCGAAGCGTTTCGCGAAGTGTTCGTCGCGGAGAACGCCGCGCCCTACGTGTAGTCGCCACCGGAATGCGCGGCGGACACCGATCGGTCCTTCTGGTCCTCATTCTGGTCGTGGCCGCCATCGCGCTGGTCATGCTGCGCAACACGGGTGTCGGGTCGGCGGCGCAAGGCGCGGGCCTGGCGGCCCTCGCCCCGGTCCGCTCGGCCCTTACCGGCGTCTCATCGGGAATCGCCGCCGCCCTCTCTGACGCGCAGCAATTCAATGACCTGCGGGCGGAGAACGAGGCGCTGCGCGCCGAGGTTGCCCAACTTCGCTCGGCAGCGGCCGGTGTACAGACGATCCGCCGCGAGAACGACGCCCTACGCGCCGCGCTGAATTACGAGCGCGCGAATACCGAGTTCGCGCTGCTCACCGCGGGCGTGGTCGGGCGCGACAGCGTTGACGTGCTGGACACGCTCATTATCGACCGCGGCGCCACCGACGGAGTCCGCATCGGCATGGCCGTCGTTGCCAATGGCAGCCTCACGGGCCGCGTGCTCAGCGTCACCACAACGTCTGCCAATGTGCTGCCGATCCACAGCAGCCGGAGCGCCGTCAACGCGCTGGCTCAGGGAGAGGATGGGATAGCCGACGGAATCGTCGAGGGGGATGACAACCGCGGCTTGCTCTTGACTCGCATCGAGCCGGAGGCCCCGCTGGCAATCGATGACCTGGTGGTGACGTCGGGCCTCGGTGGCGGATTCCCTCGCGGGATACCCATCGGGCGCGTGATCTCAGTGTTCACGTCTCCCGAAAACGTGTTTCGCGAAGCCGCCGTTCGGCCCTTCGTACGCGCCGAACGCGTGGACATCGTGCACGTCATTCTCGAGCGCGCGTCGGGTTCACCGTGACCGCCTCCCGAATCCTCCAGCCCAGGCGCGCCTGGCGCGTACGGCCCGGCGTCATCGGGGCGGTGCTGCTGCTGCTGGTGCTCGGCCTCTTGCAGACCTCGGTCTTTCCGTCCCTGGCCATCGCCGGAATCCGCCCCGCGCTCGTTCTGATGGCCGCGATCACGTTGGCTACCGTCAGTGACGATGCGCGCGCGTTGTACTGGGGTTTTGCGGGCGGATTGCTGGTTGACTTGCTGTCGGCCACCGCCCTGGGCGTGAACGCGCTGCTGTTCACGCTGCTGGTCTTCATCATCGGCGGCCAAAAGCGTCGGTTCGACCGGGCCAACGTCATGTTTCCGCTTGTGGCTGGCGCGGCGGCAACGGTGCTCTACTACCCGGCCCTGGTCGCGGCGCTGCAGGTGCAGGGATTCGACATAGACTGGGGAAGGCACGTCTGGGCTCGCCTGCCGCGCGCCGTGGCGGTAAACGCCGGAGCAGCCTTGGTGCTCTACCCGGCGGTTCGACTCACTGAACGGTGGACGCGCCCGCGGAACGGCCAGCGACGTTTGGGCCGCATGCGCGGCGACTATCCCGGCTGACAATGGGAGGCCTGGTTGGAGGCGCATACACGCCCGGCGGCCAGAACAGGCGCCGGGGCGCAACGCGTGAGCGGCACCCGGCGCACGCTCCTTCTGGGCGGCGCCGCGTTAGCCGGTAACGCCGCGCTGCTCGGCCGGCTCTGGCAGCTCCAGGTCGTCGAGGCCGACGTCTATCGCGAACAGGCGGCCAACAACCGCACGCGCACGACACCGATCCGACCCCTTCGCGGGCTGATCTACGATCGAAACCGTGAGCCGCTGGTCGCAAACGCGCCGGTCTTCAGCGCCTGGCTGACTCCCGCCGAGTTGCCGCCCGAACGAGAGGGGCCGGTGCTGGCCAACCTGGCCGTCTTGACGGGTGAACGCATCGAAGACCTGGGCTTCAAGCTGAGTCAGGCCCGCCTGGCGCCCGATACACCCGCGCGGCTGGCACGCGCCGTCCCGCGCGAATCGGCGCTCACCATTGAAGAACGCCGCCACGACCTGCCGGGAATCTCCGTCCGCACCAGCACCCGGCGTGAATATGCGCACGGCGATATTTTCGGACACATCCTCGGCTTCACGGGACCCATTCCGGCTGAAGAGGTTGAAGCCTATCGTGAGCAAGGTGTCAGATTTGACGAGGACATCGGCCTGGCCGGTGTCGAGCGCAGTCTGCAATCCCACCTGCGCGGGCAGGATGGTGAACAGCGAACTGAAACCGACGCCTTCGGTCGCGTGCTCCACGAAGTGTCGTTCAAATCGCCCCAGGTCGGCCGACACGCCGTCCTGACCATCGCCGTCAACGAGCAACAGGCCATCCGCGAGATCCTGGCGCGTCACCTGGCGCTGCGCGATCGCGGCGCCGGCGCCGTCGTCGTGCTGCGTCCGGACAGTGGCGACATCGTGGCTATGGTGAGCCTGCCCGACTACGACAGCAACATCTTCACGCGCGGCGCCTCAACCGAGAGTTTTGCGCTGCTGGTCAGCGATCCCCGCCGGCCGTTGATCAACCACGCCGTCTCGGGGCTCTATCCGCCCGGCTCCACGTACAAGGTCATTGCCGCCAGCGGCGCGTTGGAAGCCGGCGTCGTGTTGCCGCAGAGCAAGATCCACTGCGACGGCAGCCTGGTGCTGCCCAGCGGCTGGGCGTTTGACGACTGGCTGCCTCAGGGGCACGGGCTCGTGGACCTCCAGCGCGCCATTGCCGAGTCCTGCAACATCTACTTTTACAACGTGTCCGGCGGCAACCCCTACACAAAGCTCCAGGGCCTGGGCAACCGGCGTCTGGCGGAGTTTGAACGCGAGTTCGGCTTCGGAGCGCGCACCGGCATCGACCTCCCAGGCGAAGCGTCGGGCCTTGTCCCAACGTCGGAATGGAAGAACAAGAACCTGCAACAACCGTGGGTGACGGGCGACACCTACCACGCCGCCATCGGTCAGGGACTCGTGCAAGTCACGCCCTTGCAGATCACCTGCATGTACGCGGCGATTGGCAACGGCGGTCGCGTCATGCGTCCGCGGCTGATCGACCGAATGCTCGACCAGCACGGCAACGTGGCGGAACGCATTCCGCCGCACGTTCGCAGCGTATTGCCCATCAGCCCAGAAAATCTCGGCCTGCTCCAGGCGGGCCTGTACCGTGCCGTCAACGAACCCTCGGGCACGGGGCTGCGCGCGCGCTCATCCCACACCATCGTGGCGGGCAAGACCGGCACCGCCGAGTACAGCGGCCAGCGCGACGCCCAGGATCGGCTCCCCAGCCACGCTTGGTTTGCCGGCTACGCGCCGGCCGCGCAGCCCGAATACGCATTCGCCGTCCTGGTGCGCGACGGTGGCGAAGGCTCCTTTGCGGCGGCGCCCATCGCGCGCGACGTTGTTGACTACCTGATGACCGGCAACATGCCCCCACTGCCGCAGGAACGCCCCGACTTCATCCCGCCGGATCGTCGGCTCTGATGCTTGCCCGGCTGACGCGCATTGAGTGGGCGACGGTTATATCAACCATCGCGCTGGTCGCGTTTGGTGTGCTCATGCTCAGCACCACCGCCAAGGCCGACGCATCCGCACTGCAGAACCAGGCGGTCCAGAAGGCCGTCCTTGGCGCCGCTGGCCTGGCCCTGGCCCTGGCGATGGCTCACGTTGACTACCGCGTGCTCCATGGTTTGGCAGCGCCCCTGTACGTGCTGGGGGCCTGCGCGCTCGTCCTGGTCCTGTTGGTTGGGGACTTCGACCTTGGCGCCCGGCGCTGGTTCGAGCTGGGCCCAATCGTCATTCAACCCTCCGAGCTGATGAAAGTCGCCGCCGTCGTGGCGTTTGCCAAGTACCTGTCGGATCGCCGCGACTCGACGCGCTCGCTGCGCACCGTCCTCGTAAGCCTCGGAATCATGCTCATCCCGGCCGGTCTGATCTTTCTCGAGCCGGACCTCGGCACAGCGCTGATATTCGGCGCGATTTGGATGGCCATGCTCTTCGTCGCGGGTGCTCGCTGGTGGCACCTGCTCCTGCCCATCGGCATCGCCCTGGCCGCCTTCCCCTTCGCCTGGTTCTTCGCGCAGGACTACATGCGCCAGCGCTTCGTGACCTTTCTCGATCCCAGCAGCGACCCGTTGGGCGCCGGGTACAACGTGCTGCAGGCGCGCATCTCCATCGGCTCGGGCGGTTGGTTTGGCCACGGCCTCGGGCAGGGCTCGCAGTCGCAGTTCGAGTTCCTACGCGTTCGCGACACCGACTTCATTTTCGCCATGCTCGGCGAACAGCTGGGGCTGGCGGGAACGCTCGGGCTGCTCGCCTTCTTCACGCTCCTGATCGTGCAGGCCCTCATCATCGGGCTGCGAGCGCGCGACCTGTTCGGCCGGCTGCTGGCCATCGGAATCGCCGCCATGCTCTTTGCCCAGTCCTTCGTGAACATTGGGATGAACGTCGGCCTCATGCCGGTGACCGGCATCACGCTGCCACTGGTAAGCCTGGGCAAGAACTCGCTGCTGGTGACGTTGGTGGCCATAGGCATCCTGCTCAGCATTCATGCACACCGGTCGGTCGCCCCATTCCGACAGCAGTCGATGCACGTCGTAAGGGGATCGCTGGCGTCGGCCCGGTCGCCAAATGTGCCAGGCCTGTGAACGGCCGCGCGCGCGTGTCCGTCCCGGCATCCTCCGGCAACTTGGGCGCCGGATTCGATGTGTTTGGACTAGCGATTGATCTGCGCGACGAATACCACTTCGAGCCTGCCAGTCGCGATGTCGTGGAGCCGGCTGGCAAGTTTCTCAAGCACGTCCCACGCGACACCAGGCGCAATCTGGCCTTTCGCGCCTTCCGCTCGCTGGCGCCGGCCGCGGCCGGACCCTATAGGTTGCGCACGGCGCGTGAGATTCCGCCCCAGGGCGGCCTCGGCGGTTCCGCCAGCGCCATCGTGGGCGGGTTGGTCGCCGCCAACCACGCCTTCAGCCTTGGTCTGAACAACGACGCGCTGCTGAGCCGCGCGACGCAGATCGAAGGTCACCCGGACAACGTGGCCGCGGCCTTGCTTGGCGGCTTGGTGCTGACGGTCCAGGCCGATGGGGCGTTGCACGCCGTGCGCGTGCCGTTTCCGGGCGACATCGGGATCGTGGTCGTCGTGCCCAGCTACCGAGTGCCGACCGCGCGTGCGCGCGCCGTGCTACCGGCGGACGTGCCGCGGGCCGACGCCGTGGGCAACCTGGGGCGTGCCAGCCTGCTGGTCGCCGCGCTGCAAACCGGCCGCTATCGCGAACTGCGGGTCGCGACGCAGGACTTTCTTCATCAGCCCTATCGAGCAGAACTCAACCCCGCCATGGAACCGGGGATCCGGGCCGCCCTCGACGCCGGAGCCTACGGCGCCGCACTCAGCGGATCGGGCCCCACGCTCATCGCCTTTGCGCCCAAGGACCGCACCATGCGGGTTGCCGGCGCGATGGCCGACGTTGCTATCGAAATGAGCTCGGGCTGCGAAACCTATGTGGCCAACGCCGCCGACCATGGCGCGGCCGTGGTCGAGCGGGCAGCCTGAAGTCTTTGGCACAGTCTTCGTATACTTTGGCGGGCAGGGATGAGCCGCGTCGGCACACCGCGCGGCAGCTCGGAGGCACCATCCGCGTGGACGGCGCGCAAGTTTGCGCAGGAACCGTCGCCTCCCCCTACCCCAGGCCACACGCCGCGCTGACCGGCCACTCAGCGGCTCGCCAGTGAACGCGTCGCCGTCCCCGCCCCAGACCGCCACCGACCACGAGACGATTGTGGTTCTCGACTTCGGTGCGCAGTACAGCCAGCTAATCGTGCGCCGCGTGCGCGAACTCGGCGTCCGAACCGTCCTGGCCCCGTGCAACCAACCCGAAGCCCTGCGGGTTCCAAACCTGCGCGGAATCATCCTGTCCGGCGGACCCACCAGCGTCTACGACGAAGGCGCCCCCCAGCTTCCCTCGCCCGTGCTGGAAGCGGGCGTCCCGGTGTTGGGCATCTGTTACGGCATGCAGTTGTTGGGACACAGCCTGGGCGGTTCGGTCGAACCCGCCCAGGACCGCGAATACGGCCCGGCGCGAGCCCAGGTGTCCGATAGATCTCACGCCCTCTTCCGGGGCGTGCCGGACGAAATTGACGTCTGGATGAGCCACGGCGACGTGGTGGCCACCGTGCCGCCCGGCTTCCGACAGCTCGCCCGCACGCACACCTCCCCGGTCGCCGCCATGGGCAACGATAACGGTGTGGTGGCCGTCCAGTTTCACCCGGAAGTTCGGCACACGTCGCACGGCCAGCGCCTGCTCCGTAATTTCGCGGTCGACATGTGCGGCTGTCGCGGCGACTGGACACCCTCCTCGATCATCGATGAACGCGTGGCGCGGATTCGGCGTCAGGTCGGCGGCGAGCACGTGATTTGCGGACTCAGCGGCGGCGTGGACAGTGCCGTGACTGCCGCACTGGTGACCCGCGCCGTCGGCAACCGGCTCACGGCAATCCTTATCGACACGGGCCTGTTGCGCGCCAACGAGGCCGCGGAGATTGAAGCGACCTTTCATGACGGCTTCGACCTGCGGCTCGTCATCGTGGACGCCGCCGACGAGTTTCTCGGCGCCCTCCGTGGCGTCATCGACCCGGAAGCCAAGCGCCAGATCATCGGCGAACGCTTCGTACGCGCCTTCGAGCGCGAGGCCTCCCTGATCGCCAACGCCGACTTCCTGGCCCAGGGCACCATCTATCCGGACGTCATTGAAAGCGGCGGCGTGCACGGCGGCGCCGCCGTCATCAAGAGCCACCACAACGTCGGCGGCCTGCCCGACGACCTGGAATTCGAGCTCGTCGAACCTCTGCGGGACCTGTTCAAGGATGAGGTGCGCGCGCTGGGGTCCGAACTGGGCCTTCCCGAAGCGCTGGTGTGGCGCCAGCCATTCCCCGGGCCGGGACTGGCGGTCCGAATCGTTGGCGAGGTCACCGCCGCCAAGGTGGCGCTCCTGCAGCAGGCGGACGCTATCCTGCGGGCTGAAATCGCGGAGGCTGGCCTGGAGCGTCAGCTCTCCCAGTTTTTTGCCGTCCTGCCCGGCGTGCGGACCGTGGGGGTAATGGGCGACGGCCGATCCTACGGAGAGTTGGTGGCGTTGCGCGCGGTGACCACGGACGACTTCATGACGGCCGACTGGGCACGCATCCCCCATGACGTCCTCGCGCGCATCTCCGCCCGCATCGTCAACGAAGTCCCGGACGCCACGCGCGTGGTCTACGACGTGACCTCCAAACCGCCAGGCACGATCGAGTGGGAATGAAGATCCTCGTCGTAGGTGGCGGTGGACGCGAGCACGCCCTCTGCTGGCGCGTACTCGCCGACCGTCCGGACGCCGACCTCTGGTGCGCGCCCGGCAATTCCGCCATCGCAGGCATCGCTACCAACGTCCCGCTGGCCGCCGACGATGTATCCGGTTTGGTTGACTGGGCCTCCCACAACCGTCCCGACCTCGTGATCGTCGGCCCCGAGGACCCCAGCGCCCTGGGCCTGGTTGACCGCCTGTCCGAAGCAGGCATCCGTGCGTTTGGCCCAAGCGCCGCCGCAACCCGCCTGGAGTCCAGCAAGGCTTGGACCACCAAGCTTCTCAACCGCGCCGGCGTGCCGATTCCTGATTCGGCCATCTTCGACTCACCGGATGACGCCCACGCCTACGTTGACGACTCCGTGGACCCACTGGTGGTCAAGGCCGACGGTTTGGCGCTCGGCAAAGGCGTGCTGGTCTGCGACACCCCCGAGGAAGCCCACGACGCCGTTGACGCCATCATGGTCGAGCGGCGGTTCGGGGATGCCGGCGCATCGGTAGTCATCCAGGAACGCTGCCACGGGCCGGAGCTCTCCGTCTTTGCCGTCTGCGCCGGAACCGGCTTCCGAATCATTGGCGCCGCCCGCGACTTCAAGCGGGCCCACGATGGCGACCAGGGGCTTAACACCGGCGGCGTGGGCGCATACTCGCCCGTGGCCGACGCGGACGCGGCGCTCCTTCAGAACATCGCCGACCGCATCATCGGCCCGACCTTGCAGGCGGCCGCCGATGCCGGCGCGCCCTTTACAGGCGTGTTGTACACCGGCCTGATGCTGACCGCTGACGGTCCCCTCGTCATCGAGTTCAATGTCCGCTTCGGTGACCCGGAGACTCAGGTCATCCTCCCAACGATGCGCGGTGACTTGGTGTCCGCCATGCTGGCGGCCATCGACGGCGACGTCAGCACCGTGGACCTGGTACCCGATGGCACGGCCGCCGTCTGCGTGATACTCGCGTCCGGCGGCTATCCGGGCGCCTATACGACCGGATACAAAATCGACGGCCTGGACGAGTTGCCCACCGGTGCGCTGGCATTCCATGCGGGTACCGAGGCGCGGGGCGACGGGCTGTACACCGCGGGCGGGCGAGTCCTTGGAATCGTTGGCACAGGGCCGGACGTTCCGGCAGCGAGGGAACATGCGTATGAGGCGGTCGAACAAGTGACCTTCCAGGATTGCCAGTGGCGAAGCGACATTGCCGAGGCCGAGCAGGCGCCGGCGCGCCAGTCGCCATCGGTCGTGATGTCATGATTCCCCGCTATTCGCGGCCCGAGATGAGCGCCGTCTGGGACCGGCAGATCTACTTCGAAAAGCAGCGCGACGTCGAACTCGCGGTCGTCATTGCCTGGGCACGCGCGGGACGCATCCCAGGCGAAGACGCCGAAAAACTGATGCAAGCCACGTTCACGCTCGACCGCATCGACGAACTCGAGCGCGTGAACGACCACGAAACCAACGCCTTCGTCGACGCCCTGGCTGAGTCCGTCGGCCCGGAGTCCCGCTGGCTGCACCTGGGCCTGACCTCAAGCGACGTCCTGGATACCGGCCTGGCATTGCAACTGGTCGACGCCGCGGACCTTGTGGACAAGCGGCTCGCCACGCTGGAAGACGTCCTGGCCGACCAGGCGGTGGCGCACAAGCACACGTTGATGATCGGCCGCAGCCACGGCGTCCACGCCGAGCCGATCACCTTTGGCCTCAAACTCCTCATTTGGCTGGGCGAAGTCCGACGCCACCGCGCACGCCTCGCCGAAGCGCGCGCCAACATTGCCGTAGGGAAAATCTCCGGCTCCGTCGGCACCCATGCCAACGTCCCACCGGACGTGGAGGACTGGACGTGCGAAGCGCTCGGTCTGGCCGTGGCGCCTGTCTCGAACCAGATCCTTCAGCGTGACCGCCACGCCCACTTCGTCTGCGCGCTGGCGCTCATCGCCAGTTCGCTCGACAAGTTCGCCACGGAGCTCCGCTCGTTACAGCGGACTGAGATTCGCGAAGTCGAGGAGCCGTTCGAAGCCGGCCGCCACGGATCGTCCTCCATGCCACACAAGCGCAACCCCTCGCGGCTGGAGCGCATCTCGGGCATCGCCCGCCTGCTGCGTTCCCACGCGCAGGTCGCGCTCGAGAACATCCCGCTCTGGCACGAACGCGACATCAGCCACTCGTCAGCCGAGCGCGTCATCCTGCCCGACGCCTGCATCGCGCTGGATTACATGCTCTGGCTGTTCATTCCTATCGCGCGCAACATGCAGGTCTACCCGGAGCGCATGGCGGCCAACGTGGAAGCCACCGGCGGCCTCATCTACTCCCAGGGCGTCATGCTCGCCCTGATCCACGCCGGCATGTCGCGGCAAGACGCCTACGAGATCATGCAGGAACACGCCACCGCCGCCTGGGAGGGCGGCGCCAGCTTTCAGGACGCCGTGCGCAACGATCAGCGCATCGCCGCCCGGCTCGACGCCGAGCAACTTGACGCCGCCTTCAGCCCCGCGCCCCATCTGCGCTGGATCGACACGGCCTACGAACGAATGGGTTTGAATTGCACGCCGGAACCTGTCCCGGCGTCAGCACTGGAGGACACCACCGAGTGAGCGGAACTATCATCGAGACCACGCTTTCCGGGCTAACCCTGCTCAATCGCGGCAAAGTCCGGGACATCTACGACCTGGACGACCGCCTGCTGATCGTCACGACCGACCGCATCTCGGCCTTTGACCACGTCCTCCCCGACCCGATCCCGGGCAAGGGCGCCGTGCTCACGGCCATGTCGGACCAGTGGTTTCGGCTGACGTCCCACATCGTGCCCAACCACCTCATTACCACCGACGTGGATGAAATGGGTCCCGAAGTGGCCCCGCACCGCGACATCCTGCGCGGCCGCACCATGCTGGTGCACAAGGCGGATCGCATCGACGCTGAGTGCGTGGCTCGCGGCTACATCACCGGCTCCGGCTGGGTGGACTACCAGCGCGACGGCGCGATCTGCGGCATCGTGCTCCCCGCCGGCATGCAGGAGGCCGAACCCTTTGGGGAGACGCTCTTCACCCCGGCCACCAAGGCCGAGACCGGCCACGACGAGAACATTGGCTTCGAGGACTTTCGCTCGATCGTTGGCGACGTCGCCGACCGCCTGCGCGAACTCACCATCGCCGTCTACGAGTTTGGCCGCGACTACGCCAGGGAACGCGGAGTCATCCTGGCCGACACCAAATTCGAGTTCGGCTACGTCAACGGCGACATCACCCTGATCGACGAGGTGCTCACCCCCGACTCCTCGCGCTTCTGGGACCTCCGCGAATACCAGGTCGGCATGTCGCCGCCCAGTTTCGACAAGCAGATCGTGCGCAACCACCTGATCAACATCGGCTGGGACCGCGAGCCGCCGATTCCCAGCCTGCCGGCCGACATCATCGAGCGAACGGCCGCCCGCTACCGCGATATCCAGGAGCTGCTGGCTGCATGACCGGCCAGCTCTACCGCGCCCGGGTGACCGTTCAGCTCAACGCCGGCGTCAACGACCCGCAGGGTTTGACCGTGCGCGGCAGCCTCCACGACCTGGGGTTTGCCGAGGTAAGCGAGGTCCGCATCGGCAAGCTCATCAACATTGAGCTTTCGGCGGACAGCGAGTCGGCCGCCGGCGAACGCGCCGAGGCCATGTGCCGCCAGCTGCTGGTCAACCCCGTCATCGAGTCCTTTGCGATCGAGGCGCTCACGCCAGTCGCCAGCCCTCCCGTTCACCCTGAGCCTGTCGAAGGGCGCACGGGAGCGTGAACGCGGCCGTCGTCGTATTTCCCGGAAGTAACTGCGACGCCGATACGCTGCACGTGCTGAGCAACGTGGTTGGCATGAACGCCCGCTACGTCTGGTACGCCGACTCCGACCTGGACGACGTCGACCTGGTGGTGCTCCCGGGCGGCTTCAGCTACGGCGACTACCTGCGCACCGGCGCCATGGCCGCCCGCGCCCCGATCATGCGCCCTGTCCGCGATCACGCGGCCCAGGGCCGCCCCGTCTTGGGTATCTGTAACGGCTTCCAGATCCTGCTGGAGGCCGGCCTGCTGCCCGGCGCCATGCTGTCGAACGCGAGCACTGAGTTCCGCTGTGAGTGGACCCACCTCCGCGTGGAATCCACCCAGACGCCCTGTACCGCCGCGGCCCAATCGGGCCAGGTGTTGCGCCTGCCCATCGCGCACGCTGACGGCAACTACGTCGTCGATCGCGACGGCCTGGCCCAACTGCAAGACGAAGACCGCGTGGTCTTCCGCTACGTCTCCACCGCCGGTGACCGCTCGCCCGACGCCAACCCCAACGGGTCCATCGACGATATCGCGGGCATCTGCAACGCCGGGCGCAACGTGGTCGGCATGATGCCGCACCCCGAGCGCGCCTCCGAGGCCGCCCTGGGCGGCGAGGACGGGCGCGCG
>JAKZUJ010000279.1:0-3025 GCA_047516685.1 Chloroflexota bacterium | reverse complement strand
GTCCACTCGTACCAGACCGACCCGGCGGGTCGTCCCTCACGGGAACCAAAAACCGGTTCCCCTGGTTCTGGCGTGGCCAGGAGCAGATCCAGTTCGATAGATCCCTCCATACCTTCGATTGCCATTGCGGCCGCGAAGTCGTCATTGGCGGGATGGGTGGCATCGGACTCGGTCCCGCTGTCAGATCCCAGGGCAACCGACACCGATGAGGCCAGGGCTATTTCACGCTAGCCGCATGGTGTTGATTTCAGGATGGCGACAGCGGGGGCTGGCTTTTCGGTGTCGGTTTGTGTATAAAGGGGCATGGCAGATGGATTCGACAAGACTCAGTTGGTCGTGGGCGAGGTGGAAGTGCGGCTGGCGCGCCCGGACGAGCGCCGACGATGGGACGATCTCATGGCGCGGCACCACTACCTGGGGTTTCGGCAGTTCGCGGGCCGCGGGCTGCGTCACGTCGCGGTGTGGCGCGGGCACTGGCTGGCGCTGTTGGGCTGGCAATCGGGAGCGTTCAAGTGCGCACCGCGGGATCGCTGGCTGGGCTGGCACCGGTCGGTGCAGTTCCGGCGCTTGCACCTGATCGGCAACAACACGCGGTTTTTGATCCTGCCGGTAGCGGCGGGGACCAGGAACCTGGCCTCGCGGGTGCTGGGGTGCAGCCTGCGGCGCTTGAGCGCGGACTGGGAGGCGGCGCATGGGCATCCGTTGGAGTTGGCCGAGACCTTCGTGGACCCGTCGCGTTTCCACGGCGGTGCCTACGACGCCTCGAACTGGCTGCGGGTGGGCCGCACCAAGGGCTTCGCACGCCACAACGGCACCTACACGGACCCGCACAAGGTGCCCAAGGAGATGTTCGTGCGCCCACTACGTGCGGATGCGCGGGCACGTTTGGCGGACCCGGTGGACCGCCCGGAGTGGTCCTGTCACGCGACGCAGGTGACGTACTCGCGCCAGGAGTTACGCTCGCTACGGGAGTTGTTCGCGGCGCTGCCGGACTGCCGCCGCGGCCAAGGCAGGAAGCACAGGCTGGAGACAGTGCTGGCCATTTGCGCCCTGGCGCGATTGTCGGGGCTGTGTGGGCCGGCGGCGACGGAACGGTTCGCGAAACTGCTCGACCAAGAGGCGTTGCGTGCGCTGGGTGCTTGGCGCAACCCGACCGAGGGCCGCTGGGTGGCGCCATCGGACTCGACGATCTGTCGGGTGGTGGCGGACACCGACCCGGACGCCTTGGCGGCGGTGCTCGGCAAGTGGGCAGCGCCGCGGTTCGCCGGGACGGCGGCCATCCCGGCGCTCGCGGCGGACGGCAAGCGCATCCGCGGCGTCAACCGCCATACGAACGAGGACACCCATTTCGAGACGGTAACGCTGGTGAGCCACGCCGGTCACCCGCTCGCGAGCCGCTGCTGCCGCGACGAGGGGGGTGAGGTCGCCGCGACCCGGGCGCTGCTGGAGGATGTCGATGTGCGCGGTTGCCTGATCACCCTGGACGCCCTGCACACCACCCGAGACAACGAGCGGACGATCATCGAGACGCACGGCGCCGACTATCTGCTTGCCGTCAAGGGCAACTGCCCCGAGACGTTCGCGGCGCTCACCACCCTCGACTGGAACGCCGCGGCCGTCCGGCATCACGTCGCCGAACCGGAGCAGGGTCATGGGCGCATCGACGCGCGACGCATTGATGTGCAAACGCTACCGCCGCGCACGCTCGCCTTCGACAAGGCTCAGCAAGTGTTCCGCGTCACCCGCGAGCGCACCGACCTGAAAACCGGCGAAACCAGTGAAGAGACCGCTTTCGGCATCACCTCCGTTCCAGAGGACCGGGCGGACCCCGAACGGTTGCTCGCCTGGAACCGCGGCCACTGGCAAATCGAGAACGGCAACCACTATCGGCGCGACGTGAGTCTCGGCGAGGACGCCAGCCGCATCCGCGCCCGCCATGGCCCCGCCAACAACGCCACGCTCAACAACATCGTGCTGGCCATCGTTTTCCATCGCGGCTTCCACCATGTCCCCGAAGCCAACTTGCACTTCATGATGCGGCGCAAGGAAGCCCTCGACGCCATCCTCCTGCCGGACTGAGGTGCCGCCGGCCCACCGCAAGCATGCCCAAGCGCCTCCCGCGGCATCCCAGCGACAGTGAAAAACGGCGCATTGACCACAGGCCCGACCGCCTTTCGCAAGCCCGCACGTTCCCCACCCGTTCAACCCCAAAAATGGCCATCCCCAGTCCGTCGGGCTGTCGCAGACTCCACGCTCAGGTTCCAGCATGAAATAACCCTGCCGATGAGGCCCTTGCATTCCACGCGCTGGCGGTGAAGTGCAGTCGTGCGGGGTCCTGATCTCCGCTGTATGAGACAAGGAAGGTGATCTCCTGATTCTCATCTACGGAGACTTCACCAAATTTGATCGAAGTTCCAAGATTGAAAGGCTTGGTACCATATCCGTAACCTCTTGGGACCGGAGAACTGGATACGGTCGACGGGTCCACCAACACGCCATCCTCACGGGATACGGCCAAGGTCTCAAGAGTTACGTCGTTGCAGCCGGACGAGTCAGCGTCATCGCGGCAGTCGATGTGCAGCCGTGTTCCAGCAGCCACATACCCGTCCGAGGACAACGTCAGGGTGAGTTCTTTTCGTTGCTCCCCTTCAAGGATTTCAAAGACATCCTTGTCCGCTTCGATCGTGAGATTCGGGGTGGAATCGCCACGAATCACCGTCCACGCCAGCGCCGCGCGTGGCGCCTCAGTGTATATGCGGTGCGCCAGGATTTTCGCCCGGTATGTGCCGGGTTGCGGGTTCCTGACAATGACCCACTCTACATTGTCCACCCGGGAAGCGGAAACATGCTCGCCGCAAGCTTCTGTTCCGCAGTCACCATCCCGGTCGAGCCACAGGTCGAGATCGTTCAGCACGGTGCTGGCGATCGTATCCGCTGGAGGCTCATCCCAGGTCATCACCAGGTCGAGGCGGCTGGCGCCTTCCGGGACGACAATGTCCTGGTAGGCGTACTCGCCGTTGGTGAG
>JAKZUJ010000278.1:0-4181 GCA_047516685.1 Chloroflexota bacterium | reverse complement strand
GGGGGCGCTGCTGGCGAGGCCTATGGGTCCAGGCGGAAGGGTGGGTAGCGGTCGGTGACCAGGACGGTGGTGTAGCCCTGGACGCGGATTGCGTAGCGTCCGACGCCGACCAGGAAGTCGAAGAGCGCGCGTGGGTAACGGGCGGTGATGATGACCATGATCCAGGCGAGCGCGGCGGCTATCAGGGCCAGGATTCCGAGGATCGTCAGGACGACATAGTGCGGGATGGCCAGCAGCCACTTCACCAGGGGTAGCCAGCGATTGAGGTCTGTGTCGGCGTCGGGATAGTCCACGGTCAGGTGGACGGCCTGGTGTTCATCGGTGGCGGGATACTCGTCGCGCAGGGCGAGCGAGTAGACCTCGATGCGGGCGTTGAAGCGCCATAGTTCCAGGTTCCAGTCGAACCACCAGCGGGGGTATTTGCGGCGGAACAGCAGCAAGAAGACCAGCGGAACGGTGGTGTAGGTGGTTGCCAGCAGGCCGAGCAGATAGACCGGCAGGATGAGAATCCAGCGGAAGAGCGTGGTCAGGCGGTTGAGCGGCTGGTCTGGGTAGTCAACCGAGAAGTGGATGGGGTAGTCGGAATGATTGCTGGCCATGTCCTGCCTGCCCTGATGTGCGGGCTGCCGGCTGTGAGTGTAGGCCGGCCCTGGCGGCCGTGCCTGGTTGATGGTTCGTCAGCGGTTCGCAGGGTCTTTTGGGGATGCCTGGGGCGTCCCGCAGACGGCGTGCTGGCGGGCGGCCAGAAGGGACGCCTCAGCAGGGGTGGGCGCGGGGCCGTTAGCACGGGCGCCCACAAGGGGCGCCCCTACAGGGATGGCGTCGGCGTCTAGGGATCCAGGCGGAAGGGTGGGTAGCGGTCGGTGACCAGGAGGAAGGCGTAGCCATGGACGCGTGCCGCGTAGCGCAGGACGCCGACCAGAAAGTCGAAGAGCGCGCGGGGATATTGGGCGGTGATGATCACCATGATCCAGCCGAGAATGACAGCGATCAGTCCCAGGATCGAGAGGATGATCAGCACGACATAGTGCGGAAAGGCCAGCAGCCACTTAATGAGCGGCAACCAGCGGTTCAGGTCGGTTTCCGCGTTGGGATATTCGATGTCGAGGTGGACCGCCTGGTGCTCGTCGGTGGACGGGTAGTCGTCGCGCAGGGCGATGAGATAGGTCTCGATGCGGAGCACGAAGCGGCTGAGTTCGAGATTCCAGTCGAACCACCAACGCGGGTACTTGCGGCGGAAGAGCAGCATCAGAACCAGCGGAAGCCAGACGATGGGCGCGTAGATTGCAGCCGAATCGGGATCACCAAACTGGCCGCTGTTGACCATGCCGGGAATCAGGCCGGCAACGATGGCGATGGGAATGACCATGAACAGCCGGAAGAGCGTGGTGAGCCGGCTGAGCGGTCGGTCCGGGTAGTCGATGGAAAGCTGCACGGGATAGTCGGACTGATTGCTGGCCATGCGCCCTGCGTTCTGCGTTCTGCTGCCACGCTAGTGGACATAATCATACGACGGGGACGAAATCCCGCGCGGCTGCCGGTAGCCGTTGCGGCGGTTGGTCTTGTGGCGATGACCCGGGGGCAACGCTGTCGGCTCGTGCCTTGGGCGTGCAGCGGGGTCGTCCGAACGGGCGCGGCGCTCTGCCGGCGGCACCGATGGCGCGTGCGGCCTGGTGAATGGTGACGCACCATGCGTGGGCCTTGAGTGATTGCGTCGCACGTACACGGGGAGCCGCCGGGTGACGGGCAGTCCTGACCGCCCGCTGGTGCTGGTGGTCGAAGACGACCTGCGCTACGTGCGGCGCCTGCGCGCGGATCTGGAGCTGTGCGACTTTGAGGCGGTCGTGGCGGGCACGGGCGCCCGAGGGCTGGACCTGTGCGCCAGCGAGCAACCCGATCTGGTTCTGCTGGACCTGGGGCTGCCGGACGCGGATGCGCTGACGGTGCTGGTTCGCGTGCAGGCGGCCTGCGACGCGCCGGTGGTTGCAATGACCCCGGCGGAGGACGATTTCGGCATCGCGCGCGCCCTGGAGGCGGGCGCGGACGATTACCTGCCGAAGCCGTTCGACCTGGATCAGTTGCTGGCGCGGCTACGAGGGGTGCTGTGGCGGGCGGCGGGGTCGCCGGTGGGAGCGCCGCCGCCGTTCGAGTCGGACGGTCTGCATATCGACTTTGCAGCGGCCGAGGTGAGGCTGGATGGGCAGCCCGTGGCGTTGCGTGCCTCGGAGTATCGGCTGCTGCGCTTTCTGGCTCGTAACCGGGACCGGGTGTTCACACCGGCTCAGCTGGTGGAGGAGGTCTGGGGGCCGGAGTACGTGGGCGACCGGCACCTGGCGCGGGTGTATGTGCGGCGGGTGCGGCAGAAGATCGAGCGCGATGCGGAGCATCTGCGTCACCTGGTTACGAAGCCTGGGGTGGGTTACATGCTGCGCAAGCACGGCTGACGGCGGCGCCGTGGAGCGACCGCGCGCGCTGGTCACGGGTCCGCTTGCGGGACGGGCCGGCCGGTTGCTGCTGTTGGGCGCCGTGTTGTTCTGGTGGGGCGGGGTGCTGATTCCCAACCTGGTGAGCCTGGCGTTTCCGGAGTGGCTTGATCCGAACTCCATCCCGCGCGATCTGAACCCTGACATCGACTTTGAGGGCCGGCTGGCGAATCGAGTTTCGGCTGCTGGCCTGTTCGTTCTGGCGATGCTTGCGCTGGTTAACGCCGTGGTCGCCTATCGCAAGACAGCGGGCTGGGTGGTGGCTGGCGGGTGGTCTGTGCTGGCGTTCACAGCCTTCGTGCTGGCCTGGGAAGAGACCACCGACTTTCACTCCACCCTGGTGCCCGCGATCGGTTCTCGGTTATTCGACGCGCCGCTGGTTCCCAGAGCCGGCCCCTATATCTGGGTTCTGGTGCTGAGTCCGCTGATCGTTATGTTCGCGCTGGTGATGGCCGGCTTCTGTGTCCGCGGGCTGCGACGTGCGGCGGTGCGGCGGCCCTTCGCGATCGGGTTGACCGCCTGGTTGTTCGCGATCCTGTGCGAGGGCGTCACGTGGGTCTTGTTCCAGGGTCGAGCCAGTGCCTTGATGTTGGTGCTGGAGGAGACCTTGGAGTTTGGCGGGACGCTGCTCATAACCATGAGCGCCGTGGCCGCTCTGGCGCCGAGCGAGGCGTTTGCCGACGCCTATCGCGGCCGCCGCCTCTCCGTGCCGATTGTTGGATCGACCGTCGCGGTGTTCGTACTTGGAGGCCTATATGTCGGCTTGGTGTTTCGCGCGCCGCTGATCGATGGTCGCGCCACGGCCGGGCATGCGCAGTACTGGGTGAGCCTGGCCGATCAGCAATCAGTGGCGCAGGAGTTTCCCATGCCGGCCGCTCCGCTTGCGAGGCTGAGCTTACGGATTGTGAATCGAGATCCTCAGCAGCGTCCGGGCGCCGCGGTCTGGCGGGTGATGGAGGCTGGCGACGGAAGTGCTGGCCGAATTCTTCGGGAAGGACGTGTTCAGGTCCCCGCCGGAGATCTCCCGGTTTGGATTGAGGTGGATCTTCCGCTGCTGGCGGCCGGTGAAGGCCAGCGCCTGTTGGTTCAGGTCGTGGCTGAGATTGAGCAACAGGCGGCGCTGCGGATTGGCATGGTCAAGGGGGATCGCTATGCGGACGGGCGACTTTGGGTGAACGGCGAGTTGACGTGGCCGGACCAGGACCTGGAGTTCGTGGTGCACAGTGCCTCGGAACCGACGATCAGCAAGCTGCGGGCGCTTTGGCGGATGATGTCGTCTGATTGGCACTGGCCGGCACAGGTTGCCAAGGCCGCAGCGGCGCTGACGCTGGTGACGCTTATCCCGGTGCTGCTGGTTAGCGCCGCGTGGCGCGGGCCGCGACCGGGTGGGATATCATCGGGCTTGCGCCGAGGATAGCTTCGGAGTCGCGTCATGGCGGCCGTTGACTCCCTGACCCGACCCGCCGAGCGGGTGTCCACTGTCCGGAAGGTCGCGCCCTACCTGGTGGACTGCGACTGCCACCACCTGTGGCACAAGATCGACGACTTCTTTCCCTATTTGCCGCGCCAGTACGTGCAGGAAATCAAGGACTTCGGGTCCATGTTTCCGAATGGCGGCTGGACCAACATGCCGAATTCGCACGGCTACCGGATTGACCACGAGGTGGACGAGAACACCGACTTTGCGGAGTTCACGGT
>JAKZUJ010000277.1:0-22395 GCA_047516685.1 Chloroflexota bacterium | reverse complement strand
GGCTACCGACGGCGGGGTGGACTGGCAACGGATTGCCGGCTCGCCGGGCACGATCGTGGTGCTGATGGGCGTGGGGAACCTGAGCTCGATTGCGCGAAAGTTGATTGAGGGCGGACGCTCTCCCGCTGAGCCGGTGCGGGTGATTGAGCAGGCCGCGCTGCCGGGGCAGCGTGCGGTCACGGGCACCCTGTCGAATATCGACGCGATCGCGCGGGAGGCGGGGCTGAAGGCCCCGGCAGTGATTGTGGTGGGTCCGGTGGTCGGGGTGCTGGACGGCGACTGGACGTGACGCGGCCGCGCGTGGTGGTGACGCGGCCGGCCGACGCGCGAGACCGGCTGACCGAACGGCTCCGGGAACTGGGATGCGAGGTGGTGGCGGCGCCGGCGATCCGGATCGGTCCGCCGCGCAGCTACGAGGCGCTGGACGCGCTGGTGCGCGCGCCGGGCCGCTATGCCTACCTGCTGTTCATGAGCCGAAACGCGATCCGCTACTACGTGCAGCGTGCGCGCCGGCTGCGGCGTGGCGGACCGCCGGTGCCTGCGGGAGTGGCAGTGGGCGTGGTCGGCCCGGCGACCGGCGCCGTGGCCGAACGGGCGGGAGTTTCTGTCGCTGTGCGCTCGGATGGAGGCACCGGGGTCGATCTGGCCGACGCCGTGGTTGCCGTGGCCTCGCCGGGAGCGCGAGTGGCGCTGGTGCAGGCGGAGGACGGTCGCGCCGAACCAGCCGAGTACCTGCGCGCCGCGGGACTCTCGGTTACGAGTGTCCCGGCCTACCGGACGCGACCGGCGGCGGTGCCCCGCGATGTGGTGGCGGCGGTTCGGAACGGCGAGGTCGACGCGCTGGCGTTTGCCAGCCCTTCCAGCGCGGTCAGCTTCGCGGTTGCGCTCGGTGGGCTGGCGGCGGTTCCGGCGGATGTCGCGGTCGCCGCCATCGGTCCAACGACCGCCGCGGCCTGTACACGGGCCGGGCGGGCCCCGGACGTGGTGGCGCAGGAGTCAACCGCGGAGGCGCTGGCGGCGGGGGTCGCGGCCCACCTGAACGGCCGGCCGCACGGCTCAGGTTCGTCCTGATCCCGTCGAACTTCGCGCGACCGAGCCGTGGCAGCCGCAGCCAGCTATGCCGACGTAGTGAAGCTGGATGCTGACTCAGGGCTTGGTGGGCCGGCTTGTGAGCCTTGACGCGGGATCCGTCAGCGCGCACATCCTCGACCATAGAATGGCATTCCGACGCTGGAGGGTCTGAGGTGCTGCGCGAGCGGTTGATTGGTCCGGTCACTGCGGCGGGGGCGCCGGGTGTGCGGCGGCCGCGGCGGTTGCGGCGGACGGCGGGGTTGCGACGGCTGGTTCGGGAGACGCGGCTGTCGGTCGATCAACTGCTGTACCCCATGTTCGTGGTGCCGGGCGAAGGCATCGAAAGGGAAATCGCCTCGCTGCCGGGCCAGATGCAGCGGTCGGTGGACCTGATTGGCGCGGCGGCTCGCGAGGTGGCGGAGGCGGGAATCCAGGGTGTGCTGCTGTTCGGGCAGGCGGCGGTCAAGTCGCCGGCGGGCGACGAGGCGTCGTCGCCGGATGGCGGCGTGCAGCTCGCGATTGACGCCATCAAGGCAGCTGCGCCGGAGCTTGTGGTGGTCACGGACGTCTGCCTGTGCGCCTACACGGATCACGGGCACTGCGGAGTCCTGGACGGTGAGACGATTGACAACGACGCCTCGGTGGCGCGGATCGCCGAAGTTGCGCTCTCGCACGCGCGGGCCGGGGCCGACGTGGTGGCGCCCTCGGACATGATGGACGGGCGCGTGGGAGCGATCCGAGCGGCGCTGGATGCCCGGGGCCTGACCGATACGGCGATCATGGCCTACGCCGCCAAGTACGCCAGCGCGTTCTATGGCCCGTTCCGAGAGGCGTCCGGCTCGGCGCCCGCCTTCGGGGACCGGCGCGGCTACCAGATGGACCCCGGTAACGTGCGCGAAGCCGTGCGCGAGGTCGGGCTGGACCTGGATGAGGGCGCCGACATCGTAATGGTCAAGCCCGCGCTGACGTACCTGGACGTAGTGGCGCGCGTGCGCGCCGAATACGACGCACCGCTGGCCGCCTACCTGGTGAGCGGCGAGTTCGCGGCAATCAAGGCCGCCGCCGAACGGGGCTGGCTGGACGAACGTGCGGCGGCGCTGGAAGCGCTGACGGCGCTGGCGCGGGCGGGGGCGGACATCATCATCACGTATTGGGCCCCCGAGGCCGCCCGCTGGCTGGACGAGGGGCCGACGCACTGACGCGGGGCACGCGCCGCGCGGTTGTCCTGAGCGCCGCCGCCGCGGCCGCGTTTGCGCTGGGCGCGCCGCTGTCACGGCTGGCGCTTCCCGTGAGCGCCGCCGAAGTGACGCTCTGGCGGCTGGGGCTGGCGACGCTGGTGGCCTTGGGGCTGGCCAGAGTGTCAGGTGTCTCGCTGTCGCACGTGCGCGATCGGCGAACGGCTGCGTTGGGCGCGACGCTCTACGCGCACTTCTTGCTCTTCACGCTGGCGGCGCAGACAACCACGACCGCGCACACGCTGGCTTTGGTCTACGGCTCGCCGGCGCTGGTCGCGCTTGGTTCGGCGGTGATCCTGCGGGAGCCGCCGCGGGCCATGCAGATCGTTGGCGTGCTGGCGGCGGTGGCGGGGATTGCGATTCTGGTTGGGTTCGAGCCCGCCGAAAGCGGGGCCACGCTGGGCGGCGACCTGGCGGCGGCCGGGTCGGGCGCAACCCTGGCCGCCTATGTGCTGGCGGGTCGTTACTACCGCGGAGCGATGCCGCTGCCGGCGTATGTGTTCGCGGTTTACGGTTGGGCGGCACTGCTGGCGCTGCCGTACGCCGTTTTCTCCTTTGATCCGGGGGCGTACGACGGCGGGCGCATCCTGGTGATCGTCATTCTTGGGATCGTGCCGTTGGGCCTGGGTCACACGCTGCTGAACGCGGCGCTCCGGCGGGCGCGGGCGACGATTCCGAACGTGATCACCACCCAGGAGGTCACGGGCGGTGTGGCTCTGGGAGCGTTGCTTTACGGGGAACTTCCGGGTCCGAACGCGTTGCTGGGCGCGCTATTGGCGCTGGCCGGAGTGATCGCGGTGGTGGTGTTCGCGCGGAGCAAGCCTGAGGCGGCGGCAGGCGCCTAGGGGTGAAAGTGCAGGGTGGCGACCGCGCCGGTTGTGTCCTGGCGCGGGACGATGTCGAAGTCGCCATCCAGGTTGCGTTCCACCAGGTTGCGAACGATGGTGAGGCCCAGCCCCTGATCGCGCATGAGGCTGAACCCGTCGGGCAGGCCAATGCCGTCGTCGGCTATTGAAATAGCCAGCCGGCCATTGTCGGTCGCGGCGTCGACGTGGATGCGGCCGGCGGTGCGACCGGCCATGCCGTGCTCCACGGCGTTCCAGAGCAGTTCGTTGATAACCAGGGCGAAGACGGTGGCCTTCTCCGAGCGGATGCTGCCGGGTCGGGCCTCCACCGTGATGTCGATGCGGCGGCCGCTGGCGTTCAGGTCGCCGCGCAGCATGTCGACCATCGAGTCGATGATCTGGTGCACGGTGGTCTGCCCGATGGCGTCCTGCGAGAGCAGATCGTGAACGCGGGCCATGCCGCCGATCCGGGCGGCGCTGAGTTTGAGCAGGGTGGAGGCTTCCTGGGTTTCGGTGCGGCGGGCCTGCATTTCGAGCAGGGAGGCGATCGTCTGCATGTTGTTCTTGACGCGGTGGTGCATCTCCTGAAGCAGGATGGACTTTGTTTCCAGCCCGTGCCGCACCTCCTCGAAGAGTCGGGAGTTCTCGATGGCAATCGCGGCGTGATTGGCGAAGGTGAAGGCCAGGTCCACCTGTTCCTGGGTGTACTCGTGCGGCAAGGGGCTGTAGAGGCTGATGGCGCCGACGGCCCGGTCGCGCAGGATAAGCGGCACGCTGAACAGCGCGCTGTAGCCTTCCGTGGCGATCAGTTCCCGGGTTGCGACCAGGCGCTCGTCGTTCATTGCGTCGTTGACGACCACCGGCGCGCGCGTCGCAACGGCGCGGCCTACCACGCCGTCGCCAATGCGCAGGCTGTGCTGACGGTAGGCGTCGCCGAGGTTGTACGAAGCGACGATTCGCATGCGCTTGCCGTCCTTGTCCACCTGCCAGATGGCCGCCTTGTCCACATTGATCAGATTGGCGGCGGCCTGCGCGATCTGGGCCAGCACCGACTCGGGTTCGAGGTCGGAGGTGAGCGTGCGCGCCAGGTTTTGGACGGTGGTGAGCTGTTCAATCTTGCCGTGCAAGGCGTCGTCGGTCTGGCTGTAGAGACGGGCGTTTTCCACCGCGATGGCGAGCTGGCCGGCGGTGATCTCGGCGAAGCGCACTTCCTCGTCCGTGAAGTCGCGAAACTCCGGGCTGGCCATGCTCAGGACACCGATGAGGCGTTCGACAGTGAAGAGCACGATGGGGACCGCAAGGAAGCTGCGCAGGTCTTCTTCGCCGATTCCAGGCACGTATTTGAAGCGGGGATCGCTCCACGCGTCGCGGACGGCCACGGGCTGTCCAACCTGGGCTGCCCAGCCAATGATGCCCTCGCCCAGGGCCAGGGTGGTTTGTCCGATGGCTTCGGGATTGAAGGCGCGGGTGGCGCTGAGGATCAGGCGGCCGATGGCCTCGTCGTAGAGATAGATGGTGACCTCGGATACGCCCAGCAGGTCTGAGATGGACTCGACCGTGGCCATCAGGATCTCGTCCAACTCCAAGGAGGAGTTGATGACGCTGTTGATCCGGTCGAGGGCGCGGACGGCGTTGTCCAGCAGCCGTTCACGTTCGGTGGGGGTGGCGTTGATGGGAACAATGGCGTCGTAGCCGCGCACGAGCGACTGGACCGCGGCGGTTTGCAACTGGACGAGCTGGTCGAGGACGGCCTCGTGTCGGGTCGGCTCGGCGTCGCGCATGACGGCGGCGCCCAAGGCGCCCATGCGTTCGAGGGCCGTGGCGAGCAGGCCGGAGAGCGACCCGCCGCGTTCGGCCACGGTGGTGCCGGCGTGCTCGATGTGGCGAAGGAAGGCGCGATTGGCGCGCAGTTGGAGCAGGAGCCGCCCGGCGTCGAGCATGGAGGCGTCCAGCGCCGCGTCGGCCTGGTCCGCCAGCCAGTTGGCGAACTGCCGGCCCTGTTCAGCCCCGTCTCGAGCGTGGATCACGGGTCGTACCTTCCGTCCGCCGCGGCCGCGTCTATGCGTGTGAGTTTAGGAAGGCGAGCGGCGACGCAGAAAGGAGGGTACGTCGACCTGATCGTCCGCCGGACCTTCCCGCCGGCCGATCCGCGGCCGCGAGGTCGCACGGCGGTCGCGTCGTTGCCGACCACGCACGGGCCGGGCGGCAGCGGGCGGACGCGAGGCTTCGAAGCCGGTGGCGATCAGCGTCACCCGAATTGTCTGACCCATGCGCGGGTCGACGACGGTGCCGAAGATGATGTTGGCGTCGGGCGCGGCGACCGCGGTGACGTGCTCGGCGGCGGCGTTGATTTCCGCGATGGCGACGTCGTCCGAGGCGGTGATATTGATGAGCACGCCGCGGGCGTCGTCTATGGAGGTGTCGAGCAGCGGACTCTCCATGGCCTGACGCACGGCGCGGAGGGCGCGCTCTTCGCCGGCGGCCTCACCAACGCCCATCATGGCGGCGCCGGAGTCGCGCATTACCGAGCGCACGTCGGCAAAGTCCACGTTGACCAGGCCGGTGGCGGTGATGAGGTCGGTGACGCCCTGCACGCCCCGGTGCAGCATTTCGTCCGCCATCAGGAAGGCGTCGGACAATGCGGTCCGGGTGTCGGCTTGTTGCAGCAGCTTGTCGTTGTGCAGCGTGATGAGGGCGTCCACGCGGGACTCAAGCTCGGCCAAGCCCTGGTGGGCGACCTGGGTACGGCGCGAGCCTTCGAACGTGAAGGGCACGGTCACCACGGCCACGGTCAGGGCGCCGGCCTCCTTGGCGCGATCCGCCAGGATCGGGGTTGCGCCGGTGCCCGTGCCGCCGCCCATGCCGGCGGTGATGAACACCATGTCGGCGCCATTCACCAGATCCGAGACTTCGTCGATGCTTTCGGCGGCCGCACGCTCGCCAAGCCGCGGATCGCCACCCGAGCCGAGATGGTCGGTGGAGCGGCTGCCAATCAGGAGGCGACGGTGGGCGTTGGACGCGGCCAAGTCCTGGGCGTCGGTGTTGACGGCAATGAACTCCACGCCGTCCAGTTCGGCGGCGACCATGCGGTTAACGGCGTTGTTGCCAGCGCCGCCGACGCCGATGACCCGAATGTCAGTGAGGCTGGGCACCGATTGTGTCGGCCCCGAGTCTGGATCCTGGCGCAGGATGCGGGGTACCAGGTTGCCGGGCCGTTGCAGGTCGTCCAGGCGGTCGGGGTCAAACCCGCCGCGATCGCTAGGCGGCACGGGTACGCACCTCGTCCGCCAGCGTTTCGTAGGCCTGGACCGCGCGGCGGGCGCCTCGGTTGGCGCTGCCGGCGGCGAAGATGGAGACGCCGGTGCTGGCGGCTTCCAGGATCTTGCTGTTGGTGGGGATATCGGACTCGAAGACGCTGGCGCCCCAGCGCTCGCGCAGGTACTCGGCGACGGTCTTTTCTTCGCGCAGGCGGCGGTCAAATTTGCTGAGGACGATACCCAACACCTTCAGGCGCGGGTTGAGGAAGGTGACTTCCTCAATGCTCTCGTTCAGCATCTGCAGCCCCTGGAGCGAAAAGAAGCGCGCCTCGGTGGGAATGATCACCCACTCGGCCGCAACCAAGGCGTTGATGGTGAGCACGCTCAGCGACGGCGGCGTATCGAAGAGGATGTAATCGTAGTCCTTGTCCACACGCAGGACGTGCTCGCGCAGGCGAAGTTCGCGTCCCAGCTTGGTCTGAAGCGAAGTCTCGACGCGGGCCAACTCAGGCGAGGCCGGGACGACATCCACGGTGCCGCCGGCGGGGTCGTTGACGCGATAGCGGGGCAATTCGGCGTCGCGGTTCAGCAGTGCATCGGCGAGGGTGGCGTCCATGACTCGCTCGACGCCGAACGATGCCGTGAGGTTGGACTGCGGATCACAGTCGATCACGAGCAGCCTTGAGCCGGAGCGCGCAAGGGTTGACGCCAGGTTGGATGTGGTGGTTGTCTTGCCAACGCCACCCTTTTGGTTGGCAATGGCTATGGTCACGGCCATGGGGAGCCTCCACGAAAGCGTCGCCCACCGGCCCCCACGGCGACGATCTCGATAGGGATGCTATGCGAGCGGCTTCCCGCGAGTCAACATAAGTTTAGCTGCGGATGCGCCGCCGACCCATGCTAGCCTCGCCGCATGCGGCCGGACGCATACGTGCGATAGCAAGCTTGACGGACGCCGTGGCAACGCCATCGCTCACTGTGAACCTGGCCCCTGGCCACGCGCGCGGCTTGCGGCTGCGAGCGCCGGTGCTTACCGCCTCCGGCACGTTTGGTTTTGGGGACGAATACCGCGACATCGTGAAGCTGGCGGAGCTTGGCGCCATCGTCACAAAGACGGTGACGCCGGAGCCGCGGGAGGGGAACCGCACGCCGCGAACGGTGGAGACGCCGGCGGGCATGTTGAATTCGATTGGTCTGCCGAATCCCGGCGGCGAAGGGGCGGTGCGGGAGAAAGCGCCGATCTGGGCGGACCTGCCATGTCCGGTCGTGGTGAGTATTGCGGCGCACGATCCTGAAAGCTGGACTTCGTTGGCCGCCCGGTTCGATGGCCTGGCCAACGTGGTGGCGATCGAGGCCAATCTGTCGTGTCCCAACGTGGCCGGCGGTCTGGACTACTCGACCGATCCAACGACGACCGCCGCCACGGTGCGGGCCGTGCGCCGGGGCGTGTCGCTGCCCGTCATCGCCAAGCTCTCGCCCAACGTGACGGACCTGCGGCCGATCGCGCGTGCGGCGGAAGAGGCTGGAGCGGATGCTCTGTCCCTGATCAATACGCTGTTGGGAATGGTGATCGACACCGACGCCGCCCTGCCGTTTCTGGGCGCCGGCGTGGGTGGGCTGTCAGGCCCGGCCATACGACCGCTGGCGGTGCGCTGCGTCCATGACGTGGCAGGCGTGGTCACGATTCCAGTCATCGGCATGGGCGGGGTGATAACCACGGACGACGCGCTGCAATTCCTGATGGCTGGGGCGTCCGCCGTGCAGGTGGGCACCGCGACCTTCCGGGAGCCGCGCACGGCCGAGCGCATCGTGGACGGGTTGCGCGCGTATCTGGCGAGCCGTGGGCTTGGGTCCGTGGGCGACGTGGTTGGCCTGGCGCGGCGCGACCGGGTCAGCGGCTGAAGTGGACCTGGATTACCTCACTGTCCGAGACTACATAGTCGCGACCGACGCGGCGAACCTGGCCGTGACTGCGGAGGGCGGGCATTGAACCGGCGGCGATGAGGTCGTCCGCCGCCACCGCGTCGGCCCGAATGAAGCCCGTGGCCAGATCGGTGTGAATGGCGCCGGCGGCGTCCAGCGCGGTCGCGCCGCGCGGCAGCAGCCAGGCATTCACGGAGCGGGCGTTGCCGGTGTAGAAGGTGATTTGGTTCATGGCCGCGCGCAGGGCCTGTCCCAGGCGCTCCGCGGCCAGGCCCGGCAGGCCGAGGTCTTCTCGAAAGGCGGCGGCGTCTTCGTCAGGCAAGTCGTCCAGTTCGGCCTCGGTGGCGGCGGCGACCACGCACCAGTCGTCGCGGGACACCAGCCTGCGCTCTTCCTCCAGGCTGGCGGCTTCGTCGTCCGGGGCGTTGCAGGCCACGGCAAGCGGTATGGCGCCGAGCAGGCCGAAACCGCGCAGGCTGGCGACTTCACGCGTTGTGATCCCTTCCAGCAGCGGGCGCTCCGCTTCCAGCGCCTCGCGGGCGCGGGTGACGACGGCCAGTTGCTCGCCGGCCTCGCGGCGTTCCACGCGCGGTCCGCTGGTGACGCGGTGCTCGAGCCGCTGCTGAGCCGGCTCCAGCACCGCAAGGTCAAGAACCGCCAGCTCGGTGCGTAGGGCATCGGCGCGAGCGACCGCGGCGTCCAGGCCGCCTTCACCCGATACGACCAGCAGCAGCGCGTCGGTGGTGCGCAGGCGCCCGATCCACTCGGCGTTGGGCGGCTCGCCGGCCGCCAGCGCATGGCCCGGCGCGTGCCAGAGGGTGAACGCAACGGGAACCGTCCGCGCCGCGTTGAAGACGGACTGTAGGGCCTGGAGTCGCCGATCGGGCAGGGGCATGGCGCCCGTCTGGACGCCCAGCCGTCCCTGGGGCGCGTCCACCACGTGGCGACCGACGGCGGCGGCGAAGACGGATTCGCCCCCAGCCTCGAAGTCGCCCGCAAGCCCGATTTCCGGCACACGATTCCCCTGTCGCCCGGCTGACCGAAGTCGCAGGTGCGGTTGGTATACTAGCGGCCTACCTCCGAGTAATTGCGTCCCTGGGTACGCTTGTTTCGTGCCTTCACCTAAAGAACTAGTCCGTCAGCACCGCCGCGCCAAGGTCGTGCGCCGACAGCGGTTTCTGCGCGCGCGCAACGTGAGCGCACGCTCGTCGGTGCGAACGTTCGTCAAGCGCGCCCGTGACGCGATTGAGTCCGGCGACGCCGACGCGGCGCAGGCGGCTGTCCGTGACGCGCAGCGTCGTCTGGACAGCGCCGCACGCAAGGGGATCATTCACCGCCGCAAGGCGGCACGCAGCCTGTCGCGCCTGGTGCGGCAGTTGCGAGCGGCGGAAGCGGCCTAGGCTCGAGCTTCGGCCGGCCGCGTCGCGAGTCGCGCGGTCAGGATTTCCAACAACGCGTCTTTGTCGCCGCCGGTCGACTTAAGCGCGGCGTCGGTGCGGACGACTTCGGCGTACATTCGGGCGATCAGACGGTCGGACATGCGCCGGGCCCGCTGAGCAAGAAATCGGCCGCGGCCAGGCGGTGCGCCGGCGGCTCGCGCCACCTGCTGGTAGCTGCCGCCTTCGACGACGACCTGACGCGCCGCCGCCAGTTGTCGGAGCGAGCGCGTGATGTCAGCCAGGATCATTTCGTGCGGCGTGCGCAGCGCCAGCATGTCATGCAGCACCGCCAGCGCCTCGGCGCCCCGCCGGTTGGTGAGGGCGTTCACGTAATCCCAGCGCGCGTGTTCTCCAATGGTGGCGCACGCCGCATTGACGTCGCGCTCGCTGATCTGTCCGCTGAACCCTACGTAGGCCGCCAGTTTTTGGACCTCGCTGGCAAGGAGGCCGGCATCGGTCGTGATGAGTTCAACGAGGCGAGCGGCGGCGTCCTCGGATATGTCGACGTCTGCGTTGCGCGCCAGCGAGCGCACAAATCTCACGGCCTCGGCGTCCCGCAGCGGCCCGAATTGCTGAACCCGCGCCCCATGCTGGGTCAACCCATTGAAAGCCTTCACGCGTGACGCGGTACGCCGGTCGCCGATATCCAAGTAGACCGAAACGGCTAGATCGCAGGTATCGGCGTTCGGGTTGCCGCGTTGGGCGTCGCCGAAGGCGGACAGCCATTTGATCAGGCGCCTGGCCTGCGGGCCGCTTGCGGGCGCTCCGTCGAGAAAAACCTTGCGCCTCTCGCCGAACATCGAGACGGAACCGCAGGCGGCGTCCAACTGGTCCGGCCCCGTGCGTGCGCCGTCCAGGTGGCTGTAGGCCAGGTCGTCGGACGCCGGATGACCCAGCATGGCCTCTACGGCGTTGCGCAGGCGCGGGTCGCGGCTGCCAAGGAAGATGAAGAGCACGGGGGCAGCGTACGACGCTTGCACTAAGGCTAGTCGCCCCGCCTCGAAGCTGGTCCCCCATCAATGAGCTCGAAGAACCTCTTCCGCGACATTCCGGCTGTTTCCATGTGGCTCCTGATGATGTCGAGTCCGACCGCCTTGTATTGCGGAATCACAGTTGGTCGGCCCAGGCCGCGCTTCGTCAAGACGATATGCGACCCGCGTCTTCGCTCCTCCAGGAATCCTTCCGCCTCGAAAACCCTGACAAGCTCACGCCAATGAAAACGTCTCAGTCCGCGTCACCCATCGTCGGTCGACTCGGCGCGTTGACACGGCGGACTGGCACACTCAATCCTGTTAGCCAGCCTGAACGCCCGCGCCAGCGCGGGTTCCGACTCTTCTCCACTGGAGGTGCGCAATGAGCGCCGACTCCGCTAATGGCGCGATTGAGCAGTCGTTCGCGTCGCAGCACGCCGCTTCGGCGGCCCTCAGCGCCCGCGCGCGTGACGCGCTGGCCGGCGGCGTGGCTCACGACACCCGCATTCAAGCTCCCTTCCCGATCTTGGCCGCCCGCGCGGCAGGGCCGCGGAAATGGGACGTGGACGGCAACGAGTACCTTGATTACACCATGGGCCACGGCGCGCTGATTCTGGGGCATGGGCACCCGGTGGCGGTGAACGCGGCGCGGGAGCAACTGGAGCTGGGCACCCACTACGGGGCCGGCCACGAGCTGGAGATTCGCTGGGCGGAACAGATCAAGCGCCTCAAACCCAGCATCGAGCGGGTGCGCTTCCATTCCTCGGGCACCGAAGCCACGCACATGGCTATGCGGCTGGCGCGCGCACATACGGGCCGCGACCGGATTATCAAGTTCCAGGGCCACTTCCACGGCTGGCACGACTACGCCACGGTGGCGGTTGAGGAGCCGTACGACATCCCGACGTCCGCCGGCGTCCCGGCGGCAACGCGCGGCACCATCACCGCGCTGCCGACAGACCTGGACTTGGTACGGGACGAATTGGCTAGGGGTGACGTGGCAGCGGTGATCGTGGAGCCGAGCGGGGCCGGCTGGGGCGCGGCGCCGCTTGACCCGACCTTCATTGAAGGTCTGCGAAGCCTGACGGCTGAGCACGACGCCGTCCTGATCCTGGACGAGGTGGTGACCGGGTTCCGCATGTCGCCGGGCGGCTACCAGGTCATGGCCGGTGTGACGCCGGACCTGACCACAATGGCCAAGATCGTGGCCGGCGGCTTGCCAGGCGCTGCCGTGGGCGGACGCGCCGAAATCATGGACCGGTTGGAGAAGCGGGGCGATCCGGCCTGGGACCGTGGTCAGCGGATTTCCCACCCCGGCACCTATAACGCCAATCCGGTCTCGGCCGCGGCCGGGACCGCCGTGCTGGAGTTCCTGGCCGACGGCGCGGTGCACACGCACATCGACGCCCTGGGCGAGCAGTTGCGGCAGGGTCTGCAGGGCGCGTTCGACCGTCACGACGTGGGCGCGCTGGTGTACGGCGAGACCTCGTACTTTCACATCAGCCTGTCAGGCCAGCCGTCCAAGGGCGGCCTTGGCGGTGCCGCCGGCGAGGCCCTCGGGCAGGCCCTGATCAACCATGGCGTTCACCTCATTGCGGGTGGCGGATTCACGTGCGCGGCGCACACGGACGACGACATCGAGCAGACGGTGGCGGCCTTCGACGCCGCGATCGGGGATGTGGCCGCCAACGGTTTGTTCGGCGACTGAGCGTGAAAGGGAAGCGCGACGCATGAAGATCGAAGGCAAGCTAGCGGACCTGGGGATCGAACTCTCGTCCCCGACCATCCCACCAACGGCACCCCTCAAGCCGTGGAACGTCAGCGGCAACCTGGTGTACCTCTCCGGGGCCGGGCCGGTGGACGCGGACGGCGCGACGCCGGTGGGCAAGGTGGGGCGCGATTTCGACACGGCGCAGGCGGCCGCGTTCGCCCGCTCAATTGCGGTGGCGCATCTGGGCGCGCTGCAAGAGGCGCTGGGCGACCTGGACCGAATTCTGCACGTGGTCAAAGTGCTGGGCATGGTGAATTGCACGGACGACTTCACCGACCATCCGGCCGTGGTCAACGGCTATTCGGAGCTGTTCGTGGAGCTCTGGGGCGAGAACGGCCGACACGCGCGCTCGGCGGTGGGGATGGCGCAGTTGCCGGGCGGCATGCCAGTCGAGATCGAGGCGATTTTCGAGTTCATGTAGGGGCGTCCCGCCCGCCGCTACAGGTTTGTACGTTGGCCGGGAGGCTGGCGGGACCCGCCGGCGAAGGCGGCTTCCGCGGCCCAATCCACGGGAACCTGCGCGGGGACGGACGCACGTCCGTGGCGAAGATTGGGCACCGGAACCAGGACGTAACCGTTATCGACACCGAACTCGAGGATGCGCTTGGTCAGTTCCACGTCGCGCGCGCAATAGTCGATCACGCGCTGACGCGCCTCGGCCTGCCCGGTGCGCCACAGGTGGACGGCTTCCGTGCCATCGCTCAACGACTTGGCCTCGCCGAACATGGCGCCGGCGATGTCCTGCAGGCGCATGCCCTTGCGGCGGCCGGTGACGGATTGCAATTCCAGGAGCACGTCGAAGGACCGCTCGCGTAGGACGGTCACGTCGCCGTAGGCGGACAGCACCGTGAGGTCGAAACGGCGTGAATTGAACCCGACCACGCGCGGATAGGCGGCCAGGTAATCAATCAGCGCCTGTGCGTCAGGTTCCTGCCAGACCTGCTGATGTCCGTGCTCGTCGATCGTGACGCCCACCGCCAGGCCAAAGTTCTTGATATTTCGCCAGCCGCCCCGCACCTCATGGCTCAGGTACAGCGTCTCCAGGTCAAAGACGACATAGCGGCCGTCGGGCGGGGACTTATCGGACCGGGCGGGCATTGCGCATTATGCGCAAAGGACACTGGAACATCGCCAGCGGTCGGTAGCGAGCGTGTGGGAGATGTTGCGGGCAGCGAGAATCTCTTGCCGGGGGTGCGGCTCGTTGTTACGGTTGCCGTGTGCGCGTTGCGCGCTTGGTAGGTTGCGTTAGTCGCGGCTCCGAGCAACAAGGCGTGCGAGGTAAAGGCGTTGACGGGGAGGAGTAGGCCTCCCGAGAACCCCGAGCGAGCCGGAGATGGTGTGAGCCGGTGGGTTCTCGCAGCCGAAGGTCGCCCCCGAGCCGACCGGTTGAAGGACAAGTCTGGTAGGCCGGTCCGGTACCCACCGTAATGGGTAATGAAGCGGTTCGGTCGCCTGACCGGGCAAGCGGGGTGGTACCGCGGGTCACATACCCGTCCCTGAGAGGGACGGGTTTTTTGTTGCCGGAGATCCGGCCCCCGAGAAGGACGCGGAGCGATGAGACGCAGCACGCACAGGCGTGAGATTGCGCGCGCTCAGGTCTATGCGGTCGCGGTACCCGACGGAGACGCCGGCTAACCGCCGTTTCCGCGATTCCCCCGCCAGACACGACTGCACCTTTTCCCACGACCCTTTAGGAGACCCACGACATGTTCGCGATCAACGGCCAATCGACGAACGGTTCGACCGCCGCGCCGAACAGCCCGCGTACCGGTGGCGAGGTGGTGTGCGACGCCATGCTCGCCGAGGGCGTGGACGTCATTTTCGGAATGCCGGGCGGCGCGTCGCTGCCCTTCTACGACTCGCTCTACGTCTACCAGGACCGCATCCGACACGTGTTGATCCGGCACGAGCAGGCGGCCGGATTCGCCGCCAATGGTTACGCGCGAGCCTCGGGCAAGGTCGGCGTCGCCACCAGCACGTCCGGGCCGGGCGCCACCAACATGGTGACGTGCATGGCCAACGACATGATGGACTCGGTGGGCGTGGTGTACATCACCGGCCAGGTAGCGCGTCCGGCCATCGGGTCGGACGCCTTCCAGGAAGCCGACGTCACGGGCATCTCGATCCCGATCACCAAGCACAGCTATCTGGTGATGGACGTGGACGACCTGCCGCGGGTGATGCAGGAAGCGTTTCACCTGGCCTCCACCGGCCGTCCGGGTCCGGTGCACGTGGACATCCCCAAGGACATATTCCTGGAGACGACTACCGAGGTTGCGCCGGCGCAGGTGAGCCTGCGCGGCTACCGGCCGGCCAAGGCTGGCAACGCCAAGATGGTCCGGCGCGCGGCCGAGGTGATCAACGCCGCCGAGCGGCCGGTCATCATGGCTGGGCACGGCATCGATATTTCCGGGGCCGCCGACGAGCTGTTGCAACTGGCCACGCGCGGGAACATCCCGGTGGTCAGCACGCTGCACGGCGTGGGGACCTTCCCCGAAAGCCATCCGCTGTCGTTCGGGATGCTTGGCATGCACGGCTTGGCTTACGCCAACTTCGCCATGCGGCAGACCGACTGCATCATCGGCCTGGGCACGCGCTTCGACGACCGGGCCGTGGGCAAGGCCGACGAGTTCGGGCCGGGCGCCAAGATCATCCATATTGACATCGACCCCGCCGAGATTGGCAAAGTGCTCGAGACCGAGGTGCCGATCGTGGGGGACCTGCGGCTGACGCTGCAGCGGCTGCTGCCGCTGATCGAAGCGCGCGATCGCTCGCCCTGGCTGGACCAGATGAACGGCTGGCGGCGTGATCATCCGTCGCTGAAGATTCCCGACAGCCCCGACTCCGTGCTGCCGCAGGAAGTCGTGCGGGCGATCTATGACATCTCGGGCGGCGAGGCTCGCGTGATCGCCGACGTGGGCCAGAACCAGATGTGGGCGGCCCAGCACTACTGGTACGAGCGTCCGCGCATGTTCTTCAGCGCCGGCGGCCTGGGGCCAATGGGCTACGCGCTGCCGGCGGCCATGGGCGTGAAGCTGGCGGACGAGTCGCAGGACGTCTGGTGCGTCACCGGCGACGGCGGCCTGCTGATCAACATCCAGGAGTTCAACACGCTGGCGGCGGAAGGCATCAACGTGAAGGTGGCGGTGCTGAACAACGGGCACCTCGGCATGATTCGCCAGTGGCAGGAGTTCTTCTACGAAGGCCGCTACATGGGATCCTTCCTGGACAACCCGGACTTCGCCAAGGTTGGCCAGGCGTTCGGGCTGCGCGGCGTGGGCGCCAACTCGCGCGACGAAATGCACGACGCCATCGCCATGGCGCACGAGTACGACGGCCCGGTGGTGCTGGACCTGCACGTGGACCGGGTGGAGAACGTCTATCCAATGATCGTTCCAGGTACGGGCGTGAACAGCGTGATCGAGGACCCGCGATGAACGAGCCGCAAACGCACACGCTGGTGGCCACGGTGGCCGATCACCCCGGGGTGCTGTCACGCGTGGCCAGCCTGTTTCGCCGCCGTGGATTCAACATCGCCAGCCTGGCGGTCGGACACTCCGAGGAGCCCGGCTACTCGCGCATGACGATTGCCGTCGAAGGTTCGGCGGCCGAAGTCAAGCAGTGCGAGAAGCAGCTCTATAAGCTGGTCCAGGTCGTCTCGGTGCGGAATCTGACCGGCGCGCCGGCGGTCATGCGCGAGCTGGCCATGATCAAGGTTCGGGTCAGCGCCAGCGAACGTCCGGGTCTGGCCGAAGTCACGGACATCTTCCGCGGCGAAATCGTGGACGTGAGCAAGACGTCGATGATCGTGCAGATGACCGGCGCTCAGTCCAAGATCAACCGCTTCCTGGACGTAATTACCGAGTACCCGATCGAGGAGATATCCCGAACCGGCGTGATCGCCATCGCTCGCGATCAGGTTGACCCCCGGAATGGACGTGCGCGTGGATAGCAAGGTTCTCTACGAGGCCGACATCACGGCCGACGAGTTGCAGGGCAAGCGGGTTGCGGTTCTGGGCTACGGAAGCCAGGGTCATGCGCACGCGCTGAACCTGCGCGATTCCGACGCCGACGTGGTGGTCGGACTGCGCCCAGGCAGCCCCTCGCGCGCCCGGGCCGAGGCCGAGGACCTTCTGGTCCTCGACGTTGCCGAAGCGGTGGACGCCGCCGAGGCGGTAATGCTGGCGCTGCCCGACCAGGATCAGCCGCAGGTCTACGCCGAGCAGATCGAACCGGTCCTGCGCCCGGGTCACATGCTGCTCTTTGCCCACGGCTTCAACATCCACTACGGGCAGATCAGCCCGCCCCCCAACGTGGACGTGGCCATGGTGGCGCCCAAGGGCCCGGGGCACGTCCTGCGCGACCTGTTCGTGGAGGGCGTGGGGGTTCCGGGGCTGGTGGCCGTGCATCAGGACGCCACCGGCCGCGCGCGCGACGTGGCGTTGTCCTATGCCAAGGGAATCGGCTGCGCCAAGGCCGGCCTGATCGAGACGACGTTTCAGAATGAGACCGAGACCGATCTGTTCGGCGAGCAGGCGGTGTTGTGCGGCGGCGTGACGGCGCTGGTCAAGAACGGCTTTGAAACCCTGGTCGAGGCGGGATACGACCCGCGCCTGGCCTACTTCGAGTGCCTGCACGAGTTGAAACTGATCGTGGACCTGATTTACCAGGGCGGAATCAGCTACATGCGCTACTCGATCAGCGACACGGCCGAGTACGGGGACCTGGTCTCCGGGCCGCGCGTGATCAACGCCAGTTCGCGTGAAGCGATGCAGGGCATCCTGGAGGACGTGCAGAACGGCGAGTTCGCGCGCCGCTGGATTCTCGAGAATCAGGCGGGGCGGCCCGCGTATAATGCCCTTCGGAACCGCGACCTTGAACACCCGGTCGAAGTGGTGGGTCGCGAGCTTCGCAGCATGATGGATTGGCTTCCCAAGACGCGCGAATGAACCGCAGGTGACGCACGACCGATGCGCAATATCCAGGTGACTTTCCGGCTCGCGCTTCCCGGCCCCTCCCGCTAGCGGAGGGGAATCCCGGGATACTCCGCGGCCGTACCTGCGGCCGCCCATGACCTAGCTGAGGAAGCTGTCACCATGCGGAACGTCCGCATCTTCGACACCACTCTGCGCGACGGCGAGCAAGCTGCCGGCGGCGCGCTGACCATCGAAGAAAAGCTGGAAATCGGGCGTCAACTCGCCCGGCTGAACGTTGACGTCATCGAGGCCGGGTTTCCGTTCACCTCGCCCGGCGACTTCAGGGCCGTGGACCTGCTGGCCCGCGAACTCCGCAACGTCGAGATCGCCGGGCTGAGCGGCTTCAAGCGCGAGCAGATCGACACCACCTGGGACGCGCTGAAGGCGGCCGCCCGGCCGCTGCTGCACATTGTGATCTCGACCAGCGACATTCACTTGCAGCATCAACTGCGCGAACGTCGGGAGGTCGTGATCGACCTGACGCGGGACGCCGTGGGCCACGCGCGCACGCTGACCGATCACATCGAGTTCTCGGCCATGGACGCCACGCGGTCCGACCTGGACTTTGTGAGCGAGGTCTTCAGCGCGGCCATCGAGTGCGGCGCGACCGTGGTGAACTTTCCCGACACGGTTGGCTACGCACAGCCGGCTGAGTTCGCGGAAATGGTTCAGTACGTCATGGACCAGACGCGCGGCATCGAGGATGTCGTGTTGTCCGTGCACTGCCACGACGACCTGGGCCAGGCCGTGGCCAACTCGCTGGCGGCGGTCAGGACGGGGGCGGCGCAGGTTGAGTGCACGATCAACGGCGTGGGCGAGCGCGCTGGCAACGCCTCGCTGGAAGAGATCGTGATGGCGCTGCGCACGCGCGGCGACTATTTCCGGGCGGACACGCGACTGGTAACCAGGGAGCTCGCGCGCAGCAGCCGCCTGGTCGCCAACTACATGGGCATGGTGGTGCCGCCCAACAAGGCCATCATCGGCGCCAACGCGTTTGCCCATGCGTCCGGGCTGCACCAGGACGGGATGCTGAAGGAACGCACGACCTACGAAATCATGAACCCGTCGGACGTTGGGCTGGACGAGAGCAGCATCGTCCTGGGCAAGACGTCAGGCCGGCACGCGTTCCGCGACCGGTTGCAGCGCATGGGGTATGAGCTGGCCGACGATGACTTCCAGGCCGCTTTTCGAACGTTCAAGGAAATCGCCGACCGCAAGAAGACGATTACTGACCGTGATCTTGAGGCGATCGTGCAGAACGAGCAGCGCCGCTCCTTTCACCAGACCTTCGAGCTGCTGCACGTGCAGGTCAGCACCGGCACCGGGTCCATACCGACCGCGACGGTGCGGCTGCGTTCGGACGACGGCGAAGAGCTCTTCGACGCCGCCATCGGTACCGGTCCGGTGGACGCCATCTACCGCGCGATCAACCGCCTGGTGAAGGTGCCGAACCAGCTCACCGAGTTTTCGATCAATTCCGTGACGGAGGGCATCGACGCCATCGGCGAGGTGACGATCCGCATCGAGAGCAATGCCAAGATATTCAGCGGGCACGGCGCGGACACCGACATCCTCGTCGCGAGCGCCCAGGCGTACGTAAACGCGCTCAACCGCCTGCTGGCCGGTCTGGGCAAGGGCTGGTCGACGACACCCGAAGCCACGTTGCTGGCTGACGCCTCGGGCGTTCCCGGAATCTAGGAGGCGATATGGGCCGCACGCTGCTCGACAAAGTCTGGGACGCGCATACGGTGCGCGAACTGCCGAATGGGCAATCCCAATTGTTCATCGGTCTGCACCTGGTGCATGAGGTGACGAGTCCCCAGGCGTTTCAAATGATGGCGGAGCGCGGGCTCTCCGTGCGTTACCCCGACCGCACCTTTGCCACCGTGGATCACATCATTCCCACGGACGGGTCCGCGCGCCCGTACGTGGACGGGATGGCCGAGCAGATGTTCGTGGCGCTCGAGCGCAATATCGAACAGACCGGAATCCCGTTCTTCGACCGCTCGACGGGCCGCCAGGGCATCGTGCACGTGATCGGGCCCGAATTGGGGCTCACCCAGCCGGGCATGACAATCGCCTGCGGCGACAGCCACACGAGCACGCACGGGGCGTTTGGCTCGATTGCCTTTGGGGTAGGCACGTCGCACGTGCGCGACGTGCTGGCCACGCAGACCATGTCGGTGGCCAAACCGCGCTGCCGGCGCATCACCGTCAGCGGCAAGCTCGCCAATGGCGTGTTCGCCAAGGACGTGATTCTGGCCATTATCGGACGGCTGGGCGTGCAGGGCGGCGTTGGCTACGCCTACGAATACGCCGGCGACGTCTTTGACGCGATGTCGATGGATGAGCGCATGACTGTCTGCAACATGTCGATCGAGGGCGGCGCGCGTGTGGGATATGTCAACCCCGACGAGACGACCTACGCCTACGTCGAAGGCCGCGAGTACGCGCCCAAGGGCGAGGAGTTTGTGCGCGCCCGCCAATGGTGGAGCGACGTGGCCTCGGACGCGGACGCCGTGTACGACGACGAGTCGCACATCGAGGGCGCGTCCCTGGCGCCGATGGTGACCTGGGGCGTCAACCCAGGTCAGGTGGTCGGCGTGGACGAGCGCATCCCGTCGCCGGAGGACGTGGAAGGTCTCGAACGCCGCTCCATTCAGGACGCCCTGGACCACATGAAATTCTCGGCGGGCGCGCCGATAGCCGGGACGCCGATCGACGTGGCCTTCGTGGGGTCGTGCACCAACAGCCGTATCTCGGACCTGCGCGAAGCGGCGCGGGTGGCCGAGGGCGGGCGTGTGCCCGCGCACGTGAAGGCGCTGGTGGTGCCCGGCTCGCAACAGGTGCGGGACGAGGCTGAGGCCGAGGGTCTGCACGAGATTTTCCGCGCGGCCGGCTTCGAATGGCGCGACGCCGGGTGCTCGATGTGCCTGGCCATGAACCCCGACAAGCTGGTGGACGATCAGATCTGCGCTTCGTCGAGCAACCGGAACTTCAAAGGTCGCCAGGGCAGCCCGCTGGGCCGGACGCTGCTGATGAGTCCCGCCATGGTGGCTGCGGCGGCCGTGGCCGGCGAAGTGACCGACGTGCGCGCACTGGCGACGGGCTAAGGGGGCGGCTATGCCTGACAACGCACGCATCACCCATGTTGCCGGAACCGGCGTTCCGGTTCGCGGCAACGATATCGACACGGATCGAATCATCCCGGCGCGCTATCTGCGCGAGATCACGTTCGAGACGCTGGGGCCGCATGCTTTCGAAGACGAGCGCCGGCAACTGAACGGCAAGCACCCGTTCGACGATGCCCGCTTTACCGGCGCCGGCATTCTGGTGGTGAACCGAAACTTTGGTTCCGGCTCCAGCCGTGAACACGCGCCCCAGGCCCTCAAGCGGCGGGGCATTGGCGCCATCGTGGGCGAGAGCTTTGCCGAGATTTTTTTGGGCAACTGCACCACCATTGGCGTGCCCTGCCTGACATTGCCGGCGGCACAGATTGAGTCCCTGCAAAGTTTGATCGAAGAGGAGCCGGAAGCGCAGGTGGCGATTGACCTTGCCAGCGGGGCGATCACCGCCGGCCAAGCCACCTATCGCGCCGAAATGCCGGCGTCGATTCGGCAGGCCTTCGTCAGTGGGGCCTGGGACGCGTTGTCTTCGCTCCTGGAGTCCGACGACGCAATCAGCGCCGTGTACGACCGACTGCCTTACATCCGCGGCTGGTCCGCTCGGTGAAGGATTGGCGCATCGTCGTCACCCCGGGCGACGGCATCGGCCCGGAGGTGACGGCGGCGGGGGCGGAGGTATTGGATCACACCGCCTCACGCTACGGGATCCGGCTGACGCAGGTTGAGCGCCCGCTGGGCGGCAACAGCATTGACCGGTTCGGCGAACCTTGCACCGACGAGGTGCTGCAGGACGCGCTGGATGCGGACGCCGTGTTTCTGGGCGCCGTTGGCGGTCCGAAGTGGGACGACCCGCATGCCGAGTTCACCCCGGAAGAAGGGGTGCTGCGGCTGCGCAAAGGGCTGGAACTCTACGCGAACGTTCGGCCCGTCCGCGTCTACGACGCCCTGGTCGACCAGTCGCCGCTGCGACCGGAGGTCGTGCGCGGGACCGACCTGGTCATCCTGCGCGAACTCACCGGTGGGCTGTACTTCGGCGAGCCAAAGGAGATGCGGTTCATCGGTGGCGAACGCGGCGCGGTGGACACACTAGTCTATACGGAGAGCGAGATTCGACGGATCGTGGAGCGGGCGTTTCAGTGGGCGGCCGGGCGGCGGCGCAAAGTGCTGTCAGTGGACAAGTTCAACGTGCTGGTCACCGGGCGCTTCTGGCGTGAGATCGCGAATGACGTGGCGGCCCAGCACCCGGACATTGAGTACGACACGATGCTGGCGGACGCCTTTGCGGCGGCGCTGGTACGGCAGCCGACCGCGTGGGATGTGGTTGTCACCGAGAACACGTTCGGAGATCTGCTGAGTGACGAGGCGGGCGTGTTCACCGGCTCGCTGGGGATGTTGCCCTCGGCCAGCCTGGGCGACGAGGGTCGCGCGCTCTACGAGCCCGTGCACGGCAGCGCGCCCGACATCGCCGGCCAGGGGATTGCCAACCCGTTGGGTACAATTCTTAGCGTGGCGATGTTGTTTCGCCACTCCTTTGATCAGCCGCGGGCGGCCGCGGCAATCGAGTCGGCCGTCGAGCAAACACTGAACGACGGGTTCCGAACCCCGGACATCGGCAAGGAGGGTGCGCGCCTCGTGGACACCACGTCCATGACCGCGGCGGTCATTGCCCGCATCGAGGGTCCCGCCGCCGGCTGACAGGCATATCCAACGTCTCGCGGGTGGCCGGCGCGCCGCCCCGCATGTAGCCCAACCCCAACCGCCGAGACCCGACTGATTTCCATG
>JAKZUJ010000276.1:0-28231 GCA_047516685.1 Chloroflexota bacterium | reverse complement strand
TACACCCTCGGCGGCAGCGGCGGCGGGGTGGCGCGCCACGAGGACGAGTTCGAAGCCGTCGTCTCACTCGGCTTACAGACCAGTCCTATCCACCAGGTGCTCGTCGAGCGCTCGCTGATCGGCTGGAAGGAAGTCGAGTATGAGGTGATGCGCGACGGGGCCGACAACTGCATCACCGTGTGCAACATGGAAAACCTGGACCCGATGGGCGTCCACACCGGCGACTCCATCGTCTTCGCCCCCTCGCAGACGCTGAGCGACAAGGAGTACCAGATGCTCCGCAGCGCGTCGCTCAAGATCATTCGCGCCCTGGGCGTGGAAGGCGGCTGCAATGTCCAGTTCGGCTTGGACCCGCACTCGTTCGACTATTTCGTGATTGAGGTCAATCCGCGCGTCAGCCGCTCGTCCGCGCTCGCCTCCAAGGCCACCGGCTACCCCATTGCCCGCATCGCGGCCAAGATCGCGCTCGGGCGCCGGCTGGACGAGCTTCGCAACCCCATTACGCAAACCACGTCCGCCGCATTTGAGCCAGCCCTGGACTACGTGGTGACCAAGATCCCCCGCTGGCCGTTCGATAAGTTCGCCCGCGCGGACCGGCGCCTGGGCACACAGATGAAAGCCACCGGCGAGGTGATGGCCATCGAACGCACCCTCGAGGCCTCCCTCAACAAGGCCGTGCGCGGCATGGAGAACGGCGGCCGCACCCTGCTCTGGGAAGACCCGGAGTGGGCAGGCAATGAGGCCGCGATCTGGTGGCGCATCGAGCACGCCCACGACGAACGGCTCTGGGCCGTTATGGCTGCCCTGCGGCGTGGCGCATCCCCCGAAGAAATCGCCCGCCGTTCCGGCATCGACCGCTTTTTCGTTGACAAGCTCGCCAACATCCTGGCCACCGAACGCCGCCTGCTGGCCGAGCCGCTAACGCCCGATCTGGTCTGGCACGCCAAGCGCCAAGGGTTCTCCGACGCCATGATCGCCTCGCTCAGCGACACCCTGACCGAGCGCGTGCTCGAGCTGCGCGAATCCGTCGGCATGCGCCCAACGTTCAAAATGGTGGATACCTGCGCGGCCGAGTTCGACGCGGCGACGCCCTATTTCTGGAGCACCTACGAGTCCGAGAACGAGGCGATCGTCAGTGGCAAGCCCGCGGCCGTTGTGCTTGGCAGTGGCCCGATTCGCATCGGCCAGGGCATCGAGTTCGACTACTGCTCCGTGCATTCGGCCTGGGCGTTGGGCGACGCCGGGCGCGAGAGCGTGCTGATCAATTCCAATCCGGAGACCGTCAGTACCGACTTCGATACCTGCACCCGCCTCTACTTCGAAGCCCTGGACGAAGAGAGCGTCGCCGAGGTGCTGCGTAACGAAGCTGCCCACGGAAGCGCCCCGCCCATCGTTGCCCAGTTCGGCGGGCAGACAGCCATCAACCTGGCCGGCCCCCTGTACAACGCTGGATTCCAGATCGCCGGAAGCGGGGTCGCCGCCATCGACGAAGCCGAAAACCGCGACAAGTTCGATCGTTTCCTGGAACGCCTGGGCATCCTGCGTCCGCCCGGCGCCACGGTCACGCGTATCCGCGACGCCCTGGATGTGGCCGACGGCCTGGGCTACCCGGTCGTGGCACGCCCGTCCTATGTGCTCGGCGGCCGGGCCATGCAGGTCGTCGACGACCGCGCCGACCTCGAACGCTACATCGAGAAAGTAACCCAGCCATCGCCCGAACATCCGGTGCTTATCGATAAGTACCTGCAGGGCCGCGAAGTTGAGGTGGATGCGATTTGCGACGGCCGCGACTCGTTGATCCCCGGAATCATGGAGCACATCGAACGCGCCGGCGTGCATTCCGGCGACAGCTTTGCCGTCTATCCGCCGGTGAGCGTGAGCCCTGCCGAAGAGGCCGTGCTCCTCGACTACACGCAGCGCATCTGCGCGGGTCTGCGCGTCCGCGGACTCGTCAACATCCAGTACGTGCTGTACGGCGGCGAGGTCTACGTGTTGGAGGTGAATCCGCGTGCCAGCCGCACAGTGCCGTTCCTGAGCAAGGCCACTGGCGTGCCCATGGTCAAGCTCGCGACCCTGGTCATGTTTGACGCAACTCTTGCGGACCTCGGCTACGAGCCCGGCCTCGTCCCGTCGCGCCCATTGTTCGCGGTCAAGGCGCCGGTGTTCTCCACCGCCAAGCTGTCTGGCGTCGATACCTATCTCGGCCCGGAGATGAAGTCCACCGGCGAGGTGATGGGCGTGGACGCGACGTTTCCCGCCGCCCTCCACAAGGCCATGATTGCCTCCGGCATCGACGTGCCGGCCAGTGGCAATGTGCTGGTGTCGATAGCCGACCGCGATAAGGCCGAGGCGGCCCCGATCATCGGCGACTTCGCCGATCTTGGGTTCGGGCTGCTGGCCACCGACGGCACCGCCGACTACATCGAGACCCACCTGCAACTGCCCGTGCGACGGGTGGGCAAGCTGCGCGGCGGCAGTCCGAATGTCGAGGACTTCATCCGCGAGGGTCGAGCGGCGCTGGTCATCAATACGCTCACCGGACGCCGTGAGGCCATCCAGGACGGGCACTACATGCGCCGGGCCGCGGCCGAGACCCGTACGCCCTGTCTGACCTCCCTGGATACGGCTCGGGCGCTGGCCGCTTCCCTACACCAGGCCCGCGACTCTTTCGACGTGCGGACTATCGACGAGTACCGCGCGCCCGGCCCATGACGCGGCGGATGGAATCCGCCCGCGTGCTGGGCAATACGCGCATCACCCAACGGCTCTGGTGGTGCGAATACGAAGCGCCCCACCTCGCCGCCAGCGCCCGCCCCGGCCAGTTCGCGCATGTGCTCTGTAGCGCGCCCGATCAGTTCGACCCGCTGCTGCGCCGTCCGCTCAGCTTCAGTCGCATTGAGCCTGACCGCGGACGCATCGCCTTCCTGATCGACACCGTCGGCCGAGGCACGGCCTGGCTCGTCGACCAGTCCATTGGGACCGAGATCGACATGCTCGGACCGCTGGGCGGCAGCTTCGCGTTCCAGCCCGACCGGCGGCGGGCGCTGATGGTTGGTGGCGGCATCGGGCTGGCGCCCCTCATCGCGCTGGCCGACCTCGCCCCCGCCCAAGGCGTGCACGTGCGCCTGCTCGCCGGCGGACGTGACGCCCACCAGATCACGCCGCGAGAGTGGCTGGATGCCCGCGTCGACTATCGGGTCGCCACCGACGATGGCGCACTCGGCCATCACGGCTTCGTCACCGAACTCGTTCCCAAGCACTTCGGCTGGTGCGACCAGATCTTCGTCTGCGGCCCCACGCCGATGATGCGCGCGATGGCCGAACTCACCGACCAACTCGCCGCAACCCACGGCTCCCGACCCGCCTTCACCTCGCTCGAAGCCCGCATGGGCTGCGCCATGGGCGTCTGCTACTCCTGCGTTGTCCAGACCACCACCGGCCCGCAACGCGTCTGCCACGCCGGCCCCGTCTTCCCACAGTCCACGCTCACTTGGGCTTGGGATCACACGCCAGCCTGAGGACCCAGCGCCCTCCCCTTGGTACGAGCTGACGGATCTTTCTGGTCCGCATACGTTTCGTGCTCCGATAGCACTTGACGACTCTGAAGTGCCAGCCTGTCCTTCGGCACGATATTGGCCCTACGCATCCATTGCCGCCGCATGACAACGCGCGACTGTTCCAGATTGCATCTATCGACGTCGTTACGCCGAACGGCGCGACGCCATCCAAATCGCGTCGGAGAATGGATCTTTGGAAGCCGACGTGGCGCCGCAGCAGACTGAGTCGCCACCTGAGTGGCTGCTGCTGGCAGGCCACCCGACGTAGCCCCGCTACCCGGCGCCCACGGCCCAGACGCAGCTTTAGGGTTGACGCTTGGATCGAAGCCGACATCTCGTCCAACCCTATCGTGTCTGCGCCGAGAGCTTTGGGAATCGCAGCCTGACACGGCGTACGTGACGTATTGGGAGATCTCCCCGCGGTCGGCAGGATTTATCTTTGCTTTGAGACTCTGACGCCTGGGGTCACATCGGGGGATCGACAGGTGTCAGTTGCGCTTCACATAGCGTTGTAGCAAACTTGCGTAGTGCATGAGCCATTGCACCGACGCTCGGAGGACGATGAATGAGGCTTAAGGAAGTCGTTTCAGGTGACGAATGGGCGAGCCGCCCGCAGCGCATGCGACGTGTCAGCCCGGAAATCAGGGAAATCGTTCGCAACGCCGCACGCAGTAAGGGTGGCGAGTGGGTAGTCGTCAGCCTCTCCGACGACGAAAAGAAGCGGCAGCCGACGCTGCGCGGTCGGATCCAGGCAGCCGCTGTTCAGGTCGGAATCAAAGTGAACTTTGAGATGCGTAACGGCGATCTCGGAGTGCAGAAAGTAAGCTAACCGCCAGCGCTTTGTGGAAAGGCCGCGCCTCTGGCGCGGCCTTTCGCTTTAGACGCGAATTGCCTGCGCCGCGGCTCAAGCATCTCGCCAGCGTTTGCCCATGGTCCGCACGCGGGCAAGCCGAGACTCGTCAAACGGGGGCAATTTGAACCCTGCGGGCTGGGGCGGCTCAACAATGCCCAGGGTTGCCTGCACGTCGGGGCGCGTGTAGTAGGCGTTGTAGGTCTGCCGTACAAGCTCGCCAAACGCCTCGGGCGCGTCGGCCTCAGCCTGTTGCAGCACGTTCACGCGGTTCGCCGGATCGCGGTCCGCCAGCGGTTGGTCGGCGGCGGCGATTTCGATAGCCCGCAAGGCGCTGAGCACTGGACGCCGCAACTCCGGTCGCCTGGCAAGGTAGCCGTCAACCGTTGACGCCGCGCCCAACGTACCGGCCGCCGGCAGGGCGCCGAAGGCGGGAACGAGTTCATTCTGAACAAGCGTCAGGAGTTCCAGTTCCGTAGGCGTGAGGATGCGCGCCGTCATGCCGCTACCGCTCGATAGTTGCGGCCCAGCCAATCGGCGCAGCGCAGCGCGACGGCCTGGATGGTGCTGGTCGGGTTCACCGCGGCGGAGGTCGTGAATGTACTGCCGTCGATAACGAAGAGGTTCGGACACTCATGCGCCTGGCCCCAGCCATTGATCACCGAGCGTGTCGGGTCGTCGCCCATCCGGCAGGTTCCCATCAGATGCCAGCCGGCCTCCCGCAACAGCGGAGCGACCAGGATCTCCACTGCGCCGGCGGCCTCGTGGAGCTCGCGGGCACGTTCAATGCCGAAGTCAAGCATCCGCCGACTGTTTTCACCGAGCCGATACTCGACCCGAGGAGCGGGGATCCCGTGCGCGTCGGTCAGATCGGGATCGAGCGTGACCCGATTTTCGCGCTCCGGCAGGTCTTCCAACATCACGGTCGTTGTCATCGTGTGCGCGTAGCGCGAGCGCAGCGCGTGATGGTGCTTGCTGCCCCAAGGTACTGACGAGCCGAGGATGCCGCCCACGGCGACCGACAGCGGCCCGACGTTGCGACTGAGCTGCAGTTCGAAACCGCGGACGAAGCCTCGCGAAATATCAGTTTCGTAGAACTCCTGGCAGTTCATCAATCCGCCTATCGGACCGCGCTGTCCGTTCACGAGTTCCTCGAAGACCCCACTCACGAGTGAGACGGGATGAAACATCAGATAGGCGCCAACCACTCCGGAATTATTCGCCAAGCCGTGGGGGAAGCGCGCGGACGTCGAGTTAAGCAGCAGCCGCGGCGTGCCCACGCCGTTCGCGGCCATCACAACCACGCCGGCGGTGTGGCGTTGGCGAACGCCCTGCGCGTCGTAGTACAGCGCGCCGGTGGCCCGACCGGAACGGTCCACCGTGATCTGTTCCACCCGTGCATGCGTGATCAGCTGCACCCCCTGGGCCAGGGCTTTCGGCCAGTAGGTAACGTGCGCGCTGGACATCGCGCCAATAGGGCACCCAATGTCACAAGGCCCGCAGCAGTTGCACGGGGAACGGTTCTCGCCAAACGGCTCCGAGATCAGCGCGTTGTCGCACGGCCACCAGTGCCAGCCCAGCTTCTCCAGACCGCGGAGATACGCCTCGCAGCCGGCGTCGAACGCCAGCGGCGGCGTCTGCCGGGGGCTGCGCGGCGGGTTGCCCGGATCGCCGGCCAATCCGGACACGCCCACCAGCGAGTCATTCAGGTCGTAGAACGGCTCCAGATCCCAGTACGTCAACGGCCAGTCGTCGGCCACCCCGTCGAGCGTTCGCACGCGGAAGTCGGACGGCCGCATTCGCGGAAAATGCCCACTCCAATGCACCGTACTACCGCCAACCGCATTGACCATCAGCGGATAGATAGGCGTCCCGCTGTTGTTGATCGGGTAGTCCTCGACCCAGCCGCGGACGTTCGGATCCTTGGCGAACGACGTCTGGCGGGCGAGTTCGTAGTCCGGCCGCGAGTGCGCATACTCCGAGGCTTCGATCCAGCGCCCCTGTTCCAGACAGGTGACGCGCAACCCTCGGCGCGAAAGTGACCACGCGGCTGCGGCGCCGGAGGCCCCGGCGCCCACGATCAGGACATCGGAATCGAGTTCTGGGGCAGCCATCGCATCGTCATCCAGGCCCGGCCGCTTGAAGCATACGAGCCGCGCGCCGGCACGTCAGTCCTTGATCGTCAGCCCGCCGAACAGAACCGTGCCTCGGATGCTCACGGTCACTTCGCCGTCGGCGCTCGAGCCCCGACGCTTGTCATCCACGCCTCCAAACAAGGCCAGCACGTCGTTGTGGACCGTCCAGCCCTCCGGCACGCGCAACTCCACGCCGCCGAACATGCAGGTAATGTCGATGACCGCCGGCGGTCGCTCCACGCGCGCGCGGCGCAGATCGTAATCCGCCCCGCCGAAAAGCGTCGTGGAGTGAAGGCGGTCGAACGGGCCGTCCACTACGTCATTTATGCCATTGAACACCGCCACGTGGTTCAGTCCGTCACCGGAGCGGCGGGCGGCAGACGCACGACCGCCAAAGGACGCCCGCGTCACGATGAGGAGGACGCCCACAGCAATGATCAATACCGGCCAGATGGCTCCTCGAACCACGGCTGGAACCTCGTCCAGCACTGACAACTGAATGGCGACTCCGATTCCGATCAGTACCCAGGGACCTATCGACCCGCGAAAGCCGCTGCGAATCAACGCCCAAAGTCCGAGCAGGATGAGGAGCGACGGGGTGTAGTTCCACGGGTTGAAGTCGCCGATCCCCAGGTTGCCGAGCAGGAGCAGCACACCGACCGTCACCACGATCAGACCGACCATGACCCGAGCTGAATTCCCGCTCCTCATGGTCGCCTCCCCGAGTGCTTCGTCGTGCCTAACAAGGACACGCCACGACGCGGCAACCGTCTGAATCGCCAGGCGCTCAGTTCCAACGGTGCGTCTCGGGATCAATGGATGACGACGGGACCGTCTGCAGTTCTTCCCAGAGTTCCTCGGGAATCTCGAACGCGGCCAGAACCAGCGTCTTCTCGATGCGGTCCGGCCGGCTGGCGCCCACGATCGTTGAGACGATGCGCGGATCCTTCAGCGAGAACTGCAGCGCGGCCGCGGCCAGCGGGATCCCGTAGCGGTCGCAGATGGCTTGCAGACGGCGCGCACGGTCCACCAACTCGGGCGGCGCCGCCTGATAAGCGTAACGCGGATACGCTTCCGGGCCGCGCGAGAGAATCCCGCTGCCGTACGGCGCCGCGTTCAGCACGGCAACGTTACGCATCGCCGCAATCTCCAGCAGCGGATCGGCCGAGCGGTTGAGCAGCGTGTAGCGGTTGTGCGTGACGACCACTTCGAAGCAACCAGTCTGGATGTAGCGGATTTCCTGATCAACCGGTCCGCCCGCAACGCCCAAGTGCTCGATCAGCCCCTCGGCCTTCAGGTCCAGCAGCGCCTCCAATGGACCGCCAGGCGCCGTGATGGCGTCGTAGGTCGTGTGCTCCGGGTCGTGCAGATGCACCAGTTGCAGGCGGTCCAGGCCCAATAGATCGAGACTGCGCTCAACCGAACGGCGCATCTGCGGGCCGCTGAAATCACCAGTGGTCATGTCGCGGTCGGCCTTGGTTCCTATGACATAGCCCTCGGGAATACCGCCGCGCTCGCGCAGGACGACGCCGATGCGCCGCTCGCTCTCACCGTCACCGTAGGATGCCGCGGTGTCGATGAAATTAATCGCGCTGTCCAGCGTCGCTCGCACAGCCGCCAGCGCTTCGTCCTCCGGCACCGAATAGGCAAAGGCCTCGGGCATGTCGCCAAGCGCCGCGGTGCCAATGCACAAGGGTGTGACCCGGAGGCCGGTCGTGCCCAGGGTTCGATGCGAGAAGTAGTCACCCGGTTCCAACATCACGGCGGCCCCGGTATCGGCGAACTGGGATTGCGGTGAGCACGCCTGCGTCCAGGCGTTGTGCGCCGACCCTCAATCACGTCCATCGCGATCAACACTGTCGTATAGGCCTCGCTAGCGACGCGACCGTCATCGCTGGCAAACGACGACGGTAAACGCGAGTAGTCGCCGGCGGCCACTTGATCAATACGCCGCCCCAGCCAGCTTCGCAGACGCGTCCAGGACTCGCCAGTATCAACGCTGGGCATGGCGGTCTCCCGACTGCATCGCCTCGGCGGCCTCGGTGTGACGTTGGACGAACGCTTGCGCAAGCACGCGGGCGCGTTGCACGTCATCCGGCTCGAGTTCCCCGTCCAGCACAAGATCCAGCAGGTATTGCTTGATCGGCTTGATCCACACGCCCGGCGCGCGGTCGAACAGCTCCATCAATGCGTGGCCGTCCAGCGGCGAGTCCAGCGCGGCCACGTCGCGCTCGGCCTGCAAGTGCTCGCAGCGGGCCTGCAGTTCGGCAACGCGCGCCAGCCCTGCCTCGATGCGCCGAGGGCGATAGCTGGTGATATCGGCGCGCGACAAGGCGGTCAACGCGTTGAGGTCCTCGCCGGCCTCCAGGATGAACCGGCGTACCGCCCCGTCCGTCCAATCTGGCTCGTAGGCGTTCGCACGCATGTGCAGCCGGACGATGTGCGTCACGCGGTCCGTCAGGCGGCCGTCGAACTTGAGCCGGCGCATGATCTTGGCCGCCATGCGCGCGCCCACTTCCTCGTGTCCAAAGAACCGGATCCGCCCGGTGCGGATGGACTTGGTCTTCGGCTTGCCGACATCGTGCAGCAGCGCCGACCACCGGATCTCGGGCTCGGCCTGTGTCGTGGACAGAACACGCATGGTGTGGGCAAACACGTCCTTGTGCTGCCTCCGCTCTTCCTGTTCCGTCTGCTGGAGGGGAATCAACTCGGGCATCACCAGGCCCAGCACCCCAATCTCAAGGAGCGTGACCAATGCCCGGCCCGGCTCCGGCGAAAGCAGCGTCAAGTTGAGCTCGGCGCCGATGCGTTCGGCGCTGACGTGACGAAGCTCGCCCGCGGTTCGCCGCGCCGCGGCCAACGTGCCGACCTCGATGTCGAACCCCAGCTGCGCCCCAAAGCGCACGCAGCGCAGTACGCGCAACGGGTCTTCCCGAAATCGGTCGTCCGCAACGCCGACCGCCCGGACTCGGCCGGCAACCAAATCGGCGAGCCCGCCGTGGGGATCGATGATGCGCCCGCTCAGGACATCCTGGGCCATGGCGTTAATCGTGAAGTCGCGCCGGCTGAGATCGGCTTCCAGCGAGTCCCCAAACTGAACCTCAGGTTTACGCGAGCCCTGGCGATACGACTCCGCGCGGAACGTGGTGATCTCGACCGTCCCGCTCTCAAATACCGCGCCGATAGTCCCGAAGCGCTCACCAACCGTGTAAATGCTGGTAGCGCCGGCCCGGCGAGCAAGCACCTTCACGCGATCGGGACGGGCAGCAGTCGTGAAGTCCAGGTCGTGCGACGGTCTCCCGATGATGCGGTCGCGGACCGGACCGCCGACGAGGTAAAGGTCGAAGCCGGCTTGTCGAAATATGCGCGCGAGGCGCCCGGTGGGGTTCATGAATTTCAAGCGTCGCCAGGTTCAGGCGGTGCGCGAAATCGGCCAGTGCAGGCGCCGCAGCGCGCCAAGCGCCGCACGCAACGATCTTACACGCTCGCCGATTCGGTCCTGAATGTCGCGTGGACCGCCACGCAACCGCCGCACCCCGACATCAGCCACAAAAGCCAGCAGCGCGATCGTGAGGAGTTGAGCCCAGCCAAGCTGCGCGGGGCGGTCACCGCGTAGCGCCAGCGAGGCCAGATCACCGCTTGACTCGACGTTCACGCCGCCGGTCAACGCGGCAACGCGCCGCAGCGCGCGATGGTCGGGCGTGATGTGGCCGATCTCGTCAGCCGCGGGAACAACGAACGCCGAGCGCGCCGTTCGCGCGACGCCGGCGGCGTCGCGCTGCGTGACCTCGACCTCGTACACCCCCTGCGCCAGATCATCCAGCCGGCCCTCATAGCGTCCGGGTCCAACCTGCTCGGCGACCAACGTCTGTCTGGCGCCGTCCGGGCCAACCACCGCCAGGTTTGTGGCAAGCCCATTCAGGAATCGTCCCGCCGCGTCAACCGCGTCGACTTCGATGACCGCGGCGCCGTCAGCGAACACGGCTGCCGCGCGAGGGCTGTCGCCCACGGCGCCGGGCAGCGGGCTGACCCACTGAACCGCCTGGCGCAGGAAAGGGGCAAAGCCATCCCAGGCAAGCCACATCTCCGCCCAGTCCGCGCCCACGTCGGACGTCCAGGCAATGGCCCGACCACGGCCGTACTGCCACTGGGCCAGGATCGGATCGTTGTTGTCGGAACTCAGCACCACCTCGGCCGTGGGTTTGGCACGGGTGCGCACGTAGCCCCTTAGCTGCGGAAGTTCCTGCCCTGCCAGCGCTCCGGCAAACACCGGGCTCGGCGCTTCCATCCGTGGCTGAAAGTCGCGCTCGACCACGGCAAACTCGCCGGCGGTCAGGGTCTCCTCGGTCAGGACTCGCGGTATCGCACGGGGATCCGGTACGTAGTAGTAGCGGCCATTGCCAATGCGGGCGATGCGTTCCAGCAGTTCCTGGTCGGATTGCTCACCCACGGCGATCGACGAAACCGTGATGTCTCGACGGCGCAGCGAACGGGTCAGGCCGTCGAAGTCGCCGTAGTGAGCACGCCCGTCCGTCAGCAGCACCACGTGCTTGACCGAGGCGCTGACCTGCTCCAGACGCGACCGTGCAAAGAACATCGCGCGCGCCAGATCGGTGGAAGTCCCAATCTGAATCCCGCGTATTCGGTCGATCGCCGTTGCCACGTCCGCCGCGGAACTCAATTCGCGCGGCGGCACGACCCATTGCGAGTCGATGTCAAAGGTCATGACTCCGAGGATGTCGCCCTCTTCAAGCAGGTCCACGGCGTCCACGGCCGCCTCAATGGCCATATCGATTTTGGCGTGCCCGTCGCTCGCGCCCTCGGCCATGCTGGATGACCGGTCGATGACCAGCACGAGCGCCAGGCGAGGCTCGGGCGTCTCCTCGGTCGGATCCGACCACACGGGCAACGCCTCGTCCATGGCGGTTCCCTGGTAACCACCCACGGCGAAGCTGTTCAGACCGCCCATGACAACCAGGCCGCGTCCGCCGGCCACGTGCGCGCGCAGGGCTTCGAGCGCGGCGGGTTCAAACGCTTCGGCCGGCACATCCGCTACAACCACGGCCTCGTATTGGCCCAGATCAACGTCCGCCAGCGCTTCAGGAGCGACGTCCCGGACCTCGAACTGGGCGGCCAGCAGCACCGCGCGAACCTGGGACGTGTCGCCGATGGTCAGCACGCGCACAGGTTCCGCCACGCGCACAAACGTCTCGGCAACATTGTTGGCCAGGCGCGGGTCCGCATCCTCGAGCAATTCGGCCCGAAGACGGTGAAATCCGGGCTCTAACCCCGCCAACGCCACCCCATACGTGCGCGTGCCTGTCGCGACGACAATCGGACCGTCGCTTATCAGACGCTCACCGTCCCAAAGCCGCAGACGCGCCGTCGTGCGCCGCTGCGATGCGACTCGTACGCGTGCCTCAATGGCCGTGCCGCTGTGGACAACTTCCGGAACTTCGACGGCCTTCACGACAAGGTCGGCTCCTCGAGTCGCGGCGGCGGGCACAACTGAAATCGGCACCCCCCGCGCCGCGGCCGTTTGTGCGGCAGCCTCCAGGTGCAGCCCAGTCCCGGCGCCGTCTGACAGGAGCACGAGCTGTCCGCCGTCGTCAGGATCGAGCAGACCCAACGCCGCCAGGATCCCCGCCTCGTAGTTACTGGCATTTCCGGGCAGATCGGACCGCAGGGTTGGCGCCTCGTCCAGGCGCTGTGGGGCTGCCAGCACCGCCGCGCCGGCGCCAAATTGCACCACCCCAACCGGCGTATCCGACCCGAACGCCTGGAGATAGGCGTCCACGATCGCAAGCGCGTTGGCGCGCTCGGCCAGCAGCACGCTGTCGGACGTATCGACGACGAAGACGGTAGCCGGCCGGGTGTCGCGACCGATCGCGAAGCCGGCCAGTGCGAGGACGATCGCGGCCAGGCCGACCAGACGGAGTAGCGTCGCCAGACTCGTCCGAATTCCCGAATGACGCGCGACGCTCGCGTACGACAGCCAGACAGCGGCTGGCAGCGTCGCACACAGGATGAGCAGCCAGGGACGATCAAGAACCACCGGTCAGCGGGCTCCCCGAACCCGGTGAAACACCCACCATTCGACCAGCAGAAACGCCAGCGTTAGTCCGGCCAGCCACGGCCAGATCTCAATCTGCTTCTTGATGCTCGCGGCCGACTGGTCTGTGACATCCGGCGCGGCGGGAAGGCCGACCGACGCTGCCCGAGTCGATAGGCTCGGGACGTAGTCGATCGACGATTGGGCCATCAGTTCCGGTCCCACGAACTGACGCACCGTGTAGGCGCCGGGCGAGCCCACGTTGAGGACCGCGGGCGCCCGTGCGGCAAACTCAGTGGTGTCACCGGCTGGAGTCGTGATCGAGATTCGATCCGCCCGGGGATGCGGAAGCAGGCGCGATGGACGGCCAGGCTCGAGTCGCGCACCTTCCGGCAGAGGCGAAAACGGATCAGCCCAGCGAACCAGATTGGACCAGAACAACGGGAACCACGGCGCCTGGCTTACACGGTCGCCGGCCACGTCAAACCCGATGACCGCCAAACGCTGGCCTTCAAACACGCCGTGGGCAAGCAGGGCGCGGTCGCCAACGCTGAGGTCAACCAGCGCCCAGGGAGGCGGCGCGTAGGTAACGTCCGCGCCGGAAAGCACATCGCCAACATCCACCGAACGCAGCAGCGGGCTGTCCGGCAGCGCCAGGGGGAGTGTGTTGCCGGTGAGCGGCGAGTCGATCCCCAGGCCGGGAATCGCCGGAGGCTGCACTAACACGGCGGAGGCGGGCGGCAGAAACTCGGGAACGAATCCCTGGAATACGTAGATATCGGCGGGACTGGCTGCCTGGTCGAAAGAATCGACGCCTACGGCTTGCGCCGTCACCGCGGGCACGGCCTGCAACGCCCGGACAATCGGCCAGGGATCGTCGCCAACGACAACGACCGTTAGCGGGGAGGGCTCGGCCAGTGAAGCAAAGGCCAGGTCATCGGCCGACAAGGAGTCGTCGGGCGCGCGAATCTCGGCCTTGTAGCCTGCCGCCACCGGCAGGTCGTCGAACACGATGATCTGGCGCGCACCCGCGGCGAGATTGACGGTTCGGCTTGTTGGCGAGCCGCGGCCGGCTGTTAGCAGGATTGCGGCGTCGACCTGCGTCGGTCCGTCGTTTCGCGCAACGGCAACACCATCGACCGCGTTCGGGACGTCGAGCCGGCGTCGAACCTGGAACGACACCAGCGCAACATTAGGCGCCGGCTCGCCGACGATCACCGTGCGCACCCCGGCATAGGCAGGATTCGGACCGTCCGTGGACGACTGATCGGTAAAGAGCGCCACAATGCCGCCCGTTGCCGGGTGAGCCAGCGAGCGCGCCATGTCGAGCGCAATGTCGATTCGACCATGCGAGGCCTCGGGCTCGATCCCATCAAGCGCACGCGTCACCTCCGCGCGATCGATTGACTCCGCAACGAGCGTTCGCGGAACGGCGCCCGCGGTGATGAGCGAAACGCGTCGGTCCTCATCGAGCGAGTCAACCAGAGTGGCGGCCTCTTGCCGGGCACGCTGCATCCGCGGGGTCCCGTCCTGGTCGCTGATTGCCATTGACGCGGAGACGTCCATGACCAGCGCCACCGGCAGACCAGGTTGGACCGTCGCCAGGCGCTCGGGCCGCGCCAACGCCAGCGCGAACACCACCACGGTCAACAGCTGGATCAGCAGGAGGGCATGGCGTCGCAGCCAGGCCAGCCACGTGTCGTCGGCCCGGGCGCGAAGCGTTCGCCGCCAGACGAGCAGGGAGGCAACAACAATGCGCTGACGGCGCGGTCGAAACACATAGAAAGCCAGCACCGCCAGGGTCAGACCCGCCCACGCAAAAGCGAGCGGCGCGACCCAGGTCACGCCAAAGTTCCGTGCTCACGCAGGCGCCGCAGCACGATCTCCTCAACCGCCCAGTTCGACCTGATCGGCACATAGCGCACGTACCGCCGGTGACAGAAGCGCTGCAATTCGCTGGTCCAGTCGCCAATGGCCTGCCGGTAGCCGCGCAGGAGTTCCACGTCGCCAAGGATTTCCAGCGTGCCACCGCCCTCGGCGTCGATGAGTTCGACCTCATCGGCGAACTCCGGGTTGACGAACTCATCGTCAAGCACGTGGATCACCGTGAGTTCATGCCCGCGTTGGGCGAGTGCGCCAATGGCGCGCGGCGCGTCTGGAGCGAGCAGGTCTGAGACCAGCACGGCAACGCCGTGGGGCAGGGCGCGGGCGTTGTACGAGGAAATGGCACGCGGAAACGCGGTCTCGCCCGACGGGTGTTGGCGTTGCAGAAACTCGAAGAAGCGGCTGACATAGGCCTCGCCCTGCCGGGGCGCAAATGTCTCGCCCAGGTCGGCGCCTAGGGCGGCCCCCGAAACAACGTCGCGGCTGGCAAACGCTGTCCAGCCAACCGCGGCCAGCACCGCGCGCGCGGTATCAAACTTCGCGGGCGTGCCGGACGCCATCGAGCCGCTGACGTCCAGCAACAGATGGACGACCAGCGTCTCCTCCGACTCGCGGATCTTGACGAAGAGCTCGTTCGTCCGGGCATAAATGTTCCAGTCGATCTGCCGGTAGTCATCGCCCGGGCTGTACGACCGATGGTCGGCGAATTCGAGGGACGAGCCGGTCGCCCGGCTGCGGCGCCCTCCCGTGTGCAGGTGACCGTGCGGACGCTGTGACACCAGCGAAAGGTTGGCCAGCTTCGCGCGGAGCGCGGCGTCAGGCGCAAAGGCCGGCAGCGCCGCACCAGCCGTCCGGTCAGTCACCTGCCCGGCGCGTTGACATGAGGATGGCATCCAGGATGTGCTCGGCCGTCACGCCGTCGGCCTCGGCCTCGAAGTTCAGGAGCAGTCGATGGCGCATCGAGGGGAGGGCCGCGGCGCGGATGTCGTCAAAGCCCACGTTGTAGCGCCCATCCAGCATCGCGTACACCTTGGCCGCCAGCACCATTGACTGCGCCGCCCGCGGCGAGCAGCCGTAACGCACGTATTGGCGGCTCAGCTCGTGTGCGGCCGCATCGTGGGGATGTGTGGACTTCACCAGATCAACCACGTAGCGCCCAACGTGCGGCGCCATGGCCACGCGCCGCGCAAACGCGCCCATCGTCAGTAGGTCCTGGCCCGTGGCCACCCGTGCGACTTCCGGCTCGTCCGCCCCGGTCGTCCGGTCCAGAATTTCGGTCAGTTCCGCCGCGCTGGGGTAGGTCACGACCAACTTGAACATGAAGCGGTCCACTTGCGCCTCGGGCAGTGGATAGGTGCCTTCCATTTCAATGGGGTTCTGCGTGGCCATCACAAAAAAGGGCGGGGGCAGCACGTGCACGTCGCGCGCCACGGTGACCTGCCGTTCCTGCATCGCTTCCAGCAGCGCCGCCTGCGTCTTGGGCGTCGCTCGGTTGATCTCGTCCGCCAGCACCAGGTTGGCGAACACCGGGCCCGGCTCGAACCGAAAGGTGCGCTGCCCATCCGCCCCGTCAATCACCACGTTCGTGCCCGTGATGTCGGCGGGCATCAGATCGGGCGTGAATTGAATGCGGCTGAAGCGCAGATCGACCGCCCAACCAAGCGCGCGAACCAATACCGTCTTCCCGAGCCCTGGCACGCCTTCGATCAGGACGTTGCCGCCGGCGATGAGACAGACGACGGTGTCTCGCACGATCTCGCGCTGGCCGACAATGAACTTGCCCACTTCGTCGATGATGGCGGCAGCCTGGTCGCGAAATTCCTGGGCCTGTCGCTCGGTGGCCTCAGACTCCTCCACGACAACGTTCACGGCGCGGCGAAGTAACGATCCATGACGGCCAGCATATCCAGCGGAACATTGCGGGCCACGTCCGGCCGCCCGACGGCATAGCCACGATCGCCCGCCGAGGCCTGGAATCCGGAGGAGCCGCCGGGTCCCAGTTCCAGAATCGGACGCTCCACCAGTTCGGCGCCCTCCTCGGTCGGCTTGATCTTGACCACCTCGAGTTTCCCATCAACGTTGAGCCGCTGTTCGGGCGCCAGCGTCTCCAGCGTGCCCTCAAGTGCATTCCCGCTGGCCGCGGAGTCCCCTCCTCCGCCGGCCATTCCGGCGCCCGTCTCGGGGCCGGCGTCGGCCAGCGCCGCGGACTCCGCCGCGCCCGCGCCAGCGGCGCCGAGCGAGTCCCCCTCCGCGCCGGGCATGGCGCCCTGGGCTGCCCCCTCCGCTTCCGCCAGCTGGCGGGCGAGTTGATCCATTTGTGCTTCGATCCCGCGATCGGCCTCAACCGTCGCGCCCACCGTCGCAATCTCCTCGGCCAATCGATCCAGTGCGCTGCGGGCGTCGGCCAGCTGCCCCCGCTCCAGCACCGCCGCCGCCGCCCGCAACTGTTCCGCCAGACCCTGGTCAAAGCCGGCGGCGCGATCCGCGGCTTGCCGCAGCCCCTGCGCCAGCTCGTCCATTCGCGTGCTGCTCATCTCTGCAAGCTGTCCGCCCAGTTCGCCCGCTTCGGCTGCCGCGGCCTGAAAGTCGCCGCTGTCGAGCGCGCGGCCAAGTCGGCGACCTTCGGATGTCAGCCGCAGGGCCTCCCCGGCGGCCTCGGCGGCCAGCGCGGCTGGCGCGGCGTCGGGATCGCGCTGGCGCTCGAGCTCCGCCATCGCGGCGCGAATCCGGTCAACCCGAGCCAGCGTGGCTGGATCCACGAGTGCCGGATTTGAGCCGTCGACCGCGGCGCCGGCCATTCCCTGCAACGCCGAGGCCGGTTGGCGCCCACCGACCCGCGGCAACACATCAGCGGTCGCGGCCACCAGGCCGGCGACCAGCAGCGCCGCGGCGAGTGCCACGATTCCCACTTCGCCGCGCGCCACGCGATAGGGAAAGGCGAGGCGGGCATTGACGCCCGCCAAGGCCCGCAGCGCGTCGCGCCGCTGCAAGTCCCGCACGCGCGAGTCCGCCCGCGAGCCGCTAACCGCCGTGGACAACCGCTCGAACATCGCAAGCCGGCGGTCATAGGCCAACGCCGCGGCCAGTGGCGAGGGAGCCACGAGCGCCCGCGCCGCCAGCGTGACAACGGGAATCACGGCCACCGCCAGGGAAAGACCCATCACGAGCCGCGGCAAGCCCAGTGCCGAGAACACGAGCACCGGCACCAGCGCCAGACCAAATCCCATCGCCAGCACGCGCGGCGCGGCCTGCAGCGTGCGATAGCGCTGCCAACGGCGGGCCAGAGGCACAAGGCGCTGCTCGAACGCGTTGGACCCGTACGCCACGGCGCGAAATGTCGGCCACGAATTGCCGCGAGCAAATGGGTGCGCAAGTTCAACTCGCATGGCGACCGTGCCACTGGCCTGCCCGGACTTTGCGGCGCCCCCCGCGGGGTGTGCGGGCGACACTTATCTGGCGGCGCCTGCCGCGCGCGCAGGCTCGCACTGGACCAGTCATTTGCTTCCGGGTCTCGGGCAAGCGGGCTGGAGCCTGCGCCGTAGCACGAGTCAGCCTGCGCGCTTCCGCGATTGAGCCGCGGTCATCAGATCTCGGGCCACTCGCCGGCCGGCGGCGGTGGATGCGCCGCTCATGGCGGCAATTTCCTCTATGACCCGGTGACCCTCCACCCGAGATACACCGGTTGTCGACTCACCGTGCTCGTCCGACTTCACCACAACGAAGTGCGCGTCGCCGAATGCCGCGACCGGAGCCAGGTGGGTGATGCACAGCACTTGGCGCCAGGCGGCCAACGCCGCCAGCTTGTGTCCAACGATATCGCCAGCCCTCGATCCTACGCCGACATCAATCTCATCAAAGACAAGCGTAGGCGTCTGGTCGACCTTCGCCAGCACCACTTTGAGTCCCAGCAGAATCCGCGAGCGTTCGCCCTCGGATGCCACCGCCGCCAGCGGCCGCGGCGGCTGGCCGGCATTCACGCTGAGCAGGAACTCGACTTCATCAATGCCAGACTCATCAAACGCGACCGGTTCAGGCTCGCCCTCGACCGGCAGTCCGTCAGGGTCGTGCTGAAATCTCAGCCGCACCTCGAACCTGGCCGATGGCATATTCAGATCGGCCAGTTGGGCGGCTACGGCGCTCGCCAGCGCCCCAGCCACACGGCGGCGCTCCTCGGAGAGCGCCGTGGCAACCGGTATCAATCGATCTCTGAGCTCGGCGGTGTGCGTTCGAAGCGACGCGATTCGCGCGTCCCCGCGATCAAGCTGTTCGAGCCGCGCCCGAGCCGTATCGCCGTAGGCGATCACGTCCGCGGGGGTGTCGCCGTACTTCCGAGTCAGCACTCCGATCTGGTTCAGGCGCTCATCAATCTGCTGCAGACGCGCCGGATCCGCCTCAGCGTTGTCGGCGTACGACTGCAAGCTGAGTGCCAGGTCGGTGGCCAACTCCTGCAACTGCCCGGCCTGCTGAGCCAGGGGCCGCACCGTGGCATCCAGAGTCGCCATCTCCTCCGCCGCGTCCCGGGTCGAGCCGAAGATGTCGCGCGCCAGGTCCAACGCTTCACCCTGCAGGCGGGCGGCCGTCTGGCTCGCCAGGTCGCGAAGTCGCTCCGCGTTGGCCAACACCATCCGGTCCGCCCGCAGCCGCTCGTCCTCTCCGACCGTCAATCCCGCTGAATCAATCTCGTCGACCTGGAAGGTCAACAGATCAATTTCACGCGCGGTTTCCCTGGCCCTGCGCTGGAGTTGGTCCACTTCGCGACAAGTGGCCCGCAGATCGCGAGTCATGGCGGCCACAGCCTCGCGCCGCGGCGCCAGACCGGCGAACCGGTCCAGGTACTCGAGCTGTTGCGAACGGCGAAAAAGCGATTGGTGCTCGCTCGGCCCATGCACATCAACCAGCGTGCGCCCCAGGTCCGCCAGGGCGCGCACGGGCACGGCGCGTCCATTGATTCGCGCGGTCGAACGGCCGGCGCCCCGAACTTCGCGTGACAGGATCAGCGACTCGTCGGACTCGACGCCATAGGCATTGAGAACGGCGGCGGCCGGACCCGGGGTCCGGTCGAACACCGATTCCACAAAGGCGCACGACGCACCCGGCCGGACGTCGGCTGGATGCGCCCGGCGACCGAGCACGAGCGCCAGGGCGTCAATCAGGATCGACTTGCCGGCGCCGGTTTCCCCGGTAAGAACGTTCAGGCCGGGTTCAAGCGCAAGGTCAACCGCATCGATCAACGCGAAATCGCGAACGCCGACGTGCCGGAGCACGCGCGCCTATCCGGACCCGTGAACTGGGCGCGGCATCTCTCGCGGAACGCGCCAGCGCAGCTTCTCGGCCAGCGTGGCGTAGAAGTAGTCGCTCTCACGCAGCCGGGCGAAACGCGCGAGGTGTTCGGACGCCCGGCAGACCACGCGGTCGCCCGAGGTCAGCAGTTGATCGGTCTGACCGTCGATCGACAATGTCGCCTCGTGCGTGGTGTACGTGGTCAATTCGACCCGCTCGTCATGGCCCATCACGATCGAGTTTGCCGGCGTAAGGAACGGGACGATCGGCGTCATCACCAGGTCGCGCACTTCCGGATGCAGCACCGGCCCGCCGGCCGCTTGCACATAGCCGGTGGTGCCGGTCGGCGTAGCCACAATCACTCCGTCCGCGGTGTAGGTCGTCAGCGCGACGCCATTGATGCGCACTTCCACCTCAACCACGCGCGCCATCCGTCCTCGACCCACCACCACGTCGCCGGCGGCCAGCCCCGAGGCAACAACGCCTTCTACGTTGTGGTGCGTCCAGTCAATCAGCACGCGCTCCTCGATCCAGTAGCCGCCGTCGAGCACCTCGTCCAGACGTTCGTCAAACTCGTCCGGCGTGAATTCGGTCAAGAATCCCAGGCGCCCGTAGTTGACGCCCAGGCAGGTGGCCAGGTAGGGCGCTGCCGCGCGCGCCGCTCGGAGTAGCGTCCCATCGCCCCCAAACGTGACAACGAGATTTGCGCCCTCCAAATCCGCCGGACGCTCGGTAATCTCCCACGACGACACGCACCAGGCGTCGAGCCCGAGAGCCTTGAGTCGTTGCTGCGAGCGTTGCGCGTGCGCCACGGATGCGGCAATGCGCGGCTGAAACAGCAGGGCAACCCGCATCAGCCACTCGCTACATAACCGTCGCCCTCATCATAGTCGCTGCCCTGGCGCCGCCGATCCGGCCAGGGCGGACGCAGCAGCACAAAGGTCTCCCGATTGCCATCACCGCCGGATAGCGCGCTGGCCGCGGTCCCAACAACTGCAACGCCCTCCCGCCTGGCCCACCCCAGGAAGTCCAGAAGCGCCGCGTTCCGCACCGCCGGATCCTTGACAACGCCATCCCGAGGCACGCGCCGACCGGGCAGCTCGAACTGCGGCTTGAGCAAGGCCACTGCCCAGCGAGCGCGCGGCGTCGCGGCCAGCACGGCGGGCAGAACGTCCCGCAGGCGGATGAAGGCCACATCGACAACCACGATGTCCGGCGACGTCTCGAGTGCCGGCAGCTCGCGGGCGTCGGTGGACTCCAGCACGCGGACCCTGGCATCCGCCCTCAGGCTCGGCGCGAGCTGCCCGCGACCCACGTCCACCGCCGTGACGTACGCGGCCCCGCCGCGCAGCAGGCAGTCCGTGAACCCGCCCGTTGAGGCGCCAATATCCAGCGCGGTGGCCTTCTCCACGGCAAGGCCAAAGTGTTCCAGTGCCCCGGCCAGCTTCCACCCGCCCCGGCTGACGTACTGGATCGACCTTCCGCGAAGCTCGACCCGCGCGTCGTCGCCGACACGTCGCCCCGGACGCGACTCGACTCGTCCAGCGACGTAGACCGCGCCGTCCCTGGCGAGTTGACGCGCCGCGCTGCGGCTGCGCGCCAGGCCGCGAACTACCAACAGGTGGTCCAGTCGCAGCCGGGGATCGGCAGGCTTGTCGCCCACGTCAGTCGGTGAGCGTGCCCTTGGTGCTGGGCACCGCGCCGGCGCGCCGCGGATCGAGCGCCGTCGCCTGGTCCAGGGCGCGCGCCAGAGCCTTGAACACGGCCTCGGCCTTGTGGTGGTCGTCCTCGCCCGCCAGCACACGGACGTGGATGGCCGCGCCCATGTGCCGGGCCAGGGACCCGATGATGTGCGGGAGCAGGCTGGTCTCCAGACCGCCGATTCGGTCCTGTTTGAACTCACCCTCAAAGGCGCAGAAGTCGCGCCCGGCCAGATCCACCGCCACGTGCGCCAGCGCTTCGTCCATCGGCACCGTGGCGTCGCCCATGCGCTGGATGCCCTGTCGGTCGCCAAGCGCGTCGCTGAACGCCCGGCCCAGCACGATCGCCACATCCTCGGCGGTGTGGTGCGCGTCGATGTGCAGATCGCCTTTGGCATTCACCTCGATGTTGAACAGACCGTGTCGGGCGAGCTGCGCCAGCATGTGGTCGAGAAACCCGATCTTGGTCGAGCCGTCGAAGTCGCCGGCGCCGTCAATGGCAACCGTCGCCTCGACCTCGGTCTCGGACGTGGCGCGCGTGACGCTGGCGCGTCGTTCAGTCATGAAGGTCTCAAGTGGACAGGTGATTCGGCATTGTAGTCAGGCGCCCGCGCGTCGTTCGGCGGCCCGCGCGTGGCCTTCCAGGCCCTCGGCCCGCGCCAGACGCGCCGCCGACGGCGCCAGCGCCGCCGCCCGGTCCGCCGACAGGCGCACCACGGAGATCGTCTTCAGGAACGAGCGCACACCCACCGGCGAGGCAAAGCGGGCCGTCTGGCCCGTGGGCATGATGTGGCTGGGTCCCGCCACGTAGTCGCCCAGCACTTCCGGCGAGGCGCTGCCCAGGAACACGCCGCCGGCATGGCGCACCAGCGGCAGTAAGGCTTCCGGGTCGTTGACCAGCAGGCACAGATGCTCCGGGGCGTAGGCGTTGGACAATTCGACCGCCTGGATCAGGTCGTCCACGACCCCCACCCCGCCGCGTCGCGCAAAGCTGTCCCACGCCACCGCCGCGCGCGGCAACGTTGCCAGTTGCGCCTCAACCTCGCGCGCCACCGCGGCCGCCAGCACTGGATCCGGCGTCAACGCAATCGGACTGGCGGGACCACCGTGCTCGGCTTGGGCAATCAAGTCCGAGGCCACCTCGGCGGCGTCCGCCGCGGCGTCCGCAATCACCAGCGTCTCGGTCGGACCTGGCAGCAGGTCCACGCCCACCACCCCATAGAGCGCCCGCGTTGCCAGCATCACCCAGGCATTGCCGGGAGCGACCACCACGTCGCAGCGCGGCACGCTTTGTGTGCCCAGTGCCAGAGCGGCGATGGCCTGTGCGCCGCCCAATCCCAGGACGCGGTCCACGCCGGCCGCTTGCGCCGCCGCGGCCAGCGCCGGCGCAATGCCCTCCGACCTGATCGGCGTTGTCACCACTATTTCGCCCACGCCTGCCACGCGCGCGGGAACCGCGGCCATCAGCAGGCTGGAAACCAGCGGCGCCGCCTGACCCGGCACGTGCAGACCGGCGCGGTCCACCGGCATCCACCGCTGACCGACGCCCAGCTCGGGCATGTCGAAGCCGCGTGGCATCTCGCGCTCGTGATACGCGCGAATCCGCTCCGCCGCGAGTTCGATGTCGGCTCGGAGCGCCGGATCGACCGTACGCCCAGCCTCGGCCAACTCCGACGGCGAGATCTCGAACGTCGGGCCGATGTGGTCACCCAGCGCCCTGGCGATGCGGCGCACCGCCGCGTCGCCCTCGTCCCGAACTTCCTGGATCACACGCTCGACAAAGGCGACCGGCGTCAGCGTCTCGCCAAAGACTTGCGAGGCGGCCCGCACCGCCGACTCGTCGATCGTGACCAGGTCCGGCGACCGCGCCAGCAACGTGCGCCGCACCTCGTCGGCCCCGTGGACAACACGCACCGTCGATCCTCCGGCGCCGTCCGGCGACTCAGAGATCACCGCGGCTTACGCCTGCCGCCGCGGCGTACGGCGGTCGCGGCTGTCGATGACGATCGTCACCGGGCCGGTGTTCACCAGCGCTACGTCCATCTCAGCCTGGAATTGCCCCGTTTGCACGGAGACGCCGCGGACTCGCAGCGCTTTTTCCAAGTCGTCGAGCAGCGTGGCCGCCCGTTCCGGCGACTCAGCGCCCACGAAACTCGGACGCCGACCCTTGCGCGTGTCGGCGATCAACGTGAACTGCGACACCAGCAACACCTCGCCACCAGTGTCAAGCACCGACCGATTCATCCGGCCCGCATCGTCGGCGAGCACGCGCAGATTGGCCACCTTGTCGGCCAGGTAAGCCACGTCCGCTGCTTCGTCGCCCCGCGCGACGCCCGCCAGCACCACGAACCCGGGCCCGATGGCGGCGTGCGCGCGACCACCAATACAAACGCTGGCCTTCGCGACACGCTGGATGACCGCTCGCATCTCCGGGATCAGGGACTGTGACGAACCGGCTAGCTGGAGTCGCCGCCGGAGCCTGAGGCCTTGTCGGATCCGCCCGCGGCGGCGCCAGCCTTGGAGCCGCCATCGGACGCGCTCTCGCCGCTCTTGGCCCCATCGGACTTCACGGGCTTGGAATCGGACGCTTCCGATGGCTTGCCGTCGTCCTTGAACCTCTTCCTCTCGGACTCGGACCGGCTATCCGTCGCGTACCACCCGCTGCCCTTGAAAATGATGCCGGCCGGATGAAAGACTTTCTTAAGCGTCCCGCTGCACTCCACGCAGCTCGTGAGGGGCGCGTCTCGAAAGCTTTGAAACACTTCAAATCGATGACCGCAGTCCGAACATTGGTAGTCGTAGGTCGGCACGAATCAACATCTCCCGAAAGTTGCCGAGCGGCGCATACCGAATCGAAAAGCGCCAGTTTCGAGTATACGGAGGCTGCGGACCCGCGGTGACTCGTCACGAGAGATCGGCGTGTTACGCATCAAGCTTTGCAGGGCGTCCGGGCTAATCCGGGCTGGTGCTAGCATGATCGAACACCTGTAGCCGAATGGTCAGACCGGAGCGCGATGCGCTGTCAAGAGTGCGACCACGAGAACACTGAAGGCGCCTGGCTCTGCATCAACTGCGGCGTCAAGCTGCCTCGCCCGGAGGACCAGGAGAGCACAACGGACGCCCCACGCAGGCCCGCGGAGCCGGCGGCCGAAAGCGAAGAGCCAAGTCGGTTCGCGCCGCAGATCAGCGAGAACCTGCGCAAGCTGCGTGACCGAACCGAGCGCGAACGCGCACGCCAACGACCCAGCCAGCCCTCGGCAGGGGGTACCGGGAGCTTTCTTGGCATCCCCCTCATCGTTTGGGGGCTTATCATTCTCGCCTTCATTGCCTTCGTCTACGCGATGTCCGCGCTGCAATGAGCCACGGCCGGGCGGGCACGCCCGCACCGGCCGGATAGGACGCATCGCCTCAAGACCAGACGCAATTTCAGGGCTAGTTTCGCCCATTCGACCTCGGGGACTTCCAGTGCCAGCGATTCCGAGCGGCCGGTACGCCGTCGTCCGCCGCTCCACGATCGCCTTCTGCTGACAGACGCGTCGTGACGGCCGTCAACATGCTCGCTGAACGCCTGCGGGTCCGGGGCGTCGCTCAAGGTCCGCTGCCGTTCAGCGTGTTCATGGAAGACGCGCTGTACGACCCCTGCGACGGCTTCTACGCAAGCCGCGCCGCGCCCTACAAGGACTATTTCACAAGCGCCAGCGTGCATCCGTCGCTCTTTGGCCGGCTGCTTGCCGCCCATCTTGACGATCTCTGGCGGGCGCTCGGACGACCCGAGCCATTTCGGGTCGTCGAGCTTGGCGCGGCCGATGGCCGGCTCGCGCGCCAGATTCGCGCTGCCGCCGCCGAGTCGCCCTGGCGAGCTTCGCTGCAATACCTGGGCGTCGAGCGCGCCCCAGCTCCGCAGACCACGGACGCATGGCACGCCCTCTACGCCTCGATTTCTGAAGTTCCCCCAGCGGGGGCCACCGCGATCCTGTCCAACGAGTTCTTCGACGCCCTGCCGGTGCGGCTGGCGCGACGGACAAAGGACGCCTGGGTCGAGGAGTGTGTGGCCTTCGACGACACGGCGGCGGTATTCAGGGACCAGCCCGCCCCCGCTGAGCTACGTGCCTATGCCGACCGCTACGCGCGGGCCACACCGGTGGGCGGGCGCATCGAAGTCCGGCAGGGCGTCGAGACGATCTATCAGCACGCGGCCCACCTCGGTCCGCGGGTCGTCATGACGAGCATCGACTACGGGGGAAGCAGTCCGGCCGTGCATTCAGAGCGGCTGGCCGCCGGCACCCTGCTGGCCTATCGTCGGAATCGAGCTTCGCACGACGTTCTCGCAAACCCCGGACAGGCCGACCTGACCGCGCACGTAAACTTCACGCAGTTGGTCGACGCGGGCCGGTCCCACGGCTTTGTCCAGCATCGCCAGGGCCAGCAAGCCGACTTCCTGGCGACACTGGGTATTGGCGACCACCTTGTCCGGTTCCAGAAGCGCGCGGACGCGACGTTGGCAACCTATCGGAGCGAGCGCGAAGCCGTATTCCAACTGGTTTCCCCGACCGACCTCGGACGCTTCCAGGTACTGACCCAGGGCAAAGGAGTTGACCTGGACGAAATCCGCGGCCTGGGCGCACCCACTGCCTGACTACGACACACGGCCACGAAGGAGCACACCTCATGCAAACGCGAATCGAAAAAGACCCGCTGGGCGAACTGGAAGTCCCGGAAGCGGCGCTCTACGGCGTCCAGACGCAACGCGCCGTCGAGAACTTCCCAATCAGCGGGCTGCAGCCGCACCGTGCGTTTGTCTGGGCCACCGTTCTGATCAAGAAGGCCGCCGCCGTGGCGCACCAGCGGACCGGCCGTCTGGACGGCGACCTGGCGGACGCCATCGTCCGTGCGGCGGATGAGGTGCTGGAAGGTCAGCACGCCGACCAGTTCGTAGTCGACGTCTTCCAGGCCGGCGCCGGCACGTCGCACAACATGAACGCCAACGAACTGCTGGCCAATCGCGCAAACGAACTGCTCGGCCAGCCGCGCGGCGGCTACGACCCGATCCACCCCAACGACCACGTCAACATGGCGCAATCCACCAATGACGTCATCCCCACCGCGATCGCCCTCGCCGCGCTGAAGCTGCTGCCCGATCTCCACGCCTCGCTCGACATCCTGGCCGAGAGCCTGCAAGCCAAGGCCACCGCATGGGACGGCATAGTCAAGTCGGGCCGCACCCACCTGCAGGACGCCACGCCGGTTCGCCTGGGCCAGGAGTTTGGGGCCTACGCCGAAGCGGTTCGACGCAATGCCTTGGCAATTCGCGAAGCAGCCAACGCCAGCCTCGAACTGAGCCTGGGCGGCACCGCCGTCGGCAGCGGGTTGAACGCCGAGCCTGCCTATCAGTCACAGGTGATCGACGTCATCGCCGACCTGACCGGGTTCGAGGTTCGGCAGTCCACCGACTACTTCTACGCCATGCAGAGCATGGGACGCTTCGCGCAACTCTCCGGCGCGTTACGCACGCTGGCGCTGGACCTGAACCGGATCGCCAACGACTTCCGCCTGCTGGGATCGGGGCCGCGCACCGGAATTTCCGAACTGCGCATGCCGCCCGTGCAGCCCGGCTCCTCGATCATGCCCGGCAAGATCAACCCGGTCATGGCCGAGTGCCTGAACATGATCTGCTTCCAAGTCCAGGGCAACGACCTGGCCATCGCCTCGGCGGTCACGGCGGGACAGCTGGAACTGAACGTGATGATGCCCCTGATTGCGCACAACCTGTGCCAGTCAATCGAAATCCTGGGCACCGGCTCGCTGGCTTTCGCGCGCAAGGGCGTGGACGGATTGGAGACCGACGACGAGATGCTGCGCTACTGGCTGGAGCGCAACACCATGCTGGCCACCGCGCTGGCGCCCAAGATCGGCTACGCGGCCGCCGCCGAAATCGCCAAGCAGGCCGTCGCCACGGGCGAGACCATCCCGGTCGTGGCGGCTCGCCTGACCGACCTCCCGGCGGAGGAACTTGCCGCCGCCCTGGACCCGGCGCCCATGACCGAGCCGGGCGTGCGCGCCGGCGGCGGCGGAGGCGGCTAGCCCGCCTGGTCATTCGACCTGGACTGAAAGCGACGCACCGCACGTGAATCAGGATGCCCCCGCCGTGTCGGTGGAGTCGCTGACGCGCGTATTTGAGCCGAAGGTGCGCCGGGGCCTGCGCGGTCTGCTGCCGCGATTCCGAGCCAAGCCCGCTGAACCCAGGCGAATTGTCGCCGTCGACAGCCTGAATCTGTCGATAGCCCCCGGCCACTGCTTCGGTCTCCTGGGCCCGAACGGCGCCGGAAAAACCACCACCGTCAAGATGCTGGCAACCCTGTTGGAGCCCACCTCCGGCAACGCCTCGGTCGCTGGATTCGACGTGGTCCGCTCGTCGCGCCAGGTGCGCCGCAACGTTGGCGTCCTCTTCGCCGGCGAGCGCGGCATGTACTGGCGGCTCTCCGGTCGCGAAAACCTCGAACTCTTCGGCACGTTAGTCCTTCATGCCCCGGCAACGGATCCAAAACCGCATCCAGGCGGCCGCCCAACAATTCGGCCTGCAGGATCGAATGGACGACCTCGTCGAGACCTACAGCACCGGCATGAAGCAGCGGCTCAACCTCGCGCGCGCCACCTTGCACCAGCCGCCGGTCCTGCTGCTCGACGAGCCCACCGCCGCCCTCGACCCCGTCGCCGCCCGCGAGGCCCGCCATCTTATCCGGCAGATCGCCGAATCGGGCACCGCCATCCTGCTC
>JAKZUJ010000275.1:0-6072 GCA_047516685.1 Chloroflexota bacterium | reverse complement strand
GAGGGGCGAGTCGTCTATGAGGCCCCCTGATCGATTCCCGCCCGATGATCCACGGGAGTGGTTGAACCGCGCAAAGAGTAATCTCGCGTTAGCGAAAAACCGCATTGCTGAGGCCTATCTCGAAGACCTGTGCTTCGAAGCCCAGCAGGCGGCCGAGAAGGCAATCAAGGCTGTATTGATCAGACGAGATATTGAATTTCCCTACGTTCACGACCTGGCGCAACTCTTGTCGCTGGTTGACGAAAACGGAGAGACCATCCCGGAGTTAGTTCGCAAAGCCGAGGAACTCACGCCACTTGCCGTGCTCACACGATATCCAGGAATAGCCAGACCCATCACCGAGCAGGAATATGAAGAAGCGGTGGCAATAGCCGACCCAGTCATTCGGTCGGCCGAGCAGCTCCTGTGATCCTTAACTTGCGCTCACGGTCCAGTGTGTAGGCGTTGACCACACCACTCACTCCGGTCAGACCACCAGTGGCGGTCTGCATGCCGGGTACTCGATAGGACCGCATCCTCTTGAGTAACACCGAGCTTGCCCATGAGCCGGCGAAGCGCGGGTTCCTGGCAGTTCTGCGCGGCGGCGATGCGGTGGAAATGCGAGCGCTGCTGGCCTCTGATCCGTGGTTGCGCGAGCACATCGACGAGCCGTGGGCGTACTTTGACGCCCCCGCGATCGTGGAAGCCAGCGCGCGCGGTGACGCGGCGATGATGCGGCTACTGGCCGAGGCCGGCGCCGACGTCAACGCGCGGTCGGGATGGGAACCGGGCGGGTCTGGCGTGCTGGACGGCGAGCACATTGAGCTGTGGGTTAAAGCGCGGTGCGCCGACGGCACGCCGGTGATGACGGACCTGTTCAATGATTTTCGGGACCGCGGCCTAACGGTCGACGCACATGCCGCCGCCAACCTTGGCGACGCCGCCGCGCTGCGTCAGCTGATCGACGAGCGGCCCACCTGTGTCGACGAGCGAGGGCGCGACGGAGCTTCGCCGCTGCACCTGGCCCGAACCCCGGAGATTGTGGACCTGCTGGCGGATCGCGGCGCGGACCTCAGCCTGCGCGACGTTGACCACGGCGCAACGCCGGCGCAGTGGGCCATCGACAATCCGGCGGTCTGCCGGCGCCTGATCGAGCGCGGCGCTACACCAGACATCTACATCGCCTGCGCGCTGGGCGACATCGCCCTGGCAGATCAGGTGCTGGCGACCCACCCGGACGCCTTGGGTTCGCGCAGCAATCACGGTCCGCACATGGCGAATCGCCCGCCTGGAGGTCACATGTACATCTACCGGATGGGCGTGGGCATGCGACCTCTGCCGTTCGCCAGCAGCAGGGGCCATGACAAATTCATCGAGCAATTGCTGGCGCGGGCCAGTCCGGTGGAGCAACTGATTCACGCAGCCTGGATCGGCAACCGCCCTCGTGCGCTGGTGCTGGTGGACGCGCACCCCGGGCTGGTCGCGTCGCTCGCCGCTGACGAAACTCGGGCCATCTGCGACGCCGCCTGGAACAACAGCCGCCAGGGAGTCGCGCTGATGCTGGAGGTCGGATTCCCGGTCGACGCCCGCGGGGACGACAACGGCACGCCGCTGGATCGCGCCGCGGTGCGCGGGTACGCGGACATTGTGGAGGTGCTGCTGGAGCACAGCCCGTCGCTGGATGCCACCAACGACTTCGGCGGGACGCCGCTCGGCGGCGCGGTGTGGGGCGCGGGCAACTTTCGCGATCCCCAAGGCGACTACCCCACGACTGTCGAACTGCTGGCAGCGGTCGACCCCGACCTGAATCGGCTGGGCACGGACGGCGGGACACAGGTCGACCGCGCCCTTGAGGGCGGGCGCGAGGATGTGGCCGAAGTTCTGCGACGGCTTGGCGGGCGGACGTCCGCTGAACTCTCGGGCGCATAGCTGCTCAATGACATCAGAAACCCTCGATTCGTTCGAGGTCTCGGCCGAGCGCGGCTGCGTGTCATCCATACTGCTGCGTCCAGCCGAGGCACGGGCGTTGCTGGTGCTTGGTCATGGAGCGGGAACGAATGCCCGCCACCCGTTCATGGAACGGCTGGCCCGAGCGCTCGCAGCGGCCGGCATCGCCACTTTTCGATACAACTATCCCTATTCCGAAGCTGGCCGAGGCGGAATGGACGGCGAGCGCCTGCGCCTGGTCACAGTGCGAGCGGCCGTAGCCGCGGCCGCCATCGCCGCGCCTGGTCTGCCGAGATTTGCGGGCGGGCACTCAATGAGCGGGAGAATGACCACGCTGGCCGTCTCACGGGGACTGATTGGCGATCTGACTGGGATCGTCGCGTTTGCGTTCCCGCTGCATCAGCCCGGGCGGCCTGACGTCCTCCGCGCCCGGCATCTGGCTGACGTCGACGCGCCGCTCCTCCTTCTTTCGGGCGACCGTGATCGCATGGCCCAGATCGATCTGCTGGGCGCGGCCATCGACGGCCTATCCACGCCGGTACGCCTGCACGTGCTACGAGCCGCGGACCACAGCTTCAAGGTCCTCAAGCGATCTGGGCGCACTGTGGACGACGTGCTGGCGGAGGCTGCGCGGGTAACGGCGGATTGGATAGTCGAGCGATAACCGGGAGACATTGGCCTGCATCACTCCCAGGCAAACCTTGGCGGTCGGCACGCGCGGTTGCCGCTTTACGGCGTAGCGTCCGACTAGGCACAGTTACCGGCAATCGCGTGCGCGCCTGCCTGCGCCGCAGCGGAAGGGGAATGAGTCATGGGTAGCGAGCAGCCAAATGTCGTCCTCTTCATTAGCGATCAGCAGCACGCAGACACGCTCGCTTGCGGCGGCGTGAACGGTATCCGCACGCCGCATCTGGACTGGATCGCCGACGACGGTGCGCTCTTTGATCGCGCCTACTGTCCGTATCCCATCTGTTCGCCGTCGCGTATGGCCACGCTCTCGGGGCTTTATCCGCATTCCAATGGCATGGTGGCCAACCACCAGATGCGACCAGGGTGCGATCTGATGCGCTACCCGGAAGGCGTACGAAACCTGGGCGACTACCTGGGAGAGTTGGGATATCTGCGAGGCTACGCCGGCAAGTGGCACCTGGGCAGCGGGGCTTCCCGTCCAGGGTTTCCCGACTTCTGGTCCGGTTCAGGCGATCTCGACGTGGACCGTCGGGCCCAGAACATGGTCCTGCGCCTGACCCAGCAGATCGGCGTCGATATCGGCGGCAAGGAGCACGGATTCGAACCCGAGCCCGCCCTCTACAACCGCAAGACCAGTGTTGGACCATCGCTGCTGCCGCTGGCCCAGCATCCGTCCTTCTTCCACATGGACCACGCCACCGACTGGGTGCGCAGCCGCAAGGGCGACGACCGGCCGTTTTGCCTGGTCTATTCCTGTCACGAGCCGCACCCGCCCTACACCTCGCCCGAGCCGTTTCATTCCATGTACGACGCGGACGACATGGACGTGCCGGAAAACCGCCATGACCCGGCCGGGCCGGCGCTGGTCGCCCACCGCAACGCCGAGCAGCTTCGAGTCATATCGGACTGGAGCGATGACGAGATTCGATCAATGCGGGCGGCTTATCGGGGCGCGGTCTCATACGTCGACCACCTGGTCGGCCGCCTCGTCACGGCCTTGCTGGACGCCGACCAGTGGGCGAACACGCTGTTCATCTTCTTCTCGGACCACGGGGAGATGCTGGGGCACCACGGGCTGGCGGCCAAGGGCGCCGTGATGTACGAGGACCTGGTGCGGATTCCCCTGATCATCCGCCCGCCCGGCGGCCTCGGTTTCGCCCATCGCGCGGCGCGCGTGGTGTCGCTGGTGGACCTGGTTCCCACCATCGTCCGCATGTGCGGCGGTCAGCCGGCCGACGTGCTCCAGGGCGTGGACATCGGCGAGCTGGTCCAGGGCGGCGACCGGCAGGTCAACCAGGGGGTCGTAACCGAGTTTCACTCGGTGAACTGGACCGATCCCCTGCACCTGTTGCGCATGTGGGTGGACGAACGCTGGAAATACGTTGAATCGCAGGACGGCAGCGACGAGCTGTACGACCTGCGTGACGATCCGCTGGAACTGCACAACCAAGCCGCAAACCGGGACTACCAGGATCAGCTCGAGCAGTCGAGGCAGTCGCTACGACGCTGGTGCGCCGACACCGGCGACACCTGGCCGGAGGTCGTGCAGCCGCCCCCGCGCCCCGCCACGCTGGCCCGGCCCATCGTCTAAGCCGGTGAACACGTCCGCCTGCCGGACTTTTCAACAACGTACAAGCATCTGTTATATAGTCGCGCGAAGCGACGTAACCACTGGGGGTCGCGAGACTCTCACACTGGCGCCAGGGAGGGACCGATGCGTCCATTGATCTCACGTAGGTGCATGTTGTACGGAGCCGCCGTAGGCGCGTCCGGCGTGGCGGGCTTGGCTGCCCTGGCCGCCTGCGGTGAAACGCAGGTTGTGACGGTCGAAAAGATCGTTGAGCGGCAAGTGCCGGTCGAGCGGGTCGTCGAAAAGGAAATCCCCATCGAGCGGGTCGTCGAGCGAATCGTCCAGAAGGAAGTGCCGGTCGATCGGATCGTCGAGAAGATCGTCACGCGTGAAGTGATGGTCGAGGCGATGCCTGCGGCCCGCACCGTTAAGGTCGAGCACGCCACCGACCACACCTCCGGTCCGCGCGGCGCGGCCATGTCGTGGGCCATCGAGCGATTCGCCCTGCAGCGCCCGGACATCAAGGTCAAGTTCATCCCGCAGGACCACATTTACTACGAGAAGATCGCCATTGAGGCGGTTTCGGGCACGCTCTCCGAGTCGAACCTGCTCAATGGCGTGTCGTTCCAGCAGTTTATCGGCGCGGGCACCTGGCTGGAGATCGACGACATCCTGGCCAAGAAGGACGGCTACGACCCGTCGAACTACTGGTTCCAGCCCGACATCTACTCCGACAACAGGGACCAGAGCTACCCCTACGACTCGGGACGGTTGCAGGGTCCGTTGTTTGGCATGCCCTACCAGGGCGCGATCGGCGGGCTGATGTACAACATCACCCTCTTTGAGGGCGCAGGCGCCAATCAGCCCACGGAGGGCATGCGCTACAGCGACCTGCTGGAAGAAATGAGAAAGGTCCGTGACCCGGAAAATGACATCTGGGGGATACGGGCCACGCGCTCGGAGCAGTTCCAGGTCTTCCCGCAGATGTATGGCTACAACAATGGCCAGGCTCGGGTGAACGGGTCCGAGGGTCACCAGATTTGGGGTCCGCCGCTGGGCGACGGCTGGCGCGGATGGCAAGACATCGTGGATTACATCCACACGGAGAATGTTTCCTACACGCCCGAGGAGCGGAGCGGCCTGTCGGCCGAGTTCGGCAACCCCTTCGCGGCCGGCAAGCAGGCCGTGGACATCGGCGGCTCCGTGTACAGCACTGGCGGCAACATCCCGAGGATTCGAGATCGCTTCCAGTGGTCGCTCGGTCCCATGCCCTGGGGCGAGAACACGGACCACGCCAACTTTGAGTGGAACGACCAGCCGCACATCGTGGCCGCCACCGCAACGGTGACGGGTGTGGAGGAGCAGGTGGTGGACTGGGTCTACTTCCTGGCCGGACCGGACGTGCAAGGCCGGGTGTCCATTGACCGTGGCCACGTGCCGCTCTGGAAGGGCGTCAAGGATCTGCCCGAGGCCAAGGCCGCACCGCCGGAAGGCATGCACCACCTGTATGAGTACATTGCCAGCCCCAACCTGCGGGCGATGCAGTGGTACGTGCCGGGCGGTTTCTACGGCGAGGTCCGAGCCTTGCGTATCCCGTTTATGGACGCGTCGCTACTCGGCGAGATGCCGGTCCCGCAGGCTCTCGAAATGGCCAGCGAGAAGCAGAGCGATGCGCTCAGGAAGGCTCAGGAAGCTCTCGACAAGGGCGAAGTCGACCGCTAGCGCTCGACCCGCCGTTGACACGAGGCCCCCGCCGCGGCGGGGGCCTCGTTCTGTCAGCGGATCAGCGGGAGCGGCGGCAAGTGACCGACGCTGCCGGGCGCCGGCGCACGCGGCGATTCGAGAGCACTCTCCGTATCGCGAGCCCTTGATTCCGGGTCCGTATC
>JAKZUJ010000274.1:0-5645 GCA_047516685.1 Chloroflexota bacterium | reverse complement strand
CTTGTCGCCTCGTAGCGCCTCAAGCGCAACCTTGGCCTTGAAATCCGCCGTGAACCGGCGTCGTTTAGTCATCTTCGTATCCCTCCGTTATCCGGTGGAATACACCTTACCTACCTGTCCGATTTTCCGGGACCAGCTCACCCAGTTGTTCCAGCGCGTCCAACCGGCCTAGGCTTTCATGGGACGACTGAACCTCGCCGCGCCAGCATGCCGACGAGGTAATCGCCTCATAGTAGCCTACGCAATGCGTCAAATGAGTGCGAAAGGCAAAGGCGTGTCGTGCCGCGACATGCCGCGTCACGCGGTCCGGAGCGTGGCCCACGTCCAGGGCATTCGCCGCCGCCACCGCCAGGATCGCGGACTTGATCCCCTGTCCTGTACCGTCGCCACAGATCGGGTCAAACGTCATCGCCCGGTCGCCGACTGAAAACCGCGTAGGTGTGCACACCGTCGGACCGAGCCGCGGGGCGATCTCCAGTGCAACGCTTGGTCTTGCAAGGAGTTCTTCGACGCTTTCGGTAACAATTGCTGCGAGAGAGGGCGCATCGCCCGCGTGTGCCAATAACCCGGAAACAACCTCTTTCCGGTCTAGCGCCTCCGTCGGCGTTGCGATCTGAACGCTCATCCGATCCCGAGCCGTCGGAAGGAGAAAAATCCAGAACCCACGGCCGGCTCGCAACTCGGATCGACCCGTCAAGGTAGGGTCGGCGGGCAGGTTCGGCCAGGTCCGTATTGCCCTCCTCCCGCAGACCATTTGGCAGACATCAGGCGCGGGCGCGCCCCTGGCGTCGATGACCACTGCATGGCCTGGCAAATCTGCATCGTCGGGCACGTCCTCGATGGCGAGGCCGTTACCACGTTGTGCACGCAACCGCGATTCTAGCGCCTCCGACAGTTCGGCGGCATCGAGGCTCAAGCTAGCAATTGGCACTTCGGCCACTGGCGCGTCTGGTGTCCAGCGCACGCTCCGGCCGGACAGCAAGTGGTGGCGGCAAAGACGGAGCAGGCGGCATTGCCAGATGTCTTCTAGGATCTTCCAACTGTGCTCCGCCAAAACGATCGGACGACTCTGCCTCAAACCGGACCGGCAAAGTCGCACCGACCAGCCGCAATCCAACAGTATCCGGGTACTAGTCAGACCGACGAGGCCCCCGCCCAATACGACGGCATGCCGCCGGCTCACGCGGCCTACTCTTCGCCGTCGCGGATCGTCGTCAGGAAGGCTGCGCGCACCTGTGACATGGCGGCGGCAGAGCGTTCCGCCATCAGCCGGTGACCTGGATCGTTCGAAGCCGAATCGATCTCGTTCACCGCATCGAGGGGCCGGGTGGCGTTGCGTACAATGGCCTCGGGACCGGCGGCATCGCCCGCCGTGCGGCCACCATCGGTCCCGGCAATCCAGCGAGACCGGGACCGGCGGAGAAGAGCCCCAGGTTGACCTCCGAACTCAAGTCGGGCAGCACGAACAGCGGCGCCCCGCCCGCCAAAATCAGGTTGAGGCTTTCCATGTCCAAGCTATCGACCATCGCGATCCGCGTGGCCTCGAGTAATTGGCCGTGCTCCGCGTCGCCCCGACCGAACAGAACCAAGAGCAGATTCAGGATCACCTCGTAGCTGCGGTTCACCCGGTCCTCGAGCCCCTTCGCGGGATGCGTGTCGGCAAGCGGTTGGGGGTCTTCCAGGATACGCAAGTAGGACTCGTCCGGCGGCTGCGGCAACAACTGCCTGACGCGCTGGAAGCGGTGATAATGCTCGTAGCCCTCGTCGATGATCAACTTGATCAGGTGCTGCACGCGTTCCTTGATTTCGTCCGCGATCTCATCGCTCCGCTCGATGCTGAGAAGCAGCCGCGTATACATGCCATCGATAGTGTCCGATTGTACCCCAGGATCTACGTCCTGGCTGCCCTGCTCGATCCGGATGAACCAATCGATCCGCGCCTGGTTGGCTGGGGTTAGCGAGAAGTCGTGGTCCAAAAAACGGCCGTTGTTGTCCTTGTCCTCGGTCCGCAGCGCACGCCGCACCGCAGGCGGCTGGCCTAACATCACCAAGATTTCGTTCACCCAGCGGAAATGGCGCATCTCGTCGATGGCGACACTCAGTATTGTGTTCGCCGCTTCGAAGAGCCGTAGTGGACCGGTGTCGTCAGGTGCGGGTCGCCGGCGCGAGGAGTCGATGGAATAATGCGCGTAGAGATATTCGATCATCAGCGCATGCTCGATCCCGGCCAAATATACCAGCCGGTCGACGATGGTTGCGAGGTCGAGGAACAGCTCGCTGTCGGGCAGGGTCACCGCCGGCCGGGCCACCATGCGGTCGGTCTCGCGGTCATCGATAACGACGGGCAGGACCTCCCAGCCGGTGATAAGGTCGGCATGGTTCATCTGGCGCGGCACGCGTTCCTCGGGCGACACGGGGGTGCCGGCGGCGTGACCCCGGCCCCATAGCTGCTGGCTGACCACCGGTGGGTGTGTCGGCGGCTCTGGCGCTATTTCGCCGGTCCGCAGACGCTGGAAGTTATAGATCTGTGGGCCGTCCGGGGTAACGGCAACCATATCGGGCTTGTTAGATGCCCAGTACCAGCAGCCACAATCTGTGAAATCGTACTGCCAGGGCGAGCATAGGCTGCGGGTCAGGTCGCCGGGTTCATAGCGCTCGGGGTCAATCACGCCGTCTTTCAGATACGCCGCGCGCTGGCCTAAAAGAACGACGACCGGCGGCTCGCCAGGCAGCGGGATCGCCATATTCTGTCCCGCGCGTAGGGCCTGGAGGATCTGCTCTTGCAGCGCCATCGAGGGGAAATCGGCGGCGCTACGCCGGGGGCCGAGCACGACGGCCACAGGGCCGGGCTCGAATTCGCGGATAATCTGGAAGATCGCGCTGCCGCCGGCGCCTATGACCCAGCGCAGCTGCTGGCTGCTGCCGCTAGGCGCGTCCGGGTCGCGCAGGTTCCCGACAACGGCCCAGATCATCAGCCCGGCTTCGTAGTCGGCCTCGGCGAAAGGAAAACCGCGGCCGCGGTCATAGTCGCGCAGCCACCCTCCCGAGCCCGCGTGCAGCTCGAAAAGGAGCCCGTCGAGGAATTGCTTTTCCAGGTTTCGGTGGTCGAACTCCAGTCCCGGAAAGGTATTTTCGACCGTCGCGTCGGCGCGAGTAGTGACGGGATTTCCGTGGACCAGCGTGTCCGACCGCGCGGTCTGGTTCAGCGGCATGAGTTTGCGGTTCTTTAAATCGTTAGGCATCGGTCGCCCTCGAATTAGGTGGAATTCATTGACTTGTCGTGGAAAAGACCGGGCGCACGATGGCTAAGCTCGGCATAGGCCGACAGACAGAAATCGAGCCAACCGCGGACATAATCGCAACCAATGCGGCCCTGCCGCTCGACCTCGTGATAGCAGCCGCCACCACATAGATAGCGCGCCCAACAGGTCCGGCACGGCTCTTGCCGGTCGACATGCCGCGCCGCCAGATGTGCCGCGCGAGCCGCATCGTCTGGGCCGGTGGCGACATCACCGAAGCGGAAGTCTGGGTCATCCACTAGCCGGTGACAGGCATAGAGCGCGCCCTCGGAACTAACGCTCAGATATCCCGCCCCGGCGCCGCAGGGATAAGGCATATGCGCGCCGCGGTGGATCTCGTGCATCGCGGTGTGGAAGTTTGAGAACGGCCAACCCCGCCCGACGAGCGCCTCGGCTTTGGCCTTTGTGCCGCATTCGATCATCTGGGTGAGGAAGGTTTCCAACTCCGCCGCGTTGTAGGCTGGTGTCCCGGGCGGCGCGGCGATCACCGGGGCAAAGCCGGCCTCGTCGATGTTGAGCGACAGCAGGTGGTCGAGCATCGGCAACAGGTGGCCGGTCCAGGGGGTCACGGTCGCACGGACCGATAAGTGGCAGGCGCGCGCATCGGCGGTTAACCGGGTTAGCCCATCCAGCGCGGCCTCGTAGGCGCTGCCCTGGCCGTTCGACATCTTGCGCTGGCGGTCGTTGCTTCGCTGGTCCCCGTCCAACGACACTGCCACCGAGAATGGATGTGCGGTCAACAGCGCTACGTCTTCGTCGCGCAACAGTGTCGCATTAGTGGTCACCGAGAACCGCATCCGGTGGCCCGCGCGGTTTGCGGCCTCGGCCGCGTAGTCCGTGGCCCAATGGACCAGCTTGCGATTGACGAATGGCTCGCCCCCCATGAACCCGATCAGCAGATCGCTCTCTGGAGGGGCGTCGGCGATCAGCCGATCGATGGCCTGCCGGGCCACGTCCTGCGCCATCGTCCGGGCCCGCCCGCCGAACTTTCCCTCGTCGGCGTAGCAATAGCCACAGGACATGTTGCAGCTTTGCGCAACATTCAGCGACAGCGATTTAACCGGTGGCGGCTCGATCGGTTCGGGCCCGATGTAACGCCTCCCTTCGGTCCCTATTAAGTCGGCCAGCTCCTCTGGAACCTCACCCCGATCGATCTGGCGCAATAGCATCCGCGCCGTCTCACGGTCCAGATCGAAGACCCGGCTCCCGTCGGCCAGGAGCAAATGAGAGCCCACGGCGCTATCAAAAACGCGCGCCTCGGCCCGGATGTCGAGTACGGGAGTGCTCATTGGATCATGCCCCGCTGCCGTAGCCCCTCGACCCAGCGTTGCAGCATATCGTTCTAGCGCTGTGTGAGGTTCATCGGCCCGCCATGCGACCCTCGCATCAAGGGCGGCATCCGCCGGTCAAATTGCTGATAGCCGTCGCGCGGCCGCCGGATCCATTTGTCCAGCAGTTGTGGATCTTCTCGCAGCCTGTCTGTCAAATACTCCAATGCGACGTAGCGACGGTGCTTTCGCCGTCCCGCAAAGGATACCGGTAAGGCATCGGCACGGTGGTCGGCGGGCGCGTATTCATCACGGGTAGGCCAAATCGTCGCAATAGCGGGCTGGTCGCGGTCCCCGGTCGCCCGGCGTAAGCGCGTTTCGTTCGACTGAGTCACGCTGTGCAGCCGGTCCAGCTCGGCATCCTTGTTCATCGCATCTGAGGTTTCCAGCGCACGCTCGAACAGATCCCGCACGAGGTCATCCAGTTCTTCCATGTCGTCCAGCGCCCGGATCGCGGCTCGGTCGACCCGATCCGCTAATCCATCCTGGAGCGACACGATATGTCGCCGGTCCGGCGCAAAATCGGGTGGGCCAACGGCAATCCTTGCAAAGGCGGTCCGGTCGGCCACAGTGCATTCGATGATCCCGTCGGTCACGTCGTCCACCAAACCCAGGCTGACGTTGTCCCCATCCAATCTTCCGAAGAATGCGTGGATGCCTTGCGGAGTCTTTCGCGGATCATTCGGGATGAATGGGGGTCCGACCGGCTGACCGAGTTCAAATTTCGGCCATGCGGCATCAGCGTTCAGAAACAGCCGTCCCGGTAAATCGAATGCTTGCCATTCGCCAGGCTGCGGGTCGTTCAAAATCCGCTCCAATAGATTGCTCGGTCCATAGACCAGTCCTGCCGGTGGGTAGAAGCGCAAACGCAATTCCTTAAACTGGGTATCCACTTCGCTCTCGTATCCCCTACATTTGGTTTCCGAGGCTGCGATGACCGCCGACTAGGCCCTTGTAGGGGACCGGCTCGTGCTGCACCGCCTGCTGGAGCAGTCGGAAGAAAAGCAGGCCACGAGCC
>JAKZUJ010000273.1:0-10220 GCA_047516685.1 Chloroflexota bacterium | reverse complement strand
GCCAGGTCGCGTAGGGCGGACGGGTAATCCGACCAGGCGGTGAAGGCCGGCGGGCCGGCGGAAGCGTCTCGCACGGCGGGCATGTCCACCAGCAGCGCCCAGGCGCGTTCGTCCAGGTCGAACGCCGCGGCCACTTCGGTGGCAACCTCGCCGTAGGCGGCCAGCAGGCGGCCCTGGTGGGTTGCGGCCGCGGCGACGCCGGCGGCGAACGTGGGGTGCTGCAGGGCGTCGTGGTTGACCTCGGCGGCGGGCACGCCTGATCGGGTCAGCAGTTCATCCAGCACACCGTGCAGGAACGGCAATCCCACGGCCCGGGTTTCGTTCCAGCGGTCGGCGCTGATCCGTTCGCCGATCACGGCCGTCAGGAAGTTCGGTTCCTCCGGCAGGTCGCCGTCGCGCGCCAGGAACACTGGCTGGTAGTCGAAGAGCAACAGGTCGCGGTCGGCGTGGCGGCGGTTGGCGCGCAGGGTTTCCAGCATGGCGCCCAGGCCGGTGAGGCGCAGGGCGTACTCGTCCATCGAGAGCGGATTGCGCAGGCGCAGCGGCTCGCGGTGCAGCGGCAGCAGCCGGTCGGCCACGGCCCGGCCGGCGTCATTCATGGCCGATTCGCGCGCCGCCGCCCAGGCGTCGGCGTCTCCCAGCGGCGCGTCTGGCGAGGCGTCCAGCAGGTCCGGCGGCACCAGCCGGGCCATGCGAGCCTCGCTGGTCAGGGCATACGTCACGCACTCGACAAAGCCCAGGCCCGCCATTACGTCGCGCGCCTCGTCGTCGCGTTCGTCGATCTCGCCCGGCGCCAGGTCCATCACCTGACCGGTGGGCAGCGTGTCCGGGATGCGCTCGTAGCCGACCAGCCGGGCGACTTCCTCAATCACATCGGCCGGCGCGGTCACGTCGCGGCGCCAGAAGGGCGGTGAGACTCGGAGATCGTCGCCGTCCTCCTCGACCGCGAAGGCCAGCGCGTTCAGCGCCTGTCGGACTTCGGCGCGGTCGTAGGCCACACCCATCAAGCGCTCGATCCGATCGAACTGAAGCGATACCGGCGCCGGGTCGGAGGGCGCCGGGTAAGCGTCGGCCGAGAGGTATTCCCCCTGACCGGCGCCAATTTCCTCGATCAGTTGCACGCAGCGCCGCAGCGCCAGCACCGTCAGTTCCGGTGGCAGACCTTTCTCGAAGCGGCGCGAAGCCTCGCTGCGCAGCGACAGGCGATGGGCCGTACGGCGGATGTTGACCGGATCGAACGTGGCCGACTCCAGCAGGACGGTCGACGTCTTATCGGTGACCTCGGTTTCCAGGCCGCCCATGACGCCCGCCAGGGCCACCGGCCCCTCGGCGTCCACAATGCACAGCGTCTCGGGCGTCAGTTCCCGGTCCTGGCCGTCCAGGGTCACCAGGCGCTCGCCCGACCGCGCCGTGCGGACCCCAATGAAGCCGCCGCGCACCGTGTCCCAGTCGAAGGCGTGGAGCGGCTGGCCCAGTTCCAGCATCACGTAGTTGGTGGCGTCCACGATCGTGCTGATCGGACGGACGTCGGCCTTTTCCAGCCGATCCCGCAGCCAGGCCGGCGACTCGCCCACGCGCACGTCGCGGACGAGGGCGGCCGAATAGCGGGCGCAGAGCGCAGGGTCGTCGATTCGGAGTTCCACCGGCGGGTGCGAGCCGTCCTGGCCTGCACGAGCGTCCGGGATGGGCGACCGGACCTGGGTTCCGTAAAGCGCGGCCGCCTCGCGCGCGATACCCAAAACGGAAAGCGCGTCCGGGCGGTTGGCCTTGAGTTCGAACTCCAGCACTTCGCCGCCCAGCGCCTCCGCCAGCGGACGGCCAAGCGGCGCGTCGGGGTCCAGAATCAGGATGCCTTCGTGGTCGTCGCTGATACCCAACTCCTTGGTGGAGCACAGCATGCCGCGCGACACCACGCCCCGAATGCGGGTCGGTTTCAATTCCTTCAACACCGGCTCGTCGGCGTAGGGATCCCAGAGCCGCGCGCCCGTGGGGGCGAAGGCAATCCGGTCGCCGACGTTGAAGTTCCAGGCGCCGCAGACCACCTGGACTTCCTCGCTGCCTGTGTTCACGGTCGGCAGATTCAGGCGGTCGGCGTTGGGGTGCGGGTCAATGCGTACGACCTCCCCCACCACCACGCGGTCCCAGTGTTCGCCGGCGCGGTGGATCGCCCCGACCTCGAAACCCGCGTTGGTCAGGCGGTTGGCCACGTCGTCGACCGACGCCTCGATCCCCGACAGTTCGCCCAGCCACTCGAAGGGAACGCGCATGGCTCAGCGCAACTGCCGAAGGAACCGCAGGTCGTTGCGGTAGAAGGAGCGAATGTCGGTCACGCCGTACTTGAGCATGGCAATCCGCTCCACGCCCATGCCGAAGGCGAAACCCTGGTACACGTCGGGGTCGTAGCCCACGTCGGCCAGCACCTTCGGATGGACCATGCCGGAACCCAGAATCTCAATCCAGCCGGTTCCCCCGCACACCCGGCAGCCGTCGCCGGCGCAGACGTGACAGGACATCTCGGCCTCGGCGCTGGGTTCCGTAAACGGGAAGTAGCTGGCGCGAATCCGCAGCTCCCGGTCGGGGCCGAACATCGCGCGCACGAAGTAGGTCAGCGTGCCGCGCAGGTCGGCCATGGTGATGTGCTTATCGATGGCCAGGCCCTCCACCTGCATGAACTCGGCTTCGTGCGAGGCGTCGCGGTCCTCGTAGCGGTAGACCTTGCCCGGCACGATCACGCGCACCGGTGGCCGCACCTGCTCCATCACCCTTGCCTGGACGGGTGAGGTGTGGGTTCGCAGGAGCAGTTCGCCCGGCCGGGCCTTGTCATCGATGTGAAACGTGTCCCACATGTCGCGCGCCGGGTGATCCGCCGGAATGTTCAGCAGTTCGAAGTTGTAGCGGTCCCACTCCACTTCGGGGCCGCTCACGGCGCGGAAGCCGAGCGGCGCGAGCACGCGGCGAATCTCGCGCAAGGTTCGCGTCAGGGGGTGCAGGCTGCCCAGCCGCACCGGATAGCCGGGCATGGTCACGTCCACCTGTGCGCCCTCGGCGCCGCGGCGCAGGGTCATCTGGCGGGCTTCGAACGCCTCTTCCAGGTCCCGGCGGGCGGCGTTGGCCGCCTGGCCGGCGTCTCGTCGTTCCTTGCGCGGGAGGCTGCCGACCGACCGCAGCATGCCGGTGAGCTCGCTGCGCCGCCCCAGGTGCGTCATGCGCCACTGCTCCAGCGCCGCGTCGTCCGAGACAGCCGCCAGCTCGGCGCGTGCGGCGCTCAGCAGGGCGTCAAGTCGCTCGCGCACCGTGAGATCAGCCTTGGGGGATCGCCGCGCGCTGCCGCGCGGCCTCGAATAGGATAACTGCGGCCGCGGCGGCCGCGTTCAGCGATTCCACGCCGCGCTGCATTGGTACTCCGACCTTGCTCCGACAGGCGGCTCGCCAGCTCGGCGACACTCCGCGCGTTTCGGCGCCCACCACCAGGCCGCAGGGGCTGGTCCAGTCGACACCGTGGTAGGCGCGCTCGGCGTCGGCTGCTGCCGTGTAGAAATCGACGTCCAGAGCCAGCGGCTGCAGGTCCTTCGGATTGGCCGCGTCCTGAATGGGAACTCGGAAATGCGCGCCGACCCCGGCGCGCAGCGCCTTGGGGCCAAACGGGTCGGCGCTGCCCGGCGTGCGCACAATCATCGTCGCGCCGGCGGCCGCGCCCGACCGCACCAGCGCGCCCACATTGCCCGGGTCCTGCACGCCGTCTATGACGAGGACGAGGGCCGTGCCCTCGATGGCCGCCACCCGCGGGCGCTGACCAATGGCCACGATGGCTTGTCGCGACGCGCTGTCCGCGGCCGCGGCCAGCACGTGCGGGGCGGCCGCCAGCACCCGGGCCCCAGCCCTTGCGGCGGCGTCGGCGGCCAGCCGCACGTCCGGCGCCGGGTCTTCCGCCGTCAGGACGGTCTGGAGAAGGCCGGCCTGTGCGGCTTCCAGCACAAGACGCGGGCCTTCCAGCAGGATGAGGTCGTCGCGCTGTCGAACGGAAGCTCGGTGCAAACGGCGCGCCAGGGCCACTTGCGGGTTACGAACGCTCGTAATCATGGCGGGACGGCGCCCGCGCGGGCGCTGGTCGCCCTAGGCCGCGGCTCGGGCGGTGTCGGCGAGGGCTTCGAAGGCCGCCGGATCGTTGGCGGCCAGATCCGCCAGCACCTTGCGGTCCAGGGTGACATCGGCCACCCGCAAGCCTCGTATGAACGTGCCATAGGTCAGGCCGTGCAAGCGGGCGCCGGCGTTGATACGCATGATCCAAAGGCGTCGCATCTGGCGTTTGCGCGTCCGGCGGTCGCGGTAGGCGTACTGCTGCGCGTGCATGAGATCCTCATGCGCCGCGCGAAAGTGACGGCTGCGCGCGCCGCGGTGACCGCGTACGGCTTTCAGCACCTTGCGATGACGGCGGCGCCTGGTTACGCCGCGCTTAACGCGGGCCATTGGTCTGCCTCAGCTCGCCAGCAGGCGCTCGGCCTGACGTCGCTGCCCAGACGCCAGCGGCTGTTCGTGGCCCTTGGCGCGGCGGGCACGACGGCTCTTGCGCCGCCGGTACGGACCGGACCACGACTTGGCGACCGTTATGGTTCCGCGCCGCGTGCGGCGCAGTCTCTTGACGGCAGCTTTACGAGTTTTGATTTTAGGCATAGGGGACAAAAAGGACGCGATGCAAGGTACGGCATCGCGCTCGGTCAAGCCTACCATAGCTTTGGGGCACGGCCGGTCTCCGGTGGTGAATCGGTTGCCAGCCGCGGCGCGCGCTGCTTAGGCTGAACAAGCCCCTTCCCGCTCGCCGCCCCGTCGTGGAACCGGCGCGGAACTCGCCACCTCGCGGCCGCTGCATGCGAATCGCGTTTCTGACTGACATACACGCCAATTTGACCGCCCTGCGCGCGGTTCTGGCCGACATTCGCGCCCACGGGTCGTTCCAGCTCGTCGTCTCCGGCGGCGACCAGATCTGCGGCGGCCCGCGACCGCTGGAAACCTGGGATGAGCTGGAGGCCGCCGGCGTGACGTTGCTGAAGGGCGACACCGAGCGCGACCTGGCGCTCGGTTCATTCAAGGCGGTGCACGGCCGCGGGCTGCGCCGCGACCTGATCCTGGCCGTCTTCGACTGGACGGTGAAACGGGTCCCGTCGGACCTGCGCGCAGGCGCCGCCGCGCTGCCCGAACACCAGAGGTTACGAGTCGACGATGGACCAGAGCTGCTGCTGGCGCATGCCAACGCCGTCAATCTGGATGACTTCATTTGGGCCGACACGCCGGCGGCCGAACTGGAACGGCTGGTCGGGCCGACGCCGCCCGCCTTGATGGTGGTCGGGCATATCCACGCGCCGCTGGAGCTCGAGTTCAACACCACCACCATCGTCCGCCCCGGCAGCGTGGGTCTGAAGTACGAGGCCCACTGGGCCGGCGTGGCCCACTGGGCCGAGGTCTGCTGGGATTCGCAGCGCGCCGCCTGGACGCATTGTATACACCCGGTCGAGTGGGACCCTCGGCTGGAAATCGACGCCGGACGCGCCGTGGGCTATCCCGGCGTACGAATCCTGCCCGGCTACGCCGCCGGCTGACGCCACGGCCGACGCAACAATCATTGCAACCAGCCGCCGGGTCTTGTGGCGCTCCTGACTGGCTGCGAAGCTTGCTAACGAAGCTTGAAAGCGAGAAGCCCAATGGATACCACAACCCCCGACCAGGTCCGCGAGCAGTTGCGCACCGTCATCGACCCGGAAATCGGCATCAACATTGTCGACCTGGGCCTGATCTATGACGTTGACATCGCCCCCTACGTTCCCGGCGAAGGCGAACCGACGGCAGCCGACGGCGATGAACGTGCCACCGTTACGATGACGCTCACCACGCCGGGCTGTCCGGCCGGGCCGTACATCCTGCAGCAGGTCAAGCAGGAAGCCGAGTCCCTGGACCACGTCCGCAAGGCCGAGATCGACCTCACGTTCAACCCCATGTGGAACGAAGAGATGATGAGCGAGGACGTGCGCTGGATTCTGGGTCGCTAGCCCACGCTGCCTGAGCCATTTCCGATGCCTGCGCCGAACGGGAGGCGCGTCTCTGTCCGTGTTGCGCGCCGGACCCTGCTGACCGGCGCGGCGCTCACCGCGGCGGACGCCGGTCTCGCCGCCTGCGGATTCGCTGGCGTCAGCCGGCGCGATCCCACCAGCGCTCCCTTCATGCACGGCCTCACCCTGGCCGGCCTCTCGGGCACTGACTTCGCCCAGCAGCGAGCCGGGCGGCTGGTGGATTCCGCAGCCGCGGCTGGCGCCGACTGGATCGCGGTCGCCCCCGGCTGGTATCAGGCGACCCGCGGCTCGACCCGAATCCGTCCCGACCCGTCGCGGACGCCGCCCGACGCTGACCTCCGCCGTCTGATCGGCCGCGCGCAGGCCGCCGGCCTCCGCGTCATGCTCAAGCCGTTCGTGGACAGCGACGACGGCGTCTGGCGCGGCGACATCCGGCCCACTGATCCCGTGGCCTGGTTCGCCGACTATGCCCGCATGACGGGTCACTACGCCGATGTGGCCGCCCAAGCGGGCGCCGGCCTGTTCTGCCTCGGTACCGACCTGGGGTTTTCAGAGGACGCCCTGGCCGCCGAATGGCGCGCGCTGATCGCGGATGTCCGGCGGCGATTCGGCGGGCCGCTCACCTACGCGGCCAGCCACGCCCCTTCGTCGGGCGCGGGCGGCTATGCCGGCGTGCCATTCTGGGACGACTTGGACTTCATTGGCGTGAACGCCTACTTCCCGCTGGCCGACCGCCTTATCAGCCACGTCCAGCTCGCCGATGCCTGGAACGTCTGGCTGGACGAGATCGAACGCTGGCGAGACGACCGAAACCTGGACCGCCCGCTCATCTTCACCGAGCTTGGTTACCGCAGCGCCGCCACGGCCGCCACCGAGCCGCGGGCTACGGACCCGGTGGCCCCGCACGAGATCGACCCTGAGCTACAAGCCAGTCTCTACACCGCCTTCTTTGGCCTGCCCTACAGGCGGGAGTCATTGCAGGGGGTGTTCTGGTGGCGCTGGGATCCGGATGTGACCGAGGCCGAGAATTCCGGATTCCCGCCCAACGGCAAGCCCGCCGCATCCGTGCTTCGCCGCGCCTACGCCGCCGCCGCCCGCCGGCCGCCGCATCCCACCGCCTGACCCGCACCTCGCCTCTCCCCCTGAGGCGCAGCCGGCGGTGTCGTGGTCGCCGGGTTGAGGGCCCTCCGGGGGCGCCCCCATACTCTATGTCCGTCCCCGGCGTGGCATGCTGGAAAGCGGCACGGGACCAACCAGAGCGCCGACGCGATGACCGACCTCCTCACTGTCCATCTAGCTGGCTTCGGCATCATGGTCACGCTGCTTCTGGGCACTATCGGCCTGCTGCTCCGGCTTATTGGCGATGTGCGCGCCGACATGCGCGAACACCGCGAGAGCACTCGTGCCAACATGCGCGAGTTCGAACGCGCCTTACGAGAGATCGGGTACGACGTCGCCGCGCTCAAAGCCCCGCCTTCCGCCGCGCCGTCGCGCTGAACCACGCCCACGAAGCTCGGCCAATGCCATGCGTCTGAGCTTCTCCAAGCTGGCGCTGTACGAGTTCTGTCCCTACGCCTACCGCTTCCGCTACATCGAGCGCGTGCCTACGCCCTTCGCCCCCTGGCTGACCGTGGGCGCGATCGTGCACACGGTGCTGCATCGGGCGTTCGAGCGTATGCGTGACGGCGTCCGCCTCACGCGCGCCGACCTGCATGAACTGCATGCCGCCTACTGGCGCAACGCGCCCCGGCTGGACCGCGAGCGCTTGCCGGATATCTGGGAACGCGTCCATGAACTCCTGGATGGCTTCTGGTCGGCCCGCGGCCACGCCCCGGGCCGACCGCTGATGTTGGAACGGCGCTTTCGCCTGCGCCTGCGACCGGACGACGCCTATACCGTGGAGGGAATCATCGATCGGGTCGACGAGCGGTCCGATGGGCTGGAAATTATTGACTACAAGAGCGGCAGCCGCCCGCCGGCAATTCCGGGCCGCCTGCGGACGCAGCTGCACACCTACGCACTGGCGCTGGAACGCGGCTTCGATCACGCTGTGTCACGCCTGACGGTCTACTACCTCAAGGACAACCAGACGGTCTCCGCGCCGCCCGACCCGGCCGTTGCCGACGACGTGCTCAGCCGTTATCAGGTCTTGTTCGAGCGGGTGGGGGCGGCCGCCTACGAGCCGACCCCCGGCAAACACTGCGAGTACTGCGACTTCCGCGAGCGCTGTGCGTACCGCTGGACCGAAGACGCCAAGCGCCACGAACCGATGGACACTGCCTAGTCAAGCGCTTCTAGCGCCGCCGCGCCTGCGAACCGAAGTGCGCGTCCCGCTCAGGCCAATCGGCCGTTCGTCATCTGGCAGACGCCCGCTTCGCAGTGGTGGTCGCGGATGTGCGCTTCAAACTCGTCGCGGAACGCCCGCACGGCCCCGCGCACCGGCTGGTGCGCAAACTGCCCCAGCCCGCAGAACGAGGCCATCATGCTTGCGCCCAGGTCTTCCAGCAGGTCCAGGTCGTCCAGCGACGCCTGCCCGTGCATGATGCGCTCGCAGATCTGCACCAGGTTGGGCGCGCCTTCGCGGCAGGGAATGCAGAACCCGCAACTCTCTTCCTCAAAGAAGAGCGCGTCCCGGTAGGCGGCGTCCACCATGCAGACCGTGTCGTCGTAAATGACCACCCCGCCCGTGCCCATGATCGTGCCCAGCGCTCCCATGGACCGCGGCTCCAGCGCGGCGTCCAGGTGCTCCGGTCCCAGCGGCGCCGACGAGGCGCCACCCGGCTTGAAGCCCTTCAGCGGCCGTCCGTCCAGCACCCCGCCGCCGTAGTCGAATATCAGCTCGCGCGCGGTGGTGCCCAGCGGCAGCTCATGCACGCCCGGCTTGGCCACCCGGCCGGACAGGCAGTACATCTTGGTGCCGGTCGCGTCGCCGTGGCCCAGGTTCTGGAACCACTCGGCCCCGTTCTGAATGATCGCCGGCGCCGCCGACAGCGTCTCCACGTTGTTGATCGCCGTGGGCAAACCCCACACGCCTACGTTGGTGGGGAACGGCGGCTTGTAGCGTGGGTTCCCGCGCTTGCCCTCAAGCGAATTGAAGAGCGCGGTCTCCTCACCCACGATGTAGGCGCCCGCGCCGCGGCGGAAGGTGACCTCGAAGTCGAAGCCCGCCTTGCCCAGGATTTCGCTGCCCAGATAGCCGGCCTCGTAAGCCTCGCGGATCGCCGCCTGCGTGCGCTCGTGCGCCAGCCCGTACTCGCCGCGGATGTACACGTAGCCCAGCGTGGCGTTGCAGGCGTAGGCCGCGATCAGCATCCCTTCCAGCATCAGGTGAGGGTCCAGCTCCAGCGAGTAGCGGTTCACGTAGGTGCCCGGCTCACTCTCGTCGCCGTTGATCACCACGTACCTCGGCGTCTTGGGATCTCCGCGCACGAACTGCCATTTCAGGCCCGTGGGGAAGAACGCCCCGCCGCGACCGCTCAAGCCCGCTGCCTTGATAAGGTCCGAGACATCCTCGGGCGTCATCTCGCGCAGGACCTTCTCCAGGGCCTGGTAACCGCCCGCCGCCCGGAAGCTCTCCAGCGTCCACGACCGCGGGTTGCCGAAATTTCTGGTGACGACGAGTTCCATCAGGCCTCCCGCGCGCGCAGGTCGGCCAGCAGGCCGCGGACTTTCTCCGGGTCGAGCGGTCCGTGCTGCTCCAGGTTCACCAGCGCGGCGGGCTGCATGTCGCACAGCCCCAGGCACGAGACCGACTCGATTTCGAACAGGCCGTCTTCGGTCACCTCGCCAACCCGTCTGCCCAGCGCCTCGCTGAGGGTGTGTAGCACCGCCGGCGCGCCCGAGAGATGGCAACTCAGGTCCCGGCAGACCCGAAGCACGTACTTGGCCGCGGGCTTGCGGTGAAACATGGTGTAGAAGGTCAGCACGCCAAAGACTTCGCTCTCGGGCAGGCGGAGCTCCTCGGCGATCATCGTCACGGCTTCCGGCGGCACGTACGAAAAGACGTCCTGCGCGGCGTAGAGCGCTTCCAGCGTGGCGCCCGGCTCAGACTTCAGGTCGGCCAGACGCGCTCGCAGGTCGTCCAACTTGGCGTGGTCCGCGGGCGCAAGCGTCGAGCGACGCGGCGCACCAGCATGAATCGCCATCGGGCCTCCCGCG
>JAKZUJ010000272.1:0-4257 GCA_047516685.1 Chloroflexota bacterium | reverse complement strand
GGGATACCAAGACGCTGAGACGCTGAGACGCTGCGGTAGCCTGTGCTAGCATCCAATGGGCAGATTGCCCGCAGAGAATTCTACCTATGCCTTCAGCGTTTCGTTGCAAAAACCAACAGACGATTATCATCGACGGCATCGATGAGCCAATCACGATACAACCGCTTACCGCTGGTGGCTTAAGTTTGGACAGTTCCAATAGGCAGGGTCAACACCACGTCGCCGCAGATAAGCGTGCTGTCGAAAACGGCCTTGTTTCAGTAGGTGATGTTGTAAGCAAAGACTGGTCAAAGCGCTTGACTCCTAAAGCCATGAGCCTGATTGCAAAAAAGATATTGGAAATCACGCGGCCCTAGGTAGTTGCGATTTACCCTTGAGGCTTAGCCTTTCGGTAAAGGTGAATTGCGTCACTCCACTGTGCTCTGCACGAAAGTACCGCTAGGCAGTCAATCCGCGTCTCTGACCGCCCTGGGCGCTGTGGGGCGGTGCTACGCGGCCAAGACGCCACAACGCCGCCAGTCAACGCGACGGGCGGCGCTTGTGCGCTGCGGTGCTGGCGGTTCAGACCATATACTTCAAGACCTCAAAGCAATCGATCTCGCGCGTGTAGTACGTCGCCATCGCGTCTGACGCGCCGCCGCGCCATCCTAGGGAGTTGTTGCGAATCTCCCGTGGGCAATTGTTCCTAGCTAGACGCTGAATCGCGGCGATTCTTCCACTGTGACCGGACCAGCCTTTCGTGCTGCGACCCGTCGCCTGGACCGCTTCCCGAACCCATCGCGCCAACGTCTTCTCATGCGCGGCGCGATTCTTCCGCGTGCGAAACACCGCATCGGACGGCGACGCGCCGTTTTGGATCGTCAGCAAATCCAAGACGACGTGATGCGGAATCGCCGTGTAGCGGCTCCGATTCCCTTTTGTGCGTTCCAGAAACAGCGCGGCGGTACCATTTTCCTGAATCCGAATCGAATCCCAGCGAAGCGCGGCGCACTCCCCAATCCGCATCCCGCTGTAACTCAGAAGTGTGCACAACGCAGTCTCTCGCAGGCCACGCTTGACAGCGGCGGCGCGGGTTTCAGGCCGCTTGCGCGGGTTGAATTGGCTGTACTTGTCACGATCCCCAGCCACTTTGCGCGGCTGGCACGCTGTCCGCCGGATGTCCGCCAGCACGTCGTCACCCAGCGGGTTTGCCTGTGCCGGGTCAACCGGACGCTCGCGCCGCAGCGTCGTGAGCATGGCAAGCACGCGCAGATCGTGAGTCGGCGATTGCAGGTCTCGCAGACCGTGGAAGAAGTTGATTGCGTTGCACGCCGCCCGGAACGACGATATGCCCAGCGGCTTGCCGTCCGTCTCGGACGGCTTCTTGCTCATCTGCTGGATGTAGTACGCGACGGTGCGCGGGTCGGCTGGGAGCGACGATTGACCGTATCCCTTGCAGGCAGCTTCGAACTTCTTCCACTGGCGCTGGTATTTATCGAACGTATCCGCCGTGACGCCGTAATGTGTCACAGCATCCACTTCCGCCCCCATGTCTTCGAGACTGATTCCCATAGCTTCCGTGTTCCTTCGGACAGTCGAACAACGCGAGTTGTTGTCCGATTAGGACCATTATACAGGCACAAACACGGTGTGTCAACCCGCGCTAACAGGTTTGGCGCAGTGGTTGTGCGGTACCTGCTGATCTTCCACAACAACGTCGGGACGGCGAACGGGGCCGACGGTCCGCACGACTCCAAGCGAAACCGGCGTCCGGCCTGGATCAGCATCGGGCGGGTGCGGGATTCGGCGGAGGGGCAACCGCTGGCGTTCGGCGAGCCGCGGGTGCTGGCCGACAACGACGGAGTGGCGCTGCCGCCGGAAGATCAGACGCAGGTGGCCACCTACGGCAGCTTCCTCGAGCACGAGGGGCGAGCCATCTGGTGGTACCCGGACCGCAAGCACTACCTGTTGGGCAAAATCATCAACGACCTGCTCGCGTGACGAGCGACGACCCCAGGAGCTATTGGCCGCATGTCTAACCCCGGATCGCCTCAAGCAACACCGCTGCCGCAACTGCATTGGGAGCGGCTGCTCCAGGGATTTGTCGACATCCTGAGCGTGGATAGCTACTGGGGCAACGAGGATCGGGTGGTGGCGATCATCCGGCCACGGCTGGAGGCCGCTGGGGTGGTCTGCCGGCGGGACGAGATTGGGAACCTGATCTGTCGCTGGCCGGCCAAGGGCAAGGACTCGCGGCCGATCATGCTCAACGCGCACATGGATACGGTGCGGCCAACGCCGGAGATGCGGCCGGTGGTGAAGGCGGACGCGGTCTATTCCGACGGGTCGAGCGTGCTGGGGGCGGACGACAAGGCGGGCGTGGCGGCCATCGTTGAGGCGGTGGCGATGGTGGACGAAGCGGGTCTGGACCACGGACCCATCGACCTGGTGTTCACGGTGGGCGAGGACGTGGGGCAGTTTGGGGCGGCTGCGTTTGACCCGAGCGACATTGAGTCGCGCGTGGCCCTGGTGCTGGACTTTGGCGGTCCGGTGGGCGTCGTTTGCGACCGGCAGGCGGCGGCGTGCAATTTCAACGTCACGTTCCACGGAAACGCGGCCGCGGCGGCGCATCCCGAGACCGGGGTAAGCGCCGTGAGTATGATGTCGCGCGCCATCGACCAGATGGCGCTGGGCCGGGTGGACGAGCTGACGGTTGCGAACGTGGGGATCGTGTCGGGCGGCGAGGCCCGCAACATCGTGCCGCCCGAGGCGAAGCTGGTGGGCCAGGCGCGGGCCCTGACGCAGGCGGCGCTGGACCGGCAAGTGGCGGCGATGCGCAAGGCTCTGGAGGACGCGGCGGCGGCGTTTGGGGGTCGAGTCGAGATCGAGACGGAGCAGAAATTTCAGCCGACCCGGTTCAGCCACGACCACCCAGCGCTCCAGGTGGCATACGCGGCAATTCAGGCTGCCGGTCTTGAACCGCGATTCGTGCACACCTTTGGGGGCAGCGACGCGCAGAACTTCAACGAGAAAGGGATCGAAACGGCGATCCTGGGCACCGGCTATCGCGACATCCACTCAGTGGATGAATGGATGCCGCACGCGGAGCTGCGCAAGCTGACGCAGGTGACGGCGCAGGTCATCCTCAACGCCTGAGGGCGGCACGCCGCTCTTGCTGGGGTGTTTAGCCACGGCCGCGCCGCACGGGTACCGCGGCGCGGCCGTGCCGGTCTACTGATCGACGGCGGTGGCCACGAACTTGATGCCCAGGAGGACTTCCTCGCCCACGTCGGCAACGAAGGGCACGCTGGGAATCACGAGGTTGTAGGTCGAGCGCAGCACCGTGGTTTCGGCCGTCCCTTCAAGACGGTCCTCGGCAACGACGTTGACCGTGGCTTCGAAACGCGCCTCGGCCGTGATATCGCGGATTTTGAGGTCGCCGACGATCGTGAAGCTGGCCGTGTCACCGACGGCCACCGAGCCGGGCAGACCCTCGAGCGCGGTGGGGGTGAATTCCACGAACTCGTACTGGTCTTCGGCCGACTGCAGGATGCGGGAGCGGGTGGCGCGGTCGCGGCGATCCTCGTCGGTCATCAGCGTGCGTGCGTTGATGCGGATCACGCCGACCTGTGAGGCCGCGGCATCGGCAAAGTCCAGAATGATGTCGCCGGCCACCTGATCGGTGATCCCGACGACGCGCGTTGGTTCGCCGCGCAGGATTTCGTCGATCTCGAAGCGAGCCTCGGACTCTTCGGGGACTATGCGGTAGAGCTTGGCGTCGCCGGTGGCCTGTGCGGCCGCGGGCGCCTGGGTGGCCTGCGGCTGAGGCGCGGCCGTGGCAGGGGCAGCCGTGGCCGGAGCGGCGGTTGTTGGAGCGGCGGTGGCTGGCGCCGGGGCAGCCGCGGCGGCGGTGGCCGGAGGCAGCGTGAGTTGCGGCGCGGAGATGGGCTGGCTGGCCTCGCCGGCGCCGCCGGAGAAGAAGATGAACAGCCAGACCACGCCGGCAACGGCGATGCCGAGCAGGACGGCAATTGCAGCCGTCCGCGCCAACCGGTTATCCATTAGCTCGCCCATCGGGATGAACCGCCCTCAACGCGCCGAAGCCTTGCGCACGTCGCGCCGGCAGTCTGTAGTCAATACTCCCATCATCGCAGCCTCTGGGCCGGGATGGACAATCGGCGGAGTTTAACCGCGAGAGACGCGCGGAAGCAGGCGACCGCATTCGGCCAGCGAGGATTGCGCTCTGCCACGATGGGCGGATCGGCGCTCGATGCGCCG
>JAKZUJ010000271.1:0-4348 GCA_047516685.1 Chloroflexota bacterium | reverse complement strand
CCTAGCTAGGAGCCTGACATGCTACGACCAGGCCGTCCCGAAGATCCGCAGCACACGCAACACGCGGTGCGGGCCATGATCAACGCCGGTTATGCGCCGCATGAAGCCGGTCGGGCCTTCATCCAGTACCGCACGCACCTGCGCGAGGCCATCGCCGCCTGGCCGGCGATCGTGATGGCAGGTTTTCTGGTCGGCGCGCTGCCCGCGCTCGTGCTCCTGATCATTCAGGCGGCGCCAGCCGCGGCGCTGATGTGTGCTGGGGGAATTGGCCTGGGAGTCATTGAGCGCTGGCGCTGGCGGCGGGCGATGGTGCATGAGCACTTCACGGTCCAGCCCACCGATCAGCAGTACCTCATTCACCAGGGGCTGCTCTGGGTGATCCTGCTCGTCGCGCTGGCACTGTCGCAATATGCGCAGGCCAGTGCCGTGATTGGCCTGGGCATTGCCACGGGGCTGCCGCTCAGCTTCGTCTTTCGCTACTACTTCTACCGGAGCTATCCGACCGTGCTGGCCATCGTGAGCAGTGCGCCGGCGGGCGCGGATGCACGCAGCATCGTCGAGGCTGAAATTGCCACCTCGGAGGCGGCCGCCAAACAGGGTCCGAGCGTCGAGCGACCGGCACAAACCATGGTGGGCCGACGAGCCACAACGTTCGCGGTCGGACGTTTGCGCATGCGGCTGGCGGTTTTCGTGGCCGGCTTGGTTGGCTGGTGGTTTCTGGCGCGCTGGTGGGTCTGGCAAGGCGCCGAGGAGGGGACGGCGTCCCTGGTTCCCTTTACTGGCGACATTGGCGTCGACATCGTGGGGATAGTGATCGGGACGCTGGCTGGCGTCGGTCTCGCCTGGTTCTACGAGAGCTTCATCGAATCGTGAAGCGGCGCGCCGACCTCAGTCGTCGATCAGGCTGACCCGTTCCAGCACCTCGCGGTTCCAGATGTACTCGGGCATTCGCCCCTGCAACACGCGGACGACGGACAGGGCCGCGCGCCGTTCGAGTTCCAGCAGTGACTCTTCCGAGAGGAAGGCCGCGTGCGGGGTTACGAGGGCGCGCTCCAGACCGATGAGCGGGTGATTGGGCGGCGGAGGCTCCTGTTCGAGTACGTCGATGCCGGCGCCGGCAATCCAACCTTCGTCAATGGCGCGAGCCAGGGCATATTCGTCAATCAAGGGCCCCCGCGCGGTGTTGATGATGTAGGTGGTTGGCTTCATGGCCCGCAATTCCGGCTCGCCGATGGTGTGACGCGTCTCGGGAGTGAGCGGGGCGTGGACCGAGATGAAGTCGGATTCAGCCACCAGGCGATCCTTGTCGACCAGTTCGGCCCCGATGTCGGCCACCCGTTCGGCGGTGATGTAGGGGTCGTGGACCAGGATCCGCAGCCCGTGCGGAATTGCGCGCTGGGCCAGGGCGTAGCCAATGCGTCCGTAGCCCAGGATGCCCAGCACGCGGCCGCGCATCCGGTGCATGGGCCGGGCCGGCTGGTTGCTCCACTGGCCCGTCCGCACGCTGCGGTCCAGCACGGCCACGCCGCGCGCCTGCGCCATCAGCAGCGCCATCGCGTGGTCCGCCACCTCCTCGTAGCCGTAGTCCGGCACGAAGGTCACCGGAACATCCAACTCGGTGCAGGTGTCCACGTCGATGTTGTCGGTGCCGACGCCGTAGCGTCCCACGACGCGCAAGCGGGGCGAGGCCCGGACAACCCGTTCGGTGACCTTGGCAAAGCAGGTCAGGATGCCGGTGACGTCCGACGCCAGTTCGGTGAGGCGGTCTTCGTCGCCGGAGTCGGCTTCCACGACCTCGGCGTCGAGTTCGGCCAGCACTTCCCGTTCGGGGTCGGTGGAAGGCCAGACGTAGTCCGTTATCAGAATCTTGTGTCGGGCGGCCACGAAATCGACTCCCAAGACAGCGAGCGGTCGGTGCGGCGAGCTTAGGGAGCCGCCAAAAGCGATGTCAACGCGCCACGCGACGGCCGCAGTTGCGACAATGCGCCGGGCGCACCGAATAAATGGAGTTCACGCCATGCCACGCGATCTCGCCCTGGGCAACGGATCGATGCTCGTGAATTTCGACTCGCGCTATCGCGTGCGGGACATCTACTACCCGCGAGTCGGCGCCGAGAACCAAACCGGCGGGCGCGCCTGTCGGTTTGGCATCAGCGTGGATGGTCAGTTCTCGTGGATCAGCAACGACGAGTGGTCGCGCGATCTCGACTACGCCGACAATACGCTGGTCACCAACGTGCGGCTCGTGAACTCACGGCTGGGTGTGGAACTTGCCTGCGCCGACGCGGTGGACTTCGACCGTCCGATCTTCGTGCGCCGGATCCTCGTAAAGAACCTAGTGGACCGCGAACGAACCTTCAACCTCTACTTCCACGCCGACTTCTGGCTGGAGCGCGACGGCATCGGCGACACGGCCTACTTCGACCCCTGGACCCAGGGCATCGTGCACTACAAGCGCAACGTGCAGTTCCTGTGCAACGCGCAAGTCGGGGACGCGGTGGGCTTCGACCAATTCAGCGTGGGCGGCAAGTCCGAAGACGCTGCGCAAGGCACCTGGCTCGACGCTGAAGACGGGCGCCTGGAAGGCAACGCCATCGCCCAGGGACTGGTGGACAGCGTGGGTTCCGTGCAGCTGACGGTACCTGGCGGCGGCGACGGGACGGCCCACTACTGGATCGTGGCCTCCGACGACTTCTTTCGGGCCAAGGATCACAACGACACGGTTGTCGAGCGCACTCCCGAGAGCTTCATCCAGCGAACCGGCGACTACTGGTCCTATTGGATCACGCGGGATCCCACGGATCTTTGGCCGCTGGCGCCGCGCAGCCGGAGCCTTTACCGGCGCAGCATGCTGGTGGTTCGCACGCAGATCGACGACGGCGGCGCGATCATCGCCGCGAATGACAGCGACATCCTGCAGTTTGGGCGCGACACCTACAGCTACATGTGGCCGCGCGACGGCGCGCTGGTGGCGGAGGCGTTGATAGGCGCCAACCAGCGCGAATTGGCCGGCCGCTTCTTCCAGTTCTGCCGCCGCGCCTTGCAGCCGGGCGGTTTCATGCTGCACAAGTACCATCCCGACGGCTCGCCCGGCAGCAGCTGGCACCCCTGGGCCAACGCCGACCGCCAGCGCGTGCTGCCTATCCAGGAGGACGAGACCGCGCTGGTGATATGGGCGCTGAGCCTCTACAACCAGCGGTTTCAGGACACGGAATTCATCCGCGGCGTGTATGCCCCGCTCATCAAGGGCGCGGCAGACTTTCTGGTCCGCTATCGCCACGAGCCCAGCGGTTTGCCGGCTGCCTCGTGGGATCTCTGGGAAGAACGCCTGGGGATTCACACGTTCACGGTCGCCTCGGTGTGGGCGGGCCTGCAAGCGGCGGCGGAGTTCGCCGAGGGCTTCGGGGAACTGGAGACGGCGTCTCAATATCGGACAGCGGCGGCTGAAATCCGAACGGCGGCACTGAAGCACCTGTACAGCGAAGAGCACCAGCGTTTCATTCGGCGTGTCGAGGTCAACGACGACGGATCGCTAACGCCGGACCTGAACATCGACGCGAGCGTGCATGGAGTGTGGCGGTTCGGGATGTTCGACGCGCAGGATTCGCGGGTGCGGTCCACGATGGAGAGCGTGCGCGACGAGTTGACGGTGAAATCCCAGGTTGGCGGCGTCGCGCGCTACCAGAACGACTACTACCACCAAGTCAGCGACGACATTCGGCGAGTGCCGGGCAATCCCTGGTTCATTTGCACGCTGTGGCTGGCGCAGTGGTACGTGGCGCTGGCGGCCTCGGAGGCCGACTTGGAACCGGCCCGCGACATCCTGGCCTGGGTGACCGACCGGTCCCTGCCCAGCGGCACGCTGGCCGAACAGGTCCACCCATACTCGGGAGCGCCGCTGAGCGTGAGTCCGTTGACTTGGAGTCACGCCGAGTTCGCCACCACCGTGCAGAAGTACGCGGAGAAGGCCGCGCAGTTCTCCTAGCGACCGCTCGCCCGGTTCGACCTTCGATAGGCTCAACGCAGAGAGCGGTGGCCGTGCACTGGCCGTGCGGTCAATCGCTCGGCAGCGGCCGGGTTGCTAAGGTCAGGCGCGCTTCCACCGGTCCGCCCCAACATGCCCCGAGCGATCACCATCACCATTGGCGATATCGAGATTGAGGGCGAGCTTTTCGACACCGCGACGGCAGACGCCATCTGGGACGCGCTGCCAATCGCCCGCACGGTAAACACGTGGGGACGCGAGTTTTACTTCGACATTGGCGTGCAGGCCGACCAAGAGCCGGACGCCTCGGATGTCGTTGAGGTCGGGGACCTGGCCTACTGGCCGCCGGGGATGGCGTTTTGC
>JAKZUJ010000270.1:0-4515 GCA_047516685.1 Chloroflexota bacterium | reverse complement strand
GTCATGCAGGGCGCCGCCAGCCTCGAACAATGGACCGGGCGCCCGGCCCCGGCGCGTACCATGCTGGCGGCCGCCCGAGCCGCGCTGGACGCCGACCCACCAGAGACCTCAGGCTGAACCAATGGGAAACCTCCGCTACCTCACCGCCGGCGAATCGCATGGCCCCGGCCTGACCGTCATCGTCGAGGGCCTGCCCCTGGGCGTGCCGCTCGGCGTCCGCGACATCAACCCCGACCTCTCCCGCCGGCAGGGCGGGTACGGGCGCGGCGGCCGCATGAAGATTGAGCGCGACCAGGCCCTCATTCGCAGCGGCGTGCGCCTCGGCCGGACCCTGGGCAGCCCCATCACCATGCTCATCGAAAACCGCGACTGGGCGAACTGGGGCGAAAAGATGGCGATCGAGGCAGTGCAGGCCGATGTGCCGCCCGTCACCAAACCGCGACCCGGGCACGCCGACCTGGCCGGCATGATCAAGTACGGCACCGACGACCTGCGTAACATTCTGGAGCGCTCCAGCGCCCGCGAAACCACGGCCCGCGTGGCCGTGGGCGCGGTCGCGCGCAAGTTCCTGGCCGAGTTGGGCGTCAGCATTCGCAGCCGCACCGCCCGCATTGGATCCGTCGCCGACGAGCCCGGACTCGACCACGCGCGCCCGGAGTCCTGGCCCTGGCACGACGTCGAAGCCTCGCCCGTGCGCGCGGTCACGGCCGAGCGTGCGGACGCAATGATCGCGGAGATCGACAGCGCGCGAACGGACGGGTCCACCCTGGGCGGCGTCTTCGAGGTCGTGGCCTGGGGCGCGCCCATCGGCCTGGGCAGCCATGTGCACTGGGACCGCAAGCTCGACGCCCGCCTCACCCAGGCCATCGTCAGCATCAACGCCGTCAAGGGTGCCGAGATCGGCCCGGCCTTCGCCAACGCGGCCGCCCGCGGCCATGACGTGCACGACGAAATCACCATCGATCCCGACCGTGGCTGGGCCCGCCTGTCCAATCGCGCCGGCGGCTTCGAAGGCGGCATGACCAACGGACAGCCCGTCGTGGTTCGCGGCGCCCTCAAGCCCATCTCCACCATGCGCCGACCGCTGCGCACGGTCGACGTGCGCACCCTCGAGCCCACCACGGCGCACTTCGAACGGTCCGACGTCTGCGTCGTCCCGGCCGCCGGCGTGATCGGCGAGGCCATGACGGCGCTCGTCCTCGCCGACGCCATGCTCGACAAGTTTGGCGGCGACAGCCTGCCGGAAACGCTCGACAACCTTGAACGCTTCCGCCAGAGCTACGCGGTCCGACCGGCGTCCGAATGACCGCGGCCGGCGATGTGGACCGCGTCTTCCTGGTCGGCATCAGCGGCGCCGGCAAGTCCACGGTGGCCAACGCCCTGGCCCGGCGCCTCGGCTGGAAGCCCCAGGACAGCGACGCCGAGGTCGAGCGTCGCACCGGCCGCTCCATTCCCTGGCTGTTCAGCATGAAAGGCGAGTCCGTGTTTCGCGGCTTCGAGCAGTCCGCCGTGCTGGAACTGGCGGCCCGGCCGCGCCAGGTCATGGCCCTCGGCGGCGGCGCCTTCGTGAACCCGCTGACCCGCGCCGCGCTGCTGCGCCGCGGGCTGGTGGTCTGGCTGGACGTCGACCCCGACGAGGCGGCCCGGCGGCTGGCGCCGGCCCTGGCCGAGGAGCCGCGCCCCTTGCTTGGTGACGACCCCGCCGGCAGCCTGCGCGCGCTGCGCGCCGAACGGACCGCCGCCTACGAGCAGGCCCAGCTGCGCATCGACACCAACGGCAAGACCATCGACGCGATCGCCGACCAAATCGCCCACGCCCTGCAGGCCACAGCATGAACGCCCTCGAAGGAGTGATCATCGGCCGCGGCGCCCTGGCCCGTGCCGGCCAGATCGTGCGCGACGTGGCGCCCACCGGACGCGCGTTTCTCTGTGCGGACGACTCGGTCATGGACCTGCTGGGCGCCCGCGTGATCGACGCCCTCGCCTCCGCCGGGCTGCAAGTGCAGGCACGAACGTTCCCAGCCGGCGAGCAGAGCAAATCGCTGGACGTCGCCGCCGACCTCTACGACTGGCTGGCGGCCGAGCGCGCCGAACGCCGCGAACCGCTGATCGCCCTCGGCGGCGGAGTGGCCGGCGACCTCGTTGGCTTCGTTGCCGCCACCTACGCCCGCGGCATTCCGCTCGTGCAGATCCCCACCACGCTGCTGGCCCAGATCGACAGCAGCATCGGCGGCAAGGTCGCCGTGGACCTGCCCGCCGGCAAGAATCTGGTGGGCGCGTTCTACCCCGCCGTCCGCGTCATCATCGATCCCGACGCGCTCGGCTCGCTGCCGCGCGCGCAGCTCATCGCCGACTACGCCGAAGTCATCAAGACCGCCGTCATCTTTGACGCCGAGCTGTTCGACCTCATCGAGCTGTCGTGCGACCGGCTGGACGACCCCGCGCTGCTGGCCCAACTGGTCGAGCGCTGCGTGCGCTGGAAGGCGCGCGTCGTCGACCAGGATCCCGAAGACCGCGGCATCCGCGCGATCCTCAACTACGGGCACACCATCGCCCACGCCATCGAGTCCACCGCCGGCTACGGCGCCTACCGCCACGGCGAGGCCGTCGCCATCGGCATGGTCGGCGCCGGCCGCCTGGCCCAACGCACCGGCCGCTGGACCACGTCCGACCTCACCCGCCAGAACAACCTCCTCGCCACCGTCGGCCTCCCCGCGTCATTCGGTGGCGTCGACCCCGCCCAGGTGCTCGACGCTATGCTCCGCGACAAGAAAGTCCAAAACAGCCGCATCCGCTGGGTCCTCCCCACCACCATCGGCCAAGCCACCGTCAACATCCAACTCAACCCCACCGTCGTGTCCGACGTCGTCCACAGCCTGGCCACCCCGCATCTTTCGTAGGGGCGGGTTCCCGACCCGCCCGTCTTCCGCTCGAGGTCCAACGGCCCCACCCCGTGCCCCCGTCCTGCCCTTCGTAGGGGCGGCGTCCCCGACCCGCCCGTCTTCCGGTCGTGATCCAACGGCCCCATCCCGCTCCCATCCGGACCGCCGCCCGTCTTCCGCTCGAGGCCAACGCTTCCACCCAAATCGCACCTCTCCCCTCCCAACTTGCCTCTACCCCGACTTGCCGTCCCCCAATCCCCGTTCCTCACCCTCCCGCTTCAACCACCACCGCACCGGATTCTCCACGATGTACTGCCGAATCCGATTCAGATCCTCCTCATTCCGCACCACATGCTCGTAAAACCCCCGCTGCCACACCGCCACCCCCGGCGTCCCCCGCAACGCATTCAACCGCCGCCCCGACATCGACTTAAACCCCCGCACCACCTCCGACAACCCACGCCGCCGAGATGCCCGCCTCTTCGTAGGGGCGGCGTCTCTGACCCGCCCGTCTTCCGGTCGAGACCCAACCGACACGCCTTCTGGCGCCGGGCCGACCTCCGACTCTAACTCCGCCGGCAAAGGCCGATCCTTGAAGACGATCACCCCATGCACGTGATCCGGCATCACCACCAACGCATCCAACGTGACCTGCCGGTAATACGCCGGCAGCCCATCCCACACGGCTTCGACGAGACGACCGGCTCTGCTCAACTCCATCGTGCCGTCGCTCACTCGACCGAACAGAAACGCTCCACCGTGAGTACAGATCGTCACCGCATAGGCCCCCGCCTGCGAGTAGTCATACCCCCGCAATCGCGGCGTCCGACGCTTCGGCCAACCACTGTCCTCCTGCCTGGAAGCCACCCGAAGCCATTCCCCACAGTCCGCCCATGCATCCCGTCGCTGCAAAGTCTCCCCCACCCCGCGCCCTCCCGTCCTGTCTTTCGTAGGGGCGGGTTCCCGACCCGCCCGTCTTCCGCTCGAGGTCCAACGGCCCCACCCCGTGCCCCCGTCCTGCCCTTCGTAGGGCCGCCGTCCCCGACCCGCCCGTCTTCCCATCGTGATCAACCGGCCCCACCCCGCCCCCGCCTCTTTCGTAGGGGCGGGTTCCCGACCCGCCCGTCTTCCGGTCGAGATCCACCAGCCCCACCCCCGCGTCTTGCGTAGGGGCGGGTCCCCGACCCGCCCGTCTTCCGCTCGTGATCCACCGGCCCCACCCCCGCGTCTTGCGTACGGGCGGCGTCCCCGACCCGCCCGTCTTCCGCTCGTGACGCCTCTGCCTCAGATCGAGACTTCCCGCAGTTCCCCGGGGCCTATCTGGTCAAGCGCCGAACGGATGTCCTCGACGCGCAGCTCTACCTTGGGCCACGCGGTGGAGAGCACAACGACCACTGCCAGCCTTCGACCGGCAAGGTTCTGCTGATTTCGCATATTCTGATCGCTGGTGATCAGGACGTCGTAGCCTTCCCGCTCGGCGTTTTTTATCAAATCTCCGTTATCCAGATCTGACCAGCCGCGCTCGGCCGCCGCATCCACCACATGACCGTTGAGATGACGTGGCAGCGGCGCGGGGGTGCCCTGATCGAACAGAAGCTTCACAGTTGCGCGGGAACTCGCAGGGCCTCCGCTT
>JAKZUJ010000269.1:0-19508 GCA_047516685.1 Chloroflexota bacterium | reverse complement strand
ATCGTGGCTTGCGCCAGCGCGTAGCGAGCTTCCGGCAAACCCAGCCGTTCCACCGCGCTGGCCGCCGCGACGGCCAGCGGCAACGCCTGCGGATCCGCGTTCCCGATGTCCTCCGAGGCCAGGATCACTATGCGCCGCGCCATGAACTCCGGCGCTTCGCCGCCTTCCAGCATCTTCGCCAGCCAGAACAGCGCCGCGTCGGGATCGGACCCGCGCACGCTCTTGATGTACGCCGAAATCGTGTCGTAGTGCTCGTCCGCCGCCCGGTCGTAGCGAACCTGCCGCGTCAGCGCCGCCTGCCTCGCCACGTCGGCGTTCACGGTCTCCAGCCCACGTTCCCTGGCGAACGCCGCCGCCGACTCGATCCAGTTCAGCGCCACCCGCGCATCCCCGCCCGACGCCGCCACCGCCCCATCGATAGCACTCTCGTCAAAGCGCGGCGCGTGCGCGCCCAGCGCCTCCGGCGAGGTCAGCGCCCGCTCAATGATCGACCGCAGGTCCTCGGCCTCCAGCGGCTGCAAGCGCAGCACCCGCATCCGCGACAGCAACGGTGCGTTCAGTTCGAAGTACGGGTTCTCCGTGGTCGCGCCCCACAGCGCAATCACCCCGTCCTCCACCGCCGGCAGCAGCACATCCTGCTGCGCCTTGTTGAACCGGTGAATCTCGTCCAGGAACACCAGCGTGCGCTTCGCGTACAGATTCCGGTCGCTGGCCGCCTGCGCAATCACCCCGCGCACATCCTTTACCGTGGCCGACACCGCGCTCAGCTCCACAAAGCGCCGCTCGGTCATCGCCGCCGCAATTCGCGCCAGGCTCGTCTTGCCCGTGCCCGGCGAGCCCCACAGCACCACCGACCACATCTCGTCGCGTTCCAGCGCCAGCCGCAGCGGCGCGCCCGACCCCACCAGGTCCGCGTGCCCGCTGAAGTCGTCCAGCGAGCGTGGCCGCATCCGCGCCGCCAACGGCATCGCCGCCGCCCGTGCCTGGGCGCCGGCGTGCGCGAACAGGTCCTCAGTCATCCGGCGGGGCCTGCAGGGCCCGGGCTACGTCGGCCTGCAGGCGGCGCGCGCGTTCCACTTCATGGTCAGGTCCAAGCTCCGGCGCATAGCGGGCGGCCATGTACATATCCGTCAAACCGTCCACCGCGGTCGTTGCCCCTCGGCAGCGAGCGGCCAGTCGCTCCCGGTACTCGCTCGGCGTCGCCGACGGCCCCCGAAACACGCCGCGCGCCGACGCCTCGTCCACCGTCTCGGCGTAGATCGCGTGGAGTTGCTGGCGCACCGATCCCCCTCCTCGACGACCCATCGCCGACAAGTTCGCCCGCACCGCGCCCCGCCGCCCGGCCAGCGCCCTCACCGACGCGCCCACCGCCCGCGCCACCGTGCGGGTCCATCCGAACAACCCCAGGATCGACGCCAGCAGTGCCCGCAACACCAGCAGCACATGGCCCAGCAATGACCGGCTGGCTCGCTGCGCCGAGACGCGCCGATAATTCCGCTGCACCGCTCGGAACATCCAGAAGAACGCGAGTCCGCCGACCACCAGCACAATCAGTGCCGCCAGGAAGAGCGTGAAGTCCAGGCCCTCGCCCTCCGGCTGCAGCAGTTGTTCCGGCGGCGGAGCCTGCATGGGTCCCCCGCCTTCCGGTCGCATCAGCGCCAGCAGACGTGCGAACAGGCTCACCCCCAGCAAGCCGATCGCCAGAATAATTCGAGCCACCCAGAGCATCCCGTCCAGGACCGCCAGGCCGAAGCCCACAAACACATCCGTGTCGATCGCCGGCACCAGCAGGGCCACCACCAGCGCCACCACGAGCAGGAACAAGGCCGAGCGAATCCAGGTGCCCGTCAGGCCCGGCGCCTGCGCCGCCAATTCCAGCGACCATTGCGATGTCCGCCGCACCAGGTTCGCGTAGCTCAGCAGCAGCAGCACACTCACGTAGTACATCACCATGATGATCAGCGACGTTTGCACCACGCCCGCCTGCCGCGTCTCCGAACCAACCGCCACGTTGAACGCTGTCAGCCCAACCAGGAGTCCGCCGGCCGTTGCCGCCAGGGAGGTCAACTCGCCGATCGCCGCCGACCGGTCCACGTACCGGCCCCGGTCGTTCAGCCACGCGTAATACTGCGGCGACTGCTTCGACGGCGGAATCTCCGACCGCTGGGGATGCAGGATCTCGATGTTCCGCAGCACCCGCATTCCCGCCATCCACGTCAGCGCCAGAACCATGATCAGGACCAGCATCGTCAGGTCCAGCAGCCCGCCCACGATCTCCAGGGGTCCATCGCGCGAGTCCCGTGGCGCTCCGAAAAACGCGGTAATCCGAGCCAGCAGCAGGATGGGAACCACCAGCGCCGCCCAGTGCTTCCAGTTGTAGCTCGACGCCGAGTGCCGCCCGCCGTACGCCGCCACCACCATCGACACCACAAACACCAGAGTCATGATCACCACGACGGCAAAAGCCCGGTCCGGGCCCACGGTTATCGTCTGCAACCACAGCGTCAGTCCCGCGCCGAACAGCCCAAAGCAGACGGTCGCGATCGCGCCCAGGATCGTCCGGCTATACGGCCGCTCGGTCGTGTCGCCAGACACGTACCTGTTCCTTGTCTGTAATGGCGAAAGCCGTCAGCCCAGCGGCCCGCGCGGCCCCGGCGGCCAGCGTGGCCGCTGATCCGTCGGTGAACACGACGATCACTCGGTGGCCCAGTTTGCGCTGCGCCATCAGGCTCGCCAACAACTCGTTGGACCGCAGTCCCGTCAGCACGATCAGCGTCGCGCCCCAGGGCAACGATCCACCTGCCGTCGAAATCGCGCTGCCGGCACTCTCCCCCGCCAGCAGTTCAACCCGGGCCAGCAAATCCAGACACGACATCAGGTGCCCGCGCCCCCGCCCAATGGGAATTCGCGGAACCCGCCCGCCCATCCGCTCCCGCATCTCTTCATGCGATCCGCCCCGAACCCCGCCCAGGTAGATCGGGTCCAGTCCGTTCACCACGACTCCCACGCTTTGCCGGTTCTCCAGCATGAACGCCGCCAGCGAAGCTGCCGCCGTCACTGCCATCTCCGAGGCCGGCCCGCGCCACATCCGGCTGTAGCTGCTGTGATTCAGGTCAACCAGAATTTGAATCTCGTGACTCACCGCCGGCTCCAGGTTTCGCACCATCAGGCGCCCGGCCGCCGCCGTCGCCTTCCAGTTGATCAGCCGCTGCGAATCCCCCGGCTCGTACTCCCGCGCCCCCACCACCCGGATCGGATCGAGATAGATCCGCTGGTGCGACCGCATGTCCCCGAACGGCGTGTTCGACTCAATCTGGAACGCCTCAATCGGAATGATCTGCGGATACACGATCACGAACTCGGCCGTATCGATCAGCAGGTCCTGGCTTGCCAGACCAAATACGTCGCCAAACCGGACCTGCAAGGGACCCAGCCGGTGATACCCGCGATGCGTGGCGGGCAACGTGTATTCGATCGTCGTCGCACCCTTGGGCCGCAACCGCACCACCTGCCGTAGCGCGTCGTAGGTCGCAATCCGGGTCGGCAGCGCCTCGCGCACGCTCAACCAGGGCACCGGAAGCAACGAGCGGTTCTCAATGTGGATCGTCACCTTCACCGTCTCGTCCTGAAACACCCGCGGCGCAAACTCTCGGCGCACCCGCAACCCGCGGCGCATCCGCCACACCCACAGGTGCGTCAGCACCAGCATGGCTATCAGCAGGTACGACGCCAGGAACAAAAACGTAAACCGTGTAAACAGCGCCGCGCCCAGCAGCACCACCGACAAAATGATCAGGCTAGGCATGCCGCAGCCCAATCCATCCCGGCCCGGTCAGTGTCGCGACCACGCGCGTCAACGCGCCTGCCTCGACCAAGTCGCAAGCGGAATCAGCGTCCGCCGCTGGTGGGGATAGTCCGCGAACATCCGCTGATACTGCCGGTGACGCCACATGGCCCTTGGAATCAGGATGGCGCCGGTCCACAACACGAACGCCAGACCCGGAAGCGACCAGATCATCAACGCCAACCCCGACCACTCCACGATCTCCCCCAGCAAGTTCGGACACGACACCCACTCGAACGCCCCGCCTCGCGGCAGCACATAGCGCTTCCGGCTTCGCAGCCGCTGCGCGCGCAACGCGTAGTCCGACCAGATGTTCAACGTCGCGCCGCCGAGCATGATCGCCGCCCCCACCGCATATCGAAGGCCGTCAGCCAGCCCAAGCTGATCGGGCGACACGCTCGATATGAACCCGCCGATCAAGTACCCGTTCATTACGTTGAACGCCAACCCGAAGAGCGAGAGCGTCACTGGCGCCGACGCCCCGCGCCGCGGAATGAACCACGGCCAAATCAGCGTCCGATGCGCGTAGTGGGCGATCCAGAGCAGTACCACCAGCGTCCCAATCAGGTGGTAGTTGCCGCTCGTCAGGTAGACACCCGGCAATACGAGCAGGCAAGGAATCTCCATCGCGAACCACCCGACGCGCGCGTCCACCTGAGGTCCACCCCCCCGGCCGCCTCGACGCCCAAGCGGATCCCACTTCGACATCGCCACAAAAAACACCGGAATCGGCAGCAGCAGCCAGATCCACATGATCAGGTTGTCGTGCATGGTCACGCGCCCAGCATCCCGGCCTGCTGGAACCAGCCGAGCGTGTCGCAAACCGTTTCGTCCAACGCCCGGGGCGCATAGGCCAGGCGCCGCTCCGCCGGTCCGCAATCCACCGCCACCGGACAGTCGTTCACGAAGTCCAGCGCCTCCCGGCCGTACAGCGGCGCCTGGCGGCGAAGCCGCGCAAGCGCCTGAACGAACGGCAGCCCCATCACGGCCACCGCCATCGGCACAACCGGCCGGCCCACGTCTTTTCCCAGCACCGCCGAGCACATACGCGCCAGGTCGACGAACGACGCGTAATACCCAGGCGTCAGGTACACCCGTCCCCCGCCATCGTCAACGTCCAGCGCCGCCACCGTCGCGCGCGCAACGTCCCGAACGTCGCACCACCAATACCCGGCCTTGATTAGCACCGGCAAGCGCCGCCGCGCGATCGCCAGCAGCATTCCGCCTACGTTGCTCGGCCGCGAATCGCCCGGCCCCATCACTCCGGACGGACAGATGATCGACGTGTTCAGCCCTCGCCGCTCCGAGACTTCAAGAACGGCACGATGCCCGTTCGCCTTCGAATATCCGTAGCTGTGCGACGCACCCAGGTTGAGCGGATGGGACGCATCCAGCGTCTTGCCCTTCAACCCACCAAAAGCATGAATAGAGCTAACGTGGACCAGTTTCGATATCCCGCCATCCGCGCAGGCCTGCGCAACCGTCCGCGCCCCGTCGACGTTGATTGACACAACCGATCGCGCCGACCGCCCGTCGTCCACGCTGATAACCGCCGCCGTATGTACCACGGCATCCACACCAGCCAGCACTTCAGATAGTGACGCCGGGTCGCGCACGTCAGCTGGCCGAATGTCCATCCTGTCGGCCAGCGCCTCGAGCATTCGCGAAACGTCGTTCAGCCACGTCACCGCGCGCACGCAATGTCCGCGATCCAGCAGCGCCTGGCACGTGTGACTGCCCAGAAACCCCGCCGCCCCGGTCACCGCCACCAGCATCAGCGAACCAGCCCCTTCACATCCGAAGTGTCAACGCGCCCGGAGCGGCCTCGCCGGCGCACGACCGCTATTCGCCGTCCTCGTCAACCAGCCGCAACTCGGTCGATTCCATCAGCGAGCGCACCAAAGCGTCCGAAGTGACTCCACGCAACGAATGCTCGGCCGAAACCAGCACCCGATGAGCCAGTATCGAAGGCGCCAGCTCCTTCACGTCATCCGGCAGCACGAAGCCGCGACCCCGCGTTGCGGCCAGCGCTTGTGAGGCGCGATGCAAAGCCAGCGAGCCCCGCGGGCTGGCGCCCAGCGAAACTTCCGGCCGGTCGCGCGTCGCCCGTACCAGGCGCAGTAAGTATTCGGTCACCGTCTCGTCCACATGCACGTCGCCCACGCCACGCTGCAGATCGGCCAGCGTCTGAAGGTCGGCGACCTGTTCCAGGTCGTCAATCGGATGTCCATGCCGCTGGCCGGCTAACACGTTGCGCTCGTCGTCGAACGTCGGATAGCCAAGCGACAGCCGCATCATGAAACGGTCCAACTGCGCCTCGGGCAGCGGAAACGTCCCTTCAAACTCCACTGGGTTCTGCGTGGCCAGCACAATGAACGGCGTCGGCAACGGACGCGACACCCCATCGGCGCTCACCTGCGTTTCGCTCATCGCCTCCAGCATCGCCGACTGCGTCCGCGGCGTGGCTCGGTTTATTTCATCGGCCAACAGCACGTTCGCGAACACCGGTCCCGGACGAAACTCGAACTCGCCCGTCTTCTGGTTGTAGACCGACACGCCCGTCACGTCGTTCGGCAACAGGTCGGGCGTGAACTGGATGCGCCGAAACACACCGCCCAGCGCAATCGCAATCGACCGGGCCAGCATCGTCTTCCCGGTTCCCGGAACGTCGTCCAGCAGCACATGACCTCGGCAAAGCAAGGCGACCAGGATGCGCTCGATCTCGGCTTCCTTGCCCAGAATCACCCGGCTAGCAGCCTCAACCACGATCCGCCGAAACTCGGCGTACGGCGCGGGATCAAACGCCACTCGAACCCTCCACTCACACCAGAAACGGCCTCGACGCGAACAGATCAGCGCATCGCGGCCCTGTCGTCTGCGGCGTACTTTGCCAGAACTCGGCCCGCCACGCCCGCGAAGCCCCTCGCAAGTCATCGACGGGCGGCCGGCCACGGCAAGGGACGCCCCGATCACGGGTGCGCCGGGGTACGCTGTCGACCAGAAGCTCGACCGTACTCGGCTAACGCGGATGCACGTGCAAACCAGCGACCCGGAGATCTTTCTCCAACCCGGCGCCATCACGCTGCCGAAAGGCGATTGGTACGTGGAACCGCCGGTGGACGGCGCCTACGACATCAACGCGCAGACCGACGGGGCCCGCGGGCAATACATCAGCATGACGTACCCGGAGGGCTACCAGGCCTGCGTGCACATCGATGATCTGGGCGTGGTTCGCTGCCAGCTCTACCGTTACAACGGCGCCTGGCCGTGCGACGTGGACTACGCGACCCTGCGCATCCGGTTCCGCGGCGTGACGAGCGGCACGTGAAGTTGCCGGCGCCGCCGCGCGAAGCTTTCGAGCAGGCGGTAGCGCTCGCCTTGGCTGAGGATTTGGGGTCCGGCGACCTCACCAGCCAGGCCGTGGTCCGGGAGGATGCGCGCCTCAGTGCCGCCCTGACCGCGCGTGAGCCGCTCACGCTGGCGGGAATGCCGCTTGTGCGCGAGGTCTACCGGCAGCTGGGCGATTCGGAGGCGGTAGACGACGCCGTCCTCGAAGGCGCGCAGGTCGAGCCCGGCGAAGTCCTGGGCCTGGTTGAGTCAAACGCGCGGCTGGCGCTCACGGGCGAGCGCACCGCGCTCAATTTTCTCCAACGTCTCAGCGGCATCGCCACGCTGACGCGGGCGTTTGTCGACGAGGTTGCGGGAACCGGCGCCCGCATCCTCGACACCCGCAAGACCACGCCGAGTCTGCGGGCGTTGGAGAAATACGCCGTGGCCATGGGCGGTGGCGTCAACCACCGTTTCGGGCTATTTGACGCGATCCTCATCAAGGACAACCACATCGCGGCGGCCGGCGGCGTTACCGCCGCGCTGCGACAGGTGCAGGCCGCCGGGCCGACGGGGGTCCGCGTGCAGATCGAGGTGGACACGCTGGACCAACTGGACGAAGCACTGGTGGCCGGGGCGGAGGCCATTCTGCTGGACAACATGACGGTGCCCGAGGTGCGAACGTCGGTTCGCCGCGCGGCGGGACGCGCGCGGCTGGAAGTCAGCGGCAGCGTCCACCTGGGCAATGTGCGCGCCTACGCCGAGACTGGCGTGGACGACATCTCAGTCGGCGCATTGACCCACTCGGCCCGCGCCGTTGATATCGGGCTGGACGTTACGACCTGGGCCTGACAGCCCGTCGACTACGTACGCTGCTACCCCACACCTAGCCGGCAAACAGCGGCGCCGTGCGCGGCCACGAGCGTTCGTGTTCCAACAGCCGGCGCTTGACCTCCACGCCGCGGGAGAACCCGCCCAGGCCGCGGGCCGCGACGACCCGGTGGCAGGGAATAAACACCAGCAGCTCGTTGGCGCCAATAGCCGTGCCAACCGCCCGAGTTGCTCGCGGCTGGTCCAGCGCACCGGCAACCCAGCTATAGCTTTGGACCTCTCCAAAAGGAATCCCGCGCAGGATGTCCCAGGTCCGCTGCTGAAACTCGGTGCCCGCGCGGCGATCCAGCGGGATTCCCAACCGTTGCCGACCAGTCGTCAGGAATTCCCACAGCTGCTCCAGCCCGTTACCGGCAATCTGACACGCGCTCCAGCCGGCGGCGGCCGCCGAGGGTTCCACCAGGCGTCTCGTATGCAGCCGCTGCGCGCCTCGCGATCTATGGCGCGCCGCCGTTGAGGCCGCGCGCAGCGCATCCACACAGGCGGCCTCGGAAGGGTGCGCCAGCGTGGCGCTCACCAAGCCCACCTCGGTCGCGGCTACCCCGCACCAGTCCCACGGCTCAATCCGGCGGGCGACCAGGGCAATCTCCTGGATCTCCCCCGCCATAGGTCAGGCGGCCGACGCGCCCGGCACCGGAACGTAGTCGAGGATGCCCGCCACGATCGCGCGCGTGTCCACGCTCCGGATGCGTGCGGCCGGGCTCACGATCACGCGGTGCGAGAGCACCGACTCGGCCAACCGCTTCACGTCGTCGGGCACCACATAATCCCGCCCGCTAACGGCCGCCAGCGCCTGCCCTGCGCGAAACAGGCCCAGGCTGCCTCGCGGGCTGGCGCCCAGATACACGTCGGCGTGCTCACGCGTCGCGCGCGCAATGTCCACGATGTAGTTGGACACCAGCGGGTCCACGTACACGTCCTTCACGGCTTCCTGCGCGGTAAAGAATTCCTCCAGCGTTACGATCTGCTGGATATTGTCCATAGGCTTATCGCGCTGCCGGCTCGCCAGCACCTGCAACTCGTCCTGACGCTCAGGATAACCCAGGTTCACCCGCATCAGAAATCGGTCCAGCTGGGCCTCCGGCAAGGGAAACGTGCCCTCGTATTCGATCGGGTTCTGCGTCGCCAGCACCAGGAACGGCTCGGGCAGCGCATAGGTCACGCCGTCCACCGTGAGCTGGCGCTCTTCCATCGCCTCCAGCAGGGCGGACTGGGTCTTCGGTGTAGCTCGGTTGACCTCGTCCGCCAGCAAAAGCTGGGCCATCACCGGACCCTCGCGAAACTCGAACTCCCGCGTCTTCTGGTTGAAGATGGTCACACCCGTGACATCGCTCGGCAGCAGGTCCGGCGTGAACTGCACGCGCTTGAAGCTCAGACCGACGGAGCGCGCCAAAGCCTTCGCCAGCGTGGTCTTGCCCACGCCCGGAACGTCCTCGATCAGGATGTGCCCGTCGGCGAGCAGCGCCACCGTCGCCAGTTCAATCGCCTCGCGCTTGCCGACAATCACGGTGGCGACGTTGTCGATAATGCGGCTCGCGACCGAACGAATGTCTTGCATGCTGGCTCTCAGGCGGGACCGCCGGCCCCGGATGCGCGATCTGGATCGGGTGCGGCAATATAGCCGACGGGTGCGCAACAGCCGGCCAGCCGCGGCGGCGGATTGACGACCCGCGCGAAGGCCGTCACATTACCGAGGCGGCGCGGACTGGCGACCAGCGGGGATAGTTGAGTGGTGCAACATGGGCTTCCCAAGCCTAAAACGCGGGTTCGATTCCCGTTCCCCGCTCCAATGGATGAGCCAGCGCGACGTTGAGAGTTGACCCAGCGCCTGGCGTTCCTGGCGTCCACGCCGCAGGCCTCGACCGTCGAATCGCTTCCAGCCCCCTTGGGCCAGCGTGAAGCCGCCGCGGGCCTGGGAATTCAACGAATTACGCCTCGTCCTGGATAGTCGGCAGCACGAACTGCCGAATTGAGTCCTTGCCCAGCACGATCAACTTGCCGTCGCTCTCGCTCACCCAGATCGACCGGATGTCCGCAAAGAAGTCGTCTGAGCCCGCATATTTGAACTGCCGCACAAACGCTCCCGCCGAATCTTCCCGCTTGTCGATCTCCACAATCCGCTTGTTGGCCGAATCGATCAGATAGAGGCTGTCCGTATCGACCTCGGTGAAGATCCGCGTGGCTTTCAGCGTGTCCCCGTCAAGGCCCGTGATCTCGAACGGCTCCCGTTGTCCCCCGCTCAGCCGCAGAACCGACCCGTCCGCCATCAGCACGAAGACATCACCGTCAATCGCCAGATCGATGGCACGGCTTAAGTCGACCTCCGCGCTCGGCAAGACATAGGAGCTCGGCCCCACCTCGTACCCGCCGGCCGTCGCCTGGTATTTGTGGATCGCGTTGGCGCCGGGGTCCAGGACGTAGACATTGTTGTTGAAGTTGTCGAAGGCCACCGGGGTGCGCCACGTCTCCGTGCCCTCGATTCGTAGAAGCCGAGGATTCTGATCGGCTTGCAGACTCACCAGGTTGTAGCGACTGTCCAGCACCAGCACGCTCAGCGCCCGATTGATCACGGCAATGGGATCCTGAATCGTCACGCTGCTGACAAGGTCGCCCTTGCGCAGCACCGTGGCGCCTTGCTTGGCCGTCACGAATGAGACCACGCGGCCCGTCGTAGCGTCGATCACGTACTTCGAATCCACGCGCACGTCCATCTGCTCGGCCGCGCTGCCCACGCCGGCGCTGTCAAAGTCGCCGATGGTGGCGCTGGTCACCAGCTTGCGCACGCGGTTTAGCCGGTCTTCCTCCCGGCCGATCTGACTCAACAGCCGGTTGATGTCCGGTACCAACGTGCGATCCAGGTCCGCCGTCAGCGCTTGGTTCGCCAGATCCTTCGCGTCCCGCAGGACCAGCAGCGTGGCGGCCCGGTTCCCGTCAGGGTCCCGGTCCAATGCCTCCCGGTAGCGGGATTCGGCGTCGGCAAACAGCGCGGTAGCACGCTCGGGGCCGACCACCGGCGTAGTTGTGGTCCCAGCCGCCGCGCCCGCCTGGCCTGCCAGCACGCCTCCGGCGGCGCTGGGGTCCTGTGAACCGGGCGTCGACTCGCTGTTGCGCACGACCAGCACCACGGCCATCACCACAAGCAGCACCAGCGATATCGCGAACAGAAGAGTGCCGGGGCCCGGCAACGACCGACGGGGTCGATAGCGGAACTGGTCCTGGCCGCCGCGTGGCTGATGGCCAATGGCGCTAAGCGCGGGCGGGGGCTGCGCCGACGCGGTCCGCAAGCCTTCCGCGCCGCCCGGGCCAGCCCGTCGCAGCGTCCGCAAGCTTGACCAGTCGTCGTCCGCAACGGCGCTACCCGCCGTGGCCGGCGTCGGGGGCGGCATTGGCGTTGGCCGCAGCGCGGGATCGACCGGATCTGTCCGTCCCGTCACCAGCCGCACGAGCGCGCGCACTCCGACCACCGGCAGCACCAGCACCATCAGCAGCAGCGTGATCGGCAGGCCCAGGACCCGCTGCACCAGCGACCGCTCGGGAGCGGCGCCCGCCAGGCGATCCCGCGGATAGGGCGTTCGCTCCCAGTCAGGATCCGGCGCCGCCGGAGCGTGCGGGTGGCTGGCCATGCCGTTTGCGGCCATTTGACCCGCGGGTTCCGCTGACATCCACGTCTCGTCCACGGCTGGCGCCACCGCTGGCGTAAGCGTTTCCGCGGAGACGCCCAGCACCACGATGTCGCAAGCTGCCCCGCCGCGTTGAGCCACGATCGAACACAAATCGTGGGCGGCGCGCTCAGCGCTCCGCCCCTGCAGCAGCCCCTGAATCTCGCGCTCGGTCAGCGCGCGGCGAAACTCCGTCGACGCCAGCACCACCACGTCGCCCGGATCCAGCTCCACCCGGAAGATGTCCACGTCCTGGTCGGGCACTGGATCTGATGCATGGGTGGGCGGCAACTCGTCGGGCAGCGGGTTCAGGATCCCGTCGCGCAGCACAAAGACCTGGCTGGGCAGCAACTGGGCCAAATAGAGCTGGTCGCCGGCGTGCACCGCGCCCGTGGCTCCAAGAATCTCGCCCGCGCCGACCAGGTCGACATCAATCGGCACCGTCTGTGCCGCGTGGCGAATGCCCTGAATCAGCGCGCTCGCGATCCCATCGGACTCATCGGAGTAGTAGCTCGAAGCCACCGCCTGACCGAACGCCGCGGCCTGGCGGTCGCTCCCGCCCTGAATGAGAACGTACAGATCGCCCAGGCCCGGGCGATCCACGGGTTCCCGCTGAGCGCGGATGCGGGGACCCTCCGGCCGCGCGACGCCGCCGCTGAGGGCGGCCAGCCCTACGTCAACAACCAGAGCCATGGATTTCGATGAATTGTGGTATCCCGCGAGTACGAGGTTCGCGCCCCGGCGGTCGCCGGGACTAAATGCGTTGTGGAGCGCATATCCCTATGCTAGCGTGAATAGCCGGCCGGCTCTTTGCCGATCACTTCTGGGAGTTGCCCCTGCGTTCACCATCGCCTCGCGCTGACCAGCGGCCGCGGCCCCGCGGCCCGCGAATCAATGATCAGATTCGCATTCGTGAAGTTCGCCTGATTGCCGAGGACGGCGAGCAGATCGGCGTTACCCCCACCCCAGTCGCACTGGAGATGGCGCGTGAGCGCGGTCTTGACCTGGTCGAAATAGCGCCAGACTCGCAGCCCCCAGTGGCCAAGATTCTTGATTTCGGCAAGTTCCGCTACGAGCAGAATCGCCGGCTGGCCGAGAACAAACGGCGCCAGAAGGCCGGTACCGTCAAGGAAGTTCGCTTCGGCCCTCGCACCGGCGACCACGACATCCAGTTCAAGATCAAGCGGCTCGAGAAGTTTCTGAGCGAAGGCAACAAGGTGAAAGCCTGGGTGCGCATGCGCGGCCGCGAACTGGCCCACCCTGAAGTGGCACTGCGCGTTCTGGAACGAGTGAAGACCAACCTGGAACCCTACGGAGTGATCGAACGCGACATCACCCGCGAGCAGGATGGCCGCGTCTTGAGCATCATCATGGCTCCGCAGGGCAAGAACTAGCGGCAACCTCACGGCCTGGAGACGCTATGCCCGCCTCAGTGCGATGGCACCCGGAGGAACAGCGCAATCCCGACGGCAGCGTGCGCCGCGTGCAGGCGGCCTGGCTGGTCGCCGAGCCAACCGCGGACGAGCCGCGCCCCCGCTATCTGGCGTATCTGGGTAACAACCCGCAGGTCACGCGGCAGGTCCAGGACGAATGCCAGGTTCTGTATCCTGAGATCGAGTTCGACTGGAGTTCCGTCGCACAAGCCCTTGAACACCCACCGCCCATCGAAGGACTCGACCTCGAGACGCTTGCTCAGCGCTGGGCCGACCTGGCCGCCAACCAGGGTCTCGACCCAATCGAGGTGGAGGTCCGTATCGGAGGCGGCTGGCGTCGTCCGCTGTCCAATCTGGCGCGACTCCTCTCGGATTCCGCGGCGGTCGCCCGCATGGAACGTACGTCCGGCTCAATCCTCGCGTACATGCTGGAGTTTCACGCCGATTACGCCTACGCCCTCGCCAAGCTGGGGCTGCTCATGACCGGCCGGCATGCGGAGCTCGAGCGGTTGGAAGCCGAGGAAGCCTCCGCCCTCCAGGGCGCGCCGCGTGCCCGGCAGGTCGCATTCTGGCGAGCCTCGGCCGAGCGAATCGCAACCTCGCTGAATACCTAGCCGCCCCCCGCGGCCTCATGTCGTCTCGGAGGTCCCTATGGAAGCCTTGCCTGCATCCACGTGGTCACGCCGCACGCATACCTGCGGCGCCCTGCGGCGCGCTGACGCGGGTTCGTCCGTCGTCCTCAACGGCTGGGTGCACCGCCGTCGCGATCAGGGCGGCCTGATCTTCGTCGACCTGAGGGACCGTTACGGCCTTACCCAGGTCGTCATCAACCGTGACGACAACGCTGAGGCGCATGCAGCGGCCTCGCGCGTGCGCGCCGAATACGTGCTGGCCGTGAGCGGACAGGTACGCGAGCGCCCGGCCGGAACCACCAACCCGGACCTGGCAACCGGCGACATCGAAGTCGGCCTGATTGAACGGGTCGAGATTCTGGCGGCCTCCAAGCCGCCGCCGTTTGAAGTCACGTCGGACAGGGATATCGACGAATCGGTCCGTCTGACCCATCGCTACCTGGACCTGCGGCGCGAGCGGATGCGCGAACTGACGGAGTTGCGCTTCAACGTCACGCGCGTGATGCGCGAGTTTCTGTGGGAACGCGACTTCCTGGAGTTGGAGACGCCAACGCTGGTGAAGAGCACTCCCGAGGGCGCGCGCGATTTCGTGGTTCCCAGCCGCCACTACCCCGGCCAAGCCTACGCGCTGCCGCAGTCGCCCCAGCAACTCAAGCAGCTGCTGATGGTGGCCGGACTGGATCGCTATTTCCAACTGGCTCGCTGCTACCGCGACGAAGACTTGCGCGCCGACCGCAGCGCCGAGTTCACGCAGCTGGACATCGAAATGGCATTCGTCGAGCGCGAGGACATCCTCGAACTCATCGAGACCCTCTACTTGAAGCTGGCCCGCGAGCTTTCCACCAAGCGAGTGCTGCAAGAACCCTTCCCGCTTCTGACCTACGCCGAGGCCATGGACCGCTATGGCTCGGACAAGGCCGACCTGCGCTTTGGCCTGGAACTGGTGGACGTCAGCGCCGCGGCCGCCGGACACGGCTTCCGGGTGTTCGACCAGGTAGTCCAGTCGGGCGGCGTCATCAAGGCTGTCGTCGCGACCGGCGCGGCGTCCTACACGCGCCGCGAGGTGGACAAGCTCCAAGACGTGGTGAAGGCGCACGGCGCGGCCGGACTGGCCACCGTCGCCCTGAACAGCGACGGCACCGTGCGTTCACCGCTGGCGCGCTTCTTCGGCGAGGACGGTCTGCGCGACCTGGCCCGAGCGGCCGGAGCGGAACAGGGCGATTTGGTCTGTCTGGTAGCCGACCAGGTCGAGATCGCCAACGCGGCGCTCGCCGAACTACGTTTGACCCTCGGCAAGAATCTGGGGCTGATTGACCCCGACGTGCTGGCCTTCGGCTGGATCATCGACTTCCCGCTGTTCGAACCCAACCAGGAAACCGGCGGCCTGACCTTCTCGCACAACCCCTTCTGCTCACCGGCGGACGACTCGTTCGATCTCCTCTACACCGACCCTGCCAAAGCGCTCGCCAAGCAGTACGACCTGGTCTGCAACGGCCACGAGATCGGCGGCGGGTCCATCCGCGCCCACCGCGCCCAGGACCTGCATCGCATCTACCAGGTGATGGGCTTCGACGAGGAGAGCATCCAGGAACAGATCGGCCACATGCTCCGGGCCTTTGAGTACGGCGCCCCACCCCACGGCGGCATTGCCATGGGCCTGGACCGCATCGCGATGATCCTCGGCGATACCGCCAACCTCCGCGACGTCACCGTCTTCCCCAAAAACCAGGCGGGCATCGACCTCATGCTGCAATCCCCCTCACCCATCGACTCCGAGCAACTGGACGAATTGGGGCTCAAGACAGTCGGTTCACCTCAGACCACCTAGAGTTCGTCACATCTGGGACCAAAGCAGTCAGAATGGGTATCGACACCAGCGCCGTCGACGTGATCGCAATTCACCTGCTGCGGAACATCAGAAGTATCGCGATGATCTAGTTCGGACAGCGGACATTGAATGTCCACAGCGCACACCCAGACCGTCGTCAAGATTGAGGATCGCGCTGGGCGCGTCGATAGAATGAACTTCTAGCGCTTGCCAATCGTCACGACGCACGGCATTTTCAGCAGGAAGTGCGACCCACTGCGCCCAGATGCCCAGATCGCTCACACACTCGACATTGCGGCCCGGCCGATTTGTATCAATCAAGCACCACGTTAGATACACATTGCACTTCGGTTACTGGACATATCTACGCTTAACATCTGTTTTGGCCGTGTAGATCACCTCACTTAACCGTCCGTCACTCCTACCAGATATAACACATTGTTTTTGCCACCGACGAATGTACATCAATGCCCTAGCACTCATGCCCGGTGAAAACGGTCCTGTCAGAACGGTTGCCGCTAGATACCGTCCCGAGTAAGTGCCCGCTTTCATTAAACACCGGAGATCCAGAATCTCCTGGTACGGCATAAGCATCTGTGACGAATTCACTATAGAAAACACCTGTGACGATGCCAGTCTCCATTCGCAGTTTTCCTGGACCATAGCCCCAAAAGTAGATTTTCTGATCTGTCTGGGCCGGAGCAGTTGCCCTGACAATAGGCTGGGGTGAAAGGCCAGCTAGATATCTGGGGGGAATACGTATTCGGGCTCTGTCTATCGACAGCACAGTGTCTTACGATCGTTGCCGGTACTCGACCCTGACTTCCCGGTAACTGCACCTCGATTTTCTGACATTCATTCTCGTCTGCAACTACGTGATGTACGGTTACCACAATGCCCTCTTCGGCGTCTATGATCACCCCTGTGCCCTTATGGGACAAAGAGAACACAAGCACCTTGGTTGTGCAGAATACTTGCACAACATTCCCGCGAAGATCGTGGGCCGCTACAGTCGGATTAGATTCCAACACTATTCCATCAAATTCACATGCAAACATATAAACAGTGCTTGAAACGCCACCTGTTCCCCTAACTCTCCCTGTGATGGAGACAGACTGCCCCTTCGTTAGATGCAGGGCAATTCCAGTATCTGCATAATAGCAGCGTAAATCGCGGAAGGAGCGTGCATCTTTGGTGGGTGTAATAACAGCATAGAGATTTTCTACTTGATAAATATAGCCGGATGTGGCCACAGGCATATTGCCGTTCTCTTGATATCGCAGCCTGGAATTGGCCCGAACCTTGTTGCCTTCATATTCGTCGAGGAGTTCTGTAAGGGTAAGTCGGATAGTGTTTGCTCCATACTTATCTGTCGGAGTTATATTCGGCTCCGGTGTTGGTGCAGGCGCAAAGCCTAGTTGCCCACCGCAAGCAAAGCCGTCGTTATCGCCATCAGGCGCTGATGGAACCAGATCGCGTAGAACTGCACGTCGACCTTGAGTGTCAACGACGATGAGCGACTCGGGAACGTCTTGGCAGGATTGGAATATCTGCTGAATCGTCGGCGGCGAAGAGGTTCTCTTCGAATCCGGTGTTGGTGCGGGCGCAAGGCCTAGTTGTCCATCGCAAGCGAAGCCGTCATTATCTCCGTCGGACGCTGATGGGACCAAATCGCGTGGAACCACACGTCGACCTTGAGTGTCAACGACGATTCGCGACTTCGGGACTTCATAACAGGATTGATACGTCTGAGGCGTCGGTGTCGACTGCGGCTTTGCCTGTAGCTTTGCGGTCTCGGTTGGCTCCTGGGTATTTCTTGCAACCCCGATGGTAACCTGTTGACCCTGTATAGGTCTGGGATTGATCTGGCTGGTTTTGGCAGAAGGAGTAGGCGCGTTCGCAACGGATACTTCTGCTGACCTTAGACTATTAACGGCTATTAATACGACTATTACGACTACAACAAGCCCTATAAACTCTAGTATCTTAGACACTCTTCTTAGACCTCCTACCGCTCCGGTTCATCCAGGACATCGAATTTGTGTCTGGCCTATGTGCAACCGTGGCGTCAACAATATGTTGCCGTCGTATCATGGTGTGTCGGATTGCTCAAGTAAATCATTCAGCCATGTCCTGGCATCGGACATCTCCTCGGCGTTGACTTGGTGGGCCATCGGGTATTCGCGGTACGTCAGGTCCACGCCGTGGCGTTCCAGCAGGTCGCGGGTTCGGCGGCCGGCTTCGACGGGAATGATGTCGTCGTAGAGGCCGTGGGCGACGAAGGCAGGGCGGCCGGTTAGGTCGTCCGCGTCTGGTTCGAGTTCTATAGGAAAGTAGCCGCTCAGGGCGATCACGCCGGCCACGCTTTCGGGTCGCAGCGCCTGCGCGCCCAGCGCCATGACCGCGCCCTGGCTGAAGCCCAACAGGACGACTCGCTTAGTGTCAATGGGGTAGGCGGCCGTCACCGTGTCCAGAAACTCCGCCAGGGCCGCCAGGCTCGTCCGCAGGGTTGCCTCGTCCAGCTGCCGGGGCTGTCGCAGGCGGTACCACTCATAGCCACCCGACATCGCCCCGCCTAGCTCTAGCGGCGCCTGCACCGACAAGACCAGCAGGTCGTCGCGCTCGAACTCATACGCCAGCGGAGCAATCCCCGCCGCGCTGTCACCACGCCCATGCAGCAGTAGCAGCGTCGGATAGGCGTCTGCCCGCGAGCGGCGTGGAATGAGCTCGTGGTGCAGGTTGGCTAGAGTTGGCGTGATTGGGACGGTCATTTGCCTGGTTCCAAGCTGCACGCACTTCCCGCCGCCTGCATGGCTTCGGCTGGCTACAGGCGACCTGTTAAGAGGCTACCACGCGCTTGCTGAAGCTCCTTCAGTCGCATAGAGTTTCTCCTGTCGTCGCAGGTTCAAGATTCTTAGAGGGTGCTGATGCTGAACCATGATTACGAATGGTCTGAGTGGCGTCCGTTTCCGGCTGTGGAGATGCTATACGACATCGACGCCCCGCTTGGTCCTGGAGTTTATGAGTTGAGACTCGCCGACACTGGTGAACCTGTCTACTGCGGCAAATCCAAAACTGTTGCTACTCGTATGCAGAGTCTTCTGCCTAAGCCTTGGGGAAAAGGAACGCGCAACAACGCCGGCCTGCGGAGTTTCATCCTTGAGAACATCGAGAGAGTCGAATATCGAACAGTGGCGTTGCCGACTGGGGACGAAGCCCAACATATCGAGACACTTATGAAGCAAAAGAAACGTTACCTGTTTCATACCTAGCGTGCGCTAACCAGGCTGCCTCTTGAAACCGTGGCGCCTTATCCCGCCGAAGCGCGGTCCGGCGTCTAGTCCTGGGGCCATACGCCCTCGTCGGCCCATCCCTCGAACTCGGCGCCAAGTCCGGCGGCCTGACCGTAGCCCGCACGATATCGGCGGGCGATGTCCTCCGCGTCCTTGCGTAAGAGGTAAACGGCCGCCGCCTCCCGCAAGACCGCTGATCGGCCTCGCTCCCGCACCGTGGGATGCCGGTCGAGCCGCTCGAGCAGCGCCTCGTCGAACGTCACCTGAATAGCTTTCATATCAATCGGTATACCACACAATCCATACACATCATTATCCATACCCACGGCTCCCGCAGGGCTGGCGTCGGGATGGATGCCGGCTACCCCCGCGTGTTCCTGTCTTGCTGTCAGTCCGTGTCCCGCAGCGCCGCCGTGTCGATATCCTCGCCGCCGGTCGAAAGGCCGAGGGTGTACAGCTTGTAGTACAGCCCCGCCTTGGCCAGCAGTTGCGCGTGCGTGCCGCGTTCCACGATGCGGCCCTGGTCCAGCACCAGCACTTCGGTGGCGTTGCGAACCGTGGAGAGCCGGTGGGCAATCACGAAGCTGGTGCGGCCCCGCAG
>JAKZUJ010000268.1:0-3274 GCA_047516685.1 Chloroflexota bacterium | reverse complement strand
TTCATGCTCCACCCTACCACGAAAAACGGGCGCCGCTTACCGCTGACGCTCGGCGGCGAGTGCCCCGGCGAGTGCCGCGCGCACGGCTGCCGGCTCGGCGCCGACGGCCGCGGCGACCTGGCGCGCCACGGTCGCCCAGCGCATCGGGCGGCGCTTGCTGGGCCGGGTGGTCGGGCACTGTTCGCAGGCAAGTACGAGGCGATCCCCTTTGTCGGGGCGCAGCTTCTCGGCGTAGCGGTGTGCGGTGCTCGCCACAGAGCGTAACCAAGCGTGGAAATGCGGCTCCATGCGCCGATTATCGGCAGGATGCAAGAATCCTTGCGCGTGACCGCGCCCAGCGCATCGGCAGCGGCGGGGCGGTGGAATCATGCCCGCGACCACCCGCGCCGCCGTACAGGGGCCGTTTTGGGCCGTTCAGGACGGCGACCACCCGCGCCGCGGTGACCGGACGTGTCCACCCCGAGGCGGACGCGCCGGCCGTGGCTATCTGGTGATCGCAGAACGGCAGGGCGAACCCTAACAAAACCTAACCTGACCGCGCCTGAAGGCCGCCGACGCTGGCCCCGTGGTACGCTGCCGGCATGCCCGCGATCCAAGCGCGCCCGCTGACCAACGCGGAGCGGCAACGACGGTACCGCGCCCGCCGCGCCGCCGAGTACCGGCAAGCCGTAGCGGAAGGGCGGACGCTGGTGCACCTGCCTGTACTGCCGGCAACTGGTGGGTGACGCCACCTACGCCGATTGGCTGGTGGCCAACGGCATGACCAAGCGGTGCCGCTTCGTCGAGGAATACACGATGATCCGGCGCCGCTACCGGGACATACGCAACGCTGCGCTTGCCTATCGGCTGGCCGGCTACGCGCCCCGGTGGTCAACCGTGCTCGGCCCCAAGCTGCGCCGCGTGCCGTGCGTCGCCTGGGCGATTCACTGGAAAACCGAGCGCATACGTGACCGCCTGGCCGGCGGCTCCGTTACGTAGACAAAACACTAGTTTTGCGGCGATCCTGACGCGCGCGCGATGGGGGGGAGGGTGCCCCCCTGCCCGGCGCCAGTGGGAGGCCCGTCCGCATAACTCCCCACCCTGGCCGCTGCACCCGCCCCGGCGCTGACGGCCGTAACGGCTCGGCTGTTGAAAGATGCTGAAACCCGGCGCCCTGGTGGATCGGCGCCCGCCGGTGCGGAGACGCGCTGTATGGCGCGATTCGGGGCAACGCGGGTAGCGTAGCCGCATGGAAGATCGATCTGAGGATCGGGCTTCAAGCTTGACTGATGAAGGATGCCGGGATAACCGAAGCAGATCTGTGAAGGCTGGTCCGTTTCAGCCCGTACATTACCGAGGCGCCAACCCTACCCGGCGTGCGCGCCGCACCCGCGCCGCTGCCGAACGGCGCGGGTGTGACGTGCACGCATGACGCCCGCCTTGCAACGCGAGATCGTCGGCTTTCCGTTCGCCGTAAGCGGTGTCCGCAGGTCACCGGCAGCACTGGCGCCGCGGCGCGGCTCAAGCTGATGCGCCTGTCATGGAACGAGGTCCGCGCCCGCGCCGCCGCCTTCGCCGAGGACTGGAAGAACGCGGCCTACGAGAAGGGCGAGACGCAGAGTTTCTACAACGCCTTTTTCGAAGTGTTCGGGGTGCGGCGGCGGAACGTCGCGCGCTACGAGGCGCATGTTGCTAAGCTCGACAACCGCTCGGGCTTCATAGACCTGTTCTGGCCTGGCGTTCTAATCGTCGAACAGAAGAGCGCTGGGCGCGACCTGAAGGCCGCCTACGAGCAGGCCGGGGAGTACTTCGACGCACTTCCCGAGCGCGAGCGCCCGCGCTACATTCTGGTGAGCGACTTCCAGACCTTCGAGCTTCGAGACCTGGACGAACGGGAAGTTGCCGCCTTCCCGCTCGCTGACCTGCCCGCGCATGTCGAGGCGTTCGGCTTCATCCTCGGCGTGCAACGCCGGACTTTCCGCGATCAGGATCCGGCGAACATCAAGGCCGCCGAGCTGGTCGGACGGCTGCATGACACGCTCGCGGAGGCAGGCCACCGGGGGCACGACCTGGAACGCTTCCTCGTGCGCGTCGTGTTCTGCATGTTCGCCGACGACACCGGGGTGTTCGAGCCGCGCGACATCTTCCTCGACTTCATCGAGACGCGGACCGGCGAGGACGGGGCCGATCTCGGGCCGTGGCTGGCGCAACTGTTCGAAGTGCTCGACACTCCGGAGGACGAACGCGCAGCGACCCTCGACGAGGACCTAGCGCGGTTCCCCTACGTTAACGGCGATCTGTTCAAGGGGCACCTGCGGATGTTCTCGTTCGACTCGGGGATGCGCTGGGCGCTGCTGGATGCCTGCCGGTTCGACTGGTCGAACATTTCGCCCGCGATCTTCGGCGCGCTGTTCCAGTCGGTGATGGACCCGGGGGAGCGCCGCGCCCAAGGGGCGCACTACACGACCGAAAAGAACATCCTCAAGGTGATCGAGCCGTTGTTCATGGACGACCTGCGCGCCGAGCTCAAGCGGGTGCGGATGCGACGGGGGCGAGACCGTCCGGCGGTGCTCCGGCAGTTCCAGGCGAAACTCCGCGGTCTGACGTTCTTCGACCCGGCGTGCGGATGCGGCAACTTTCTCATCATCGCCTACCGGGAACTGCGGATGCTCGAAATCGAGGTGATCCGCGAAATCGTGGACGGGGAGCAGGTGCTCGATACCGGGTGGGCGGCGGCCTTGGTGGACGTGGACCAGTTCTACGGAATCGAACTTGGGGAGTTCCCGGCTCGCATCGCGGAGACCGCGCTGTGGATGATGGACCACATCATGAACAGCCGGCTGAGCCTCGAGTTCGGCCAGACCTTCGTTCGCATCCCGCTCGAGAAATCTCCGCACATCGTCCACGACGATTCGCTGGAAACGAATTGGTCCGGTCTGCTGCCGCCGGGCGAATGCTCCTTCGTGCTGGGCAATCCTCCCTTCGTGGGCGCGAAATTCCAGACGGCGGAGCAACGCGGTCAGGTGCGCGCGATCGCGGCGCTCGGTAAGAGTGGCGGAACGCTCGATTACGTCGCCGCGTGGTTCATCAAGGCGGGTGAGTACGTGAGGGACAGCCACGCCCGGATCGGTTTCGTCGCGACCAACTCGATCACGCAGGGCGAGCAGGTCGCGCAGCTATGGCCGGTCCTGTTCGGGCGCTGCAAGCTGGAGATCGCCTTCGCGCACCGGACCTTCGCCTGGGGGTCGGACGCGCGCGGCAAGGCGCATGTGCATGTGGTCATCCTCGGCCTCGA
>JAKZUJ010000267.1:0-2625 GCA_047516685.1 Chloroflexota bacterium | reverse complement strand
AGGAGAGCGACACGCTCTTCTCCATCGCGTCGGCCTACGGGGTGAGCGTGGCTGATCTCGTCGAATTCAACGACCTGCCGGATGAGAACTTCATCTTTGTTGGCCAGGTGCTCGAGGTTCCCACGGACCCGGCCCAGGTCGTTGAGCGGCGTGGGTCGCGGCCAGTCGTCACCACCGCCGTGGTGGTGCCCAGCGACGGTCTGAACGTGCGCGCCGCGCCCAACACCGACACCGGCGCCGTGCAATACGTCGCGCCCGGCGGCAGCGAACTGGCCCTCACGGGCGTCGTCGAGGTGATCGACGGCATCGAGTGGCGCGAGGTTACTGACGGCAACTGGGTGCAGGCCCAGTACCTGGAGATCGGTGTGCGCGCCGCACCCACGGCCGCGCCGGCTGCAACGGCCGCTCCCGTGGCCACCGCCGCCCCAGCGCCGGCGGCTACGGCAACTCCGCAGCCAACCCAGGCGCCCACGGGCGACACCGTGCAAGCCACCGTGGTTCCAACCGCCGGCCTCAATGTGCGCTCAAGTCCCGACTCGAACGCCTCCGTGGCCTACGTGGCGCCCGGCGCTTCGGAACTGCAGCTCACCGGCGACACCCAGGTCGTCAACGGCGTCACCTGGTGGCAGCTGACCGACGGCAACTGGGTCCAGGGGCAGTTCCTCAAGTTCGGCTAGCCGGATCGCATTGATCAAAAGGGGGCGCCCCTCAAGGGTGCCCCCTTTTTTGATTCCTCGTCAGGCGAGGGTCGTGCTGCCTGGCGCCAGCCGGCGGTCCATGAAATCGAGCGAGGCCGCCGCGCGGTACTCGTGCCCGCCGTCGAACTCGTCGCGCTCCAGCCGCTCCGGCACGCCCGCCGCGTCGTAAATGGCGGCCAGGCGCGCGTGCGCTTCGCGCGAGGCTGCAATGGGAAACCCGCGGTCCATCCGTCCAGCCTCGATCAGCAGCGGCCGCGGGGCAATCAGCCCGTGCAGGTCCGGCACGTCCGCGTAGGCGTAGATGCCCGGCAGGAACTGTGACCCGCAGAAGTTGCCCGGCCCCAGCGCGTACGCCTGGAAGGTCGTGAGGTAGCCGCTCACCACTGCCGCGCGGATTCGCGTGTCCAGCGCGGCCAGGTACATCGTGCGCGTTCCGCCGAACGACAGCCCGGCGCAGCCCAGGCGTCCGGCGTCCACCTCCGGCAGCGCGGCCAGGATGTCCAGGCCGCGCCGGTCGTCCTGGATGTTCAGCGCCATCAGGTTGACGCCGAACAGCAGGGCGCGCATGAAGTTGACGTTGCAGCCGTCGCGCTGTCCGTAGCGCCGGAACCCTTCGGCGCGTTCGCCGAAGCCGATGGCGTCCGGCGCCAGCACCACGTGCCCGCGCTCGGCATGGCGTCGCGCGAAGCTGCGGTAAATGTTGGGGCTGTCGTCGCGCGCCACCAGCTGGTCCTTGCCGTCCCCGTGGCCGTGCAGCGCCAGGATTCCGGAGGCCGGCTGTTGGGCCGACGCGCTGTCCGGTATCAGCAACCAGGCCGGAACCCACACATCGGGGATGGTCTCGTAGACCAGCTTGTGTTGGACGTAGGCGCCGCAGTCCGTGGATTCCAGGATCGTCGGCTCGGACGCCGTCAACGAGGGCAGATTGCCCAGCAGCGCCTCCACGCGTTCCAGCAGGGCCGCCCGCCAGGCGTTGAAGTCCATGCCCGGGTGAAACGCCAGCGAGGGCTCGCGCGCCTCGTCCAAGTCCTCGATGAACCCGTCGAAGTCGTACGCCGGCGGGTCCGAGGTCGTCATGACGCTGGAACGCGCGCCCGCAGGTAGTCCAGCGCCAGCCCGGCTTGGGCCGGGAAGTCGGTGAAGCGCTTGCCGTTGTCCTCCACGCTCATCCGCAGGTCATAGCCTGTGGCCAGCAGGGCGTCCAGAAAGCCGTCGAATCCGGGGTCGGTCGGCTGCTCGGGCGCGTCGGCAATGGGAGGCACGGGCACATGAATATGGCGCAGGCGCGGCGCGACTTCCGTCAGGGTTTCCAGCGGCTCGTCGTTGTGGAAGACGTGGAACCAGTCGGCCAGCGTCCACACCCGCGGATGCCCGCTTTGGCGGGCGGCCACGAATCCCTCCACGATGGTGTTAATCGTGTCGCAGACGTCGCGCCAGAGCGGTTCGATCACCAGGTCCATGTCGTGATCGGCGGCGATCTCGCCCGCCAGCAGCAGGAAATCCTGCAACTGTCCGGGGACCAGGTGGTGGTCGAACCCCGGCGGCGTGGAACGGGCGCCGCCGCTGCCAAAGACGACCAGCCGTGTTCCCAGGTCGTGCATGCGGCCCATGGCCGTCGTCACGTAGGCGCGCAGGCCTTCAAGGTCGCGCGCCGGTCCCACCACCGGGTGGTGCGGCGGAACGAACACGTTCAGGGCTTCCGGCGGCAGGCCGGCGTCCTCGATCCGGCGTTTGATCGGGGCGTAGACGGTCTCGTCGTCGTCGGGCCGCAGGTCCACCACGCGCAGCTCGGCGTAGTCGTAGCCGGCCGCCCGCATGGCCGGCATGTTCTCAATCGATCCGCAGCAGCCGAATCGCATAGGGCGCGTATCCATCCTCAGGCTGGGCTGCCCGGCATGGTACGCGAGCGCCCACCCCAACCAGGGCC
>JAKZUJ010000266.1:0-19373 GCA_047516685.1 Chloroflexota bacterium | reverse complement strand
CCGGAGCGAGAAAATCCGCACCTACAACTTCCCGCAGGACCGGATAACCGACCACCGGGTGGGCCTGACGGTGCATAACTTGCCCGCGGTGTTGGATGGCAACCTCGATCGGCTGGTCGATCCGCTGCGACAGGCGGAGCGTGACCGGCAAGTGGCGCGTCTTGCCGGCAGCGGCGCCGGTTAGCGCACTCACGCAGATGCGCCGCGCGGTCATCGCGCGGCTGCGGGCGGCGGGGGTGGCTTCGCCGGCTCTGGACGCCAGTGTCCTCATCGGGCACGTGCTCGGTATTGCCCCGGAGCGAGTTCCACTGCAGCTGGACAGCGATCCGGGCCCGGAGGTCCTGCGAGCGGTTGAGGTTGCGGTGACGCGGCGCGAGCGGCGCGAACCGGTGGCCTACATCACGGGACGCAAGGCGTTTCGCCGTCTTGAAATCGCGGTCAACCGCGATGTGCTGATTCCCCGGCCCGAGAGCGAGTTGCTTGTGGAGGTTGGACTGGATCTTTGGGACGCGGGCGGCGGCGCTCTCGCCGCTGACCTCGGGACTGGCAGCGGCGCGGTTGCGCTGGCCCTGGCCGACGAACGGCCCCGGCGACAGGTGGTCGCCATGGATTGTTCGCGCGCGGCGCTGCGGGTCGCGACGGGGAATACCCGGCGGCTGCTGCTGGCCGACCGGGTGCGGTTGTTGCTGTCGGATGGCGCGGCAGGCGTGAATCTGGCGGGCGCGGTGGTCGTGGCCAACCTGCCGTACATCCCCTCGACGGTGCTGGGCACGCTCCAGCCGGAAATCACACGCTGGGAACCCGCCGTGGCGCTCGACGGGGGCGCCGACGGGCTGGTGGTGATTCGCAAGGTGGTCGAGCAACTCGGATCGAGCGGCGCCTGCGCCGCCGCGTTCGAGATCGGGTTCGGGCAGGCCGACACGGTTGCCGAGCTGCTGCGACGCGCGGGCTTTGGGCGTACGGACATCCACCGCGACGTCGCGGGCGAGGCGCGCGTCGTTGCCGGCACACGCGTAAGCTGAGCACAGGCGGCGGACCCGAGGCCGCTGAAGGCCTCTGGCGAGGCCGCGCGCCTGGGAGGACTCCACGACGCGTGCGACCTGCGACTGATCCGCCGCGCAGCGGCCTGCTCTTCCTCGTGACCGCGCCTTCAGGCGCCGGGAAAGACTCGGTGATCGGCCTGCTGCGCGAGCGTGGCATGAACATGGCTGTCGCGATCACGGCTTTGACGCGCGCGCCCCGAGCCGGCGAGCGAGACCGGGTCGATCACTTCTTCCTGTGTGACGCAGAGTTCGAGACGCGTCTGGCCGACGGCTGGTTTCTGGAGACGGCCCGCGTGTATGGCCGGCGCTACGGCACGCCGATTCACCAGGTGCGCGAGCCGCTGCTGGCGGGCAGGGACGTGATGGTGCGCGTGGACGTTCAGGGCGCTCGTGAACTGAAGGAACGCTATCCCGGCGCGGTTCTGATCTTCGTCCAGCCACCCTCCCCGCAAGAGGCGGAACGCCGAATGCGTGCTCGGGCCACAGAGTCGCCACGGGAGATTGAGCGCCGATTGGCGGCGATGCACGACTACGAACTGGCCTTTGCTGAAGCAGCCGACTATCGCGTGGTCAACACGACAGGCGACCTGGACAGCGCGGCCGATCAGGTGTGGAACATCGTGATGTCTGTTGAGCGCACCCCGGAACGAACGTCAGTGGCGGACGAATTGGCGCCGGTCCGCCCCGGCCACTAGATCCGTGGACAGGGCCGCACCGGCCTACGCCGAAGTGATCGTGGCGGCTGGCGACGTCCGCGGGGATCAGACGTTTCACTACCGGGTGCCGGACGACCTGCGGGACCGGCTGCGGCCCGGCCAACTGGTGATGGCGCCGTTTGGCGCGCGGCAGCTTGCTGGGGTGGTGACGGCGCTGGCCGCGACGTCGCCGGTCGAGGAGACGCGCGAACTGCTGCAACTGGTCTGGGAGCCGCGTCTGATCGGCGCCCGGCAGCTTGCGCTGGCGCGGTGGGTGGCGGCGCGCTACGGCGCCTCGCCGCGGTCGGTTCTGGATCTGGTCGCGCCGCCGCGTCTGGCTCACCACCTGCACGCGGTTTACACGGCGGCCAATGCGAGCGAGCCGGCGACAGATATTCAACGCGGCGAACGGCGCGTGCTCGAGTTGCTGCGGGAACGCGGCGGGCTATCCGAGGCCGACCTGCGCAGCCAACTTGGCAAGACGGCGGCAACACGCGGGGTAACGCGGCTGGTACGCCAGGGGCTGGTGGAGCGTCACGTGAGCCTGCGACTGCCGGAAGCGCCGACCGAACGTTTGGCCGTGGCGCTGCCGCCGCCGAACGGTGAACCGCCGGCCGAGCTGTTGCGGCGCGCACCCAGGCAGCGCGCGCTTTGGGAGCATCTGCGACGCGCCGACGCGCCGCTGCCCGTCGCCCAGGCACTGCGCGAGGTTTCAGCGTCACGGCCGTCGCTGGAGGGTCTGGTGAACCGAGGAATGGCGCGGATCGAGAGCCGATGGTCCGCGCCGTACGTCGTGCACGGGTCGCGCGACAGATCTCATGACGATGGCTTGCCTGATAAAGCAGCTTTGTCGGATCAGTTGGGGTCGCTCACCTGCGGACCACCACGCACCGTGGTCATTCAGGGCGCGGAGTCCGAGCGCTGGCTGCTGTACCGGGCCGCCGTCGATCAAGTGGCCGTCGATGGGCGGCAAGTCCTGGTGGTGGTCCCGGATGCAGTGGCCGCCGCCGACCTGGCTGAGTGGCTGGCCGACCGGGTCGGCCTAACGGTGGGGGTCACGACCCGCGCGCGAACACCTGCCCAACGTGTCTCGCTGTGGCGCTCGCTACGGGCCGGAGAGATCGACCTGCTGGTCGGAACGCGGGACGCAACCTTCGCGCCGCTGACTCGCCTGGGACTGGTGATCGTGGACCGGGACGAAGACGCCGGCCACAAACATCGCGTCGCGCCCAGATATCACGCCCCGGTGTGCGCGGCGAAGCTGGCGGAACTCTGCGGCTGCGCGCTGATTCTGGGCACGGAAACGCCGAGCGTCGCTACGTTTCACGCGCTGGAGACCAAGCGCGCGCGCCTCGTGATGGCCGGGCCGCCTGAGCCGTCGCGCCCGGCGCGGCAGCGCGGGGGAGACGCCGCTGAAGGTCGACGGTCCGTGCAGATCGTGGACACGCGACGGGCGCCGTCGGTGGGCCGCTACGGAGCGGTGTCACGGGCCTTGTACGAGGCGCTGCGCGCGACCCTGGACGCCGGTGGGCGGGCCGTGATGTACGTCAATCGACGCGGAACGGCGGCGCTGACGATCTGCCGGAACTGTGCCCACATCTTCGAGTGTCCGCGCTGTAGCACGGGGCTGGTACAGCATCGACAGACGCGGCAGATCGTCTGCCACATTTGCAACTGGCGCGGACAGGCGCCGCGCTACTGTCCCGTCTGCGAGGGCGACCGCCTGCGCCTCTGGGGCTACGGGAGCGAGGCGGTGGCCGAGGCCGTGGCGAGCCTGTTGCCACGCGCGGTCGTGGTCCGAATCGACAGCGACCGGTCGGCGCACGAGATGGACGCGGACGTGATGGCCTTCGAACGCGGGGCGGTGCAGGTGCTGGTCGGCACGCAGCGCCTGCTGGGATTCGGCAAGCGCCTGCGGGCCGACCTGCTGGGCATCGTGCAAGCCGACATCGGGCTACAGTTTCCCGACTTCCTGGCGCCGGAACGCGTGTTTCTGACGCTGATGCGACTGCGACGGCTAGCCGCCGGCAGCGATCTGAAGGCCAGAACTATAGTGCAGACCATGATGCCGGAACATCACGTCCTGCAAGCGCTTCACACCGGCAGCCAGCAGCTCTTCTTCCAAACGGAACTCGATCAGCGGCGGCGCGAAGGCCTGCCTCCGCTGCGTCCGCTGATTAAGGCGGCCTTCGGACACGCCAACGAAGCGCGGGCCGAGGAGGAGGCGCGGCGAGCGCGGCTCGAACTCGATACCGTGCTGGCCGCCGGGCCTCCGCTGGACCTGGACGTGTTGGGTCCGGCGCCGGCCTTCGTCTACCGGCAGCGCGGCCAGTACCAGTGGCAGCTGCTCCTGCAGGGCCAGGACGCGGAAAAGGCGCTGCCGCTCTTTCATGGCGGCTGGACGCTGGATGCCGACCCGCTAGACTTGACATAACTTCCAATGGCCGTTCTGAACATCCATCCCGTCGATCACCCGATGTTGCGGCGCAAGGCCAGTGGGATCCGGCGCGTCGCGGCGAGTCTGCGGACGTTCGTGGCCGATATGTTCGAAACCATGGACGCACATCGGGGGTCGGGTTTGGCCGCGCCGCAGGTTGGGCGACCCTGGCGGGTGATCGTGGCGGACACGGGGGCGGAGCGGCTTGCCCTGGTCAACCCGGAGATCGTGCGCGCCGCCGGCGCCGCCATAGCCGACGAGGGTTGTCTGAGCCTGCCGAACTGGTACGGGCCGGTCGAACGCGCCACCGACGTGACGGTAAAGGGGCTGTCGCTGGACGGTAAGCCCGCGCGTCGCCGCCTGCGGGATTCGGCCGCCCGGGTGGTGCTGCATGAGATCGATCACCTGGACGGCGTGATCTTTACCGATCGGCTGGTGGATCCGGAGAAGCTGCGATTCGTCGATCCGCGCTCGCCGGAAGCGCAAGAACTGCGCGCGTCGTAGGCGCCATGCGGGTTGTGTTCTTTGGCACGCCGGACTTCGCGGTTCCTTCGCTGCGCCGGCTGGCGGCTCGGTTCGAGGTCGCGCTGGTGGTCACTCGGCCCGACCGCCCCGTCGGTCGCGGTGGGCGGCTGACGCCGCCGCCGGTGGCCGCGGCGGCCCGCGAGTTTGATCTGGACCTCTTTCAGCCGCCAAACCCCAACCAGCCGATGGCCGTCGAAGCCATCGGCTCCTACCAGCCGGACGCCGTGGTGTGCGTGGCCTACGGCCGTCTGCTGGGCGCCGCGTTGTGTGGTCTCGCTCCGCCAGGCGTGCTCAACGCGCATCCGTCGCTACTGCCCGCCTACCGCGGCGCGTCGCCGATCCAGGGAGCGCTGGTCGATGGCGCCGACGAAACCGCCGTGACGTTGATTCGACTCGTGCGGGCGCTGGACGCGGGGCCAATCGTGGCTGTGAAACGCACGACCATCGACCCCAGCGAAACGGCCGTGGACCTGCAGGCGCGGCTGGCCGGGCTGACGGCCGACCTGTTGACTCGTGTGCTGCCGGACTGGGCCGCGGGCCACGTGGCCGAACAGCCGCAGGACGAGGCGCGCGTCAGTCTGACGCGGCCACTGGATCGCGCGGATGCTGAACTCGACCTGCGACGGCCGGCTCGCGAGTTGTACAACCGCTGGCGGGCGTTTCAGCCGTGGCCTGGGGCGCGGGTACGGGTTGGCGAGACCTTCTGTGCGCTGCTGGACGTGCACCTCGGCGAGGATCATCTCGATCCCGGCCAGGTGCGCCTGAGCGACGGCGCCCTGATGATCGGGTGCGGCGCGGGAGCGCTGGCGGTTCGAGCCGTCCAGCCGGCGGGACGCAATCGAATGGACGCGGCGGCCTTTGCCCGCGGCTACCAGCGCTTGCTGAGCGAGTCGTGGGGCCGTCCCTTTCCGGCCGAGCGGCCGCCGCTGATCGAATGACTGGAAGCTCTGCTACGGCGCCGACTCGGCCCGGTGCTAGGCTTAATTTTGAGACGCGGCGCCTACGGCAGCGACTGCGCTAAGAGGCTCAATCATCGTGTTTTTCCCATTTATAGACCCGTTGTACCTCCTCATGATCGCCCCGGCCTTCATCTTGGCGATGTGGGCGCAAAAGCGTGTCAAGGGGACGTACAGCAAGTATTCGCAGGTCATGTCCAGTTCGGGCATCCCCGCGCACATGGCGGCGCGGCGGCTGCTGGACGCGGTGGGGCTGTACAACGTGGAGGTCAAGCGCGTCCCGGGCGAATTGACCGACCATTACGACCCGACGAAGAAAGTCCTGCGGCTGTCCGACGGCGTGTTCGACAGCAACTCGCTGGCGGCGGTGGCGATTGCCGCGCACGAAGCCGGCCACGCCATGCAGGACAAGATCCGCTACCCCTTTCTCGTGCTGCGGACGGCCATGGTTCCCATCACCACGTTTGGGTCGCGATTCGGCTACTTCATGCTGATTGGCGGGTTCCTGCTGGCGCTGTTTACGGGCGGCGGCGAATTTGGCCTCGCGGTTGCCTGGATCGGCCTGGCGCTCTTCAGCACGGCGTTTGTGTTCGCGCTGATCACCTTGCCGGTCGAGTTCGACGCCAGCCGGCGGGCGATTCAGATGATGGAAAGCGTGCACGTGATCAGCGGGGCGGAGCGGCTGCACGCCAAGAAGGTGCTGGACGCGGCGGCGCTCACTTACATCGCGGCGATGTTCATTGCGCTTATGCAAGTGCTCTACTTCGCCCTGCGCCTGCTGGCCCTCTCCGGCAGCCGCGACTAGCGCCCCGGCGCTCGCATGAGCGGTCCTCCGGACCATCCGCCGGACCGTCCGCCGGTGACGGGCGCTTCAAAGCAGGCTCTGCGTGCGGCCTTGGCCGGCGAACCGCCCTACCGAGTCGAGCAGGTCCGTCGGGCCGTGTATCGGGAAGCGACGACCGCTTTCCAACAAATTCTGACCCTGCCGGCAGGGGTGCGCACGGCGCTCGAGCAGCGGTTCCGCTACGAGGCGCTTCGAGAGGTTCACTGCGAGACGTCGATTGACGGCACGCGCAAGGCGCTGTTTCGGACGTCCGACGGAGCGGCCGTGGAGACGGTGCAGATGCCCACGGAGCGATCGCGGGCAACGACCATCTGCCTCAGTTCCCAGGCCGGCTGCGGGTTGGGCTGCACGTTCTGCGCGACCGGAGCGATGGGGCTGACCCGCAATCTGACCGCGAGCGAGATCGTTGACCAATTTCTGCACTTCCGGCGGCGCTCGGACGCGCGCCATACGCCCGATCGGGCGGTTTTCATGGGCATGGGTGAGCCGTTGGCAAACCTGCGGGCCGTGGAGGCGTCCGTGCGGACGCTGGTGGACCCGGCGGCGGTGGGGTTGGGCGCGCGACGTGTCACCGTTTCGACGGTTGGCCTGCCGAACGGAATTCTTGCCATGGCCGGGTGGGGGCTGCCCGTGAGCCTGGCGATCTCACTGCATGCACCGGATGACGACGTGCGAACGCAGCTTGTCCCGGTCGCCCGCCGCTTTCCGCTCGACTCGCTCATGGATGCAAGCCGGCACTACCAGCGCCAGGCGCGCCGACGCGTGACCTACGAATACACCTTGCTGGATGGGGTGAATGATGGGCTGACCCAGGCTGCGGACCTGGCCCGTCTGCTTCGCGGCCAGCGTTGTCACGTGAACCTGATTCCGTTTAACCCGTATCCGGGCGCTCGCTTCCGCCCCACGCCGCGACCTGGAATCCGAGCGTTCCGGGACGCCCTGCGCGAACGTGGTCTGCGGGCCACGGTTCGCCGCACGCGCGGCCGTGACATTTCGGGAGCGTGCGGACAGTTGCACGCGGGGGCGTTGCGTGGTGAGTAGCGGGTAACGAAGACTAGATGCTCGCCGGTATGGAAGCGACGGATGGGGCGTGCGCGGCCCGCGGATTGGGACTACTGTCGGGGCTGACGTCAGGCGCCGTGGCGAAGGGTGCGGTGAGTCATCGGGCAGCGCGCCGGGCGCAACATACGCCGAAAGGCGTGAAGGGATGACCGGCGTGCGCGAGGTGCTGATCGCGCCTTCAATCCTGTCGGCTGACTTCGCGATGCTTGGGCAGCAGGTCCGCGAAGCGGAGGCGGCCGGCGCCGACTGGATTCACGTCGACGTCATGGACGGGCACTTCGTCCCGCGGATCAGCTTCGGCGAACCGATCGTGCGCGCGCTGCGGCCGGTCACGACGCTGCCGCTGGACGTGCACCTGATGATCGAGCCGGTGGATCCGCAGCTGGAGGCGTTTGCCGCGGCGGGCGCCGATTCGATCACTGTCCACGTGGAGGCGACGCCCGACCCGGCGCGCACGCTGCGGGCCATTCGCGATTTGGGCATTCGCCCCGGGTTGACCCTGCGACCGGGGACGCCCGTGAGCGCCCTGTGGCCATACCTGGAGCTTGCCGAGATTGTGCTGGTGATGACTGTCGAACCAGGACTGGGCGGACAAGCCTTCATGCCGGACATGCTGCCGCGGATCGCGCAGGTGGACGAGCGCCTGCGCGCGCTGGACGGCCAACGCTGGTTGCAGGTGGATGGCGGGCTGAACGCGGAAACGACGGGGCCCGCCACCGCGGCTGGGGCTCGGGTTATCGTGGCCGGGTCGGCGGTCTTCGCGGACCCTGGCGGCGTCGCGCCGGCAATCGGCCGCCTGCGCGCGGCGGCTAGGGGTTAGCCCAGGCGGTCAAACGTGCGGATGCAGCGCGTGCATATCTTCACGCGCTGAACGCGCCCATCAACCATCAGCCGCTTGCGCTGTACGTTGACCGACCACTTCTTTTGCTTGCGTGGCGCCTTGCGCTCCCACCGACCAGACGCCGAGTGGCGAATGTGGCGGCCGAACTGCGGGCCGGCGTCGCAGACTTCACAGCGTGCCAAAGGGGAACCTACTCCGTTGACGCAATCCTGACCACGTTCCTAAGATCAAGTTTCACTTATGCTAGCACCGCCAGAAGGTGGCCCGGAATGACCCTGGCAGACTCCCCAACCGAGGCCCCCGACGTTCGCGACGGCCGGCGCTTCATGCACGCGGTCGAATACAGCCTGCGCTGGCTGGAGATCAATGCGGACGCCATCGACCGTCTGAACGTCTATCCGGTTCCCGACGGCGACACAGGCGCCAACATGGTGCTGACCCTGCGTGCGGCCATTCGTGAGGCGACCGACAACCCATCGAACAACGTGGATGCGGTTGCGGCCAGCCTGGCCCGCGGCGCTCTGCTGGGCGCGCGTGGCAATTCGGGCGTCATTCTGTCGCAGATCATTCGCGGTCTTGCCGAGGGATTCGAGGGCCACCGCGAATTTGGGATTGCCCAGTTCGGCACGGCCCTGGAACGCGCCTATCAGGTTGGGTACAAGGCCGTGACCAACCCGGTGGAAGGCACGATTCTCACGGTGGCGCGCGACGCCGGCGAGGCGGCCCGGGCGGCGCAGACGCAGGTGGAATCGGTCGAGGAGCTCATCGCGCAAGTGGTCGACGCCACCCGCGAATCCGTGGCCAACACGCCCAACCTGCTGGCTGTCCTGGCCGAGGCCGGCGTGGTGGACGCCGGCGGTCAGGGTCTGCACGTGATCTACGAAGGTCTGCTGCGCGCGCTGCGCGGTGAGCCGATGCCGGAGGCGGCGGACATTGACCGCGCCACCGATGTCTTTGCCGCCTTCGCCGAGACCCACCAGGCCGATGAGCACGGCTTCTGCACGGAATTCGTTGTCCACGGCACGGACCTGGACGTCGACGCCCTGCGGGCCGACCTTGCCCTGATCGGCGAGTCGCTGCTGGTGGTGGGCGACGAGAAGCTGGTGCGCGTGCACGTGCATACGGAACGTCCGGGCGATGCCATCGCCACGGCCATGAGCTACGGCGACCTGGACCAGCTCAAGGCCGACAACATGGACCTGCAGCAGGCCCGGAACTTCGGGACCGCGCTGGCCGCCGCGTCCGAACCTCCGCCGCCGGCCAACGGCGTAGTCGCGGTCGCAAGCGGCGACGGCCTGGAGGACGTGTTCCGCAGTCTGGGCGTTGACGTGGTTCGCGGCGGGCAGAGCATGAACCCCAGCGCCGGGGAGTTGCTGGAAGCCATTGAGCGCACGACGGACGACTGGGCGGTGGTGCTGCCCAACAACTCCAACATTTACCTGTCGGCTCGGCAGGCGGCCGAGCAGTCCGGGAAAAACGTGCATGTGATTTCCACGCGCACGCTGCCGCAGGGCTTCGCGGCGGCCCTGGCCTTCAACCCCGCCGACTCGTCGGAAGACAACGCCAAGGCCATGAGTGAGGCGGCGGGCGACGTCACCACGCTGGAAGTCACGCAGGCGGTGCGCGACGCGGTGCTGGACGGCAAACCCGTGGCCAAGGGCGAGTACATGGGGCTGCTGGACGACACGTTCATCGAACGCGGCCCGGCGCCCCACCCGGTCATCATGCGTATGCTCGAGAGGGTCGCGGAGGATGAGCCGGAAGCCATGACCATTTACGCGGGAAAGGCGACGCCGGCGGCGCGGGCCGAGGAGCTGGCGGCGGAGATCGGCGAGCGATATCCGGATGTGGACGTACAGACCGTGGCGGGCGGCCAGGACCACTACGACTACATCATTGCGGTTGAATAGCGGCCTGATTCGCTGATGTCGGTCGACCTCGAGCCGGCGCTGGCGCGGGAAGCGCGGCGGCTTCTGGAAGCCGAGGCGGCGGCCGGATACAACGACTCGGCGACGCCCGGCGGGCTATCGCGCTGGATCGCAGCCCAGGACCGGGGGCTGGGTGCGCTTAGTCGCCTGTCTCAGTACTCGCGGTTGCGGCCGCGAACGCGCGAGGACCTGGCACGGGCCGTGCTCACGGAGTTGGGCGCGCCCGGGACGTCCACCGCCCGCCCGGACGCGGACGTGCCGGTCACGGTGCTTCCGGGTGTCGGGGCGTCGGGCGAGAAGCGGCTGGCGGCGCTGGGTATTCAAACGATTGGCGATCTGCTGCACCACCGGCCGCGGCGCTATATCGATCACTCCTCGGTCGTGCCGATCGGGGAGGCGGAGCCGGGACGCGAGGTCACGGTGATCGGCGACGTGGTTGAGATCAGGGTGCGACCGGCACGGTCCAGCCGGGTACGCGTGGTCGAGGCGGCCATCGCGGACAAGACCGGGCAGATTCTGGCGGTCTGGTTCAACCAGGTGTATCTGGCCAAGACCTTGCGCGGTCGGCACAACGTGGCCTTCGCCGGACGGGTGGAGTCGGGCGCCTACGACCGCCAGTTGACCAGCCCGGAGTACGAGCTGGACGTGCACCGCATGGTGCACGCCGGACGTCTGGTCCCCGTGTATCCGCTCACGCGCGGGCTTTCGCAGCGGCAGTTGCGCCGCTGGATGGCGCTGGCGGTCGAGGACTTCGCCGTCGCCGTACCCGAGACGCTGGACGCCGGGCAGCGGCGGGCACACGACCTGCCGGATATCGCGACGGCAATCCGCCATCTCCACTTTCCGGCGGACGCCGCCTCCGCCGAGGTTGCCGCGCGTCGCTTCGCATTCGCGGAGTTGCTGATCTACCAGATTGCAATCCTGCGCCGCCGCCAAACCTGGCGCGAAAGCCAGCCAGGACGTCCCGTACGCATCCACCGGGACGCACTGGCGGCGTTTGGGAGCCAGTTGCCCTTCAAGCTGACGGACGGCCAGCGCGTGGCCGTGGCCGAGGTCTTGAACGACCTGCGGCGCGACCGGCCCATGAGCCGGCTGCTGCAGGGAGACGTCGGTTCCGGCAAGACCGTGGTGGCGGCCGGCGCGCTGCACGCGATCGTTGGCGACGGCTGGCAGGGAGCCATCATGGCGCCCACCGAAGTGCTGGCCGAACAACACGCCGCCACGCTGCGCGATCTGCTGACGCCCCTGGGCGTGCGAGTGGAACTGGTCACCGGCAGCGTTCCAGCCGCTGACAAGCGGCGCATCTGGCGCGACGTGGAGCGCGGCGGCGTGCACGTGGTGGTCGGCACGCAGGCGATCATCCAGCGCAGCGCCACGTTTGACCGACTGAACCTGGCCGTCGTGGACGAGCAGCACCGGTTCGGTGTGCAGCAGCGCGGGGAAATCCGCTCAAAGGGGTACAACCCGCATTTGCTGGCCATGTCGGCGACGCCGATTCCACGCTCGCTGGCGTTGACGTTGTACGGCGACCTGGACGTCAGCGTCCTACGCGAGCTGCCGCGGGGACGACAGCCGGTCAAGACGTCGTTCGTGCCGAACCACCGGCGCGGCGACGCCTATTCCTTCATTCGACGTGAAGTGGCGGCCGGTCGCCAGGCGTTCATTGTCTTTCCGATCATCGAAGAGTCGGAGAGCCTCAACGCGCGCGCCGCGACCGAGGAACACAAGCGCCTGACCCGCGGCGCGTTTGCCGACCTGGCCGAGGCCGTGGGTCTGCTCCACGGACGCATGAGCGCCGCGGCCAAGGAACGGGTGATGCGCGACTTCCGCGACGGCCAGATCAAGATTCTGGTCAGCACGTCGGTGATCGAGGTGGGAATCGACGTGCCCAACGCCTCGGTGATCCTGATCGAAGGCGCGGAGCGCTTTGGGCTGGCGCAGCTTCACCAGTTGCGTGGTCGTGTGGGGCGCGCTGGACAGGCCTCGTATTGCCTGCTGATGAGCGAGATCACCGACCCGAGGGAAAACGCGCGATTGCGCACGCTCCAAACGGTTCGCGATGGCTTCACGCTGGCGGAGCGTGATCTGGAACTCCGCGGACCGGGCGACGTTCTTGGGAAGCGCCAAAGCGGGGCGCTGGGCTTCCGTTTCGCGACGGTCACCGATCTCCCCACCATTCAAGAAGCGCGCAGCGAAGCCGAGGCGCTGATCCGCGCGGATCCCGAGTTGGCCCGCCCGGATCATGCGGGGCTGGCCGCGGCCGTGGCGCGGCTGCTGAAGCGCACCGAGTGGAATTGAGGACCGGGTGGCGGCTCGCGGTCGCGGACTAACGATCACCGCCGGCCTCTACGGCGGGCGCCGGCTGCGCGTCCCGCGGGGCACTCGCCCGACCACGGACCGCGTGCGGGCCGCCATTTTCGACGCCCTGCAGGGACCGCCGCCGGAGCGCGTGCTGGACCTGTACGCCGGCTCCGGGGCATTTGGCATCGAGGCGTTGAGCCGGGGTGCGGCGTACGTGTGTTTCATCGAGCGCAGCCGCCGCGCGGTGGCAGTCATTCACCAGAATCTGAACCAGCTGGGCCTGGGGGAGCACGGTCGGGTTGTGCATGGGGACGCGCGGCGCGGCTCGCTCGCGCGCGGCGCTCCGTTTGGGCTGGTCTTCGCCGACCCACCCTATGCGGACGATCCCTGGCTTGCGCTGTTCGATGCGCTGGAAACGCCGGGTGTGCTGACCGACGACGCCTGGGTTGTTTCCGAAACCAGCAGCCGAATTGGCGCGCCGCTTGCACCCTTTGGCTGGCGCTGCCTCAAGGAGCGCCGGCACGGTGATACGACATTCGCGATCTTTGTCCGCGAGCCGACCGCGGGCACGCAGTCTCTGCCTGATGGGTCGCCGCTATAATGCGCGGGGTGTGTCCGAAGGATAGGCCGTGCGCGCGCTTTTTCCCGCTACGTTCGACCCGGTTACCAACGGCCACGTGGACATCCTGACCCGGGCGGCAGGTGTGTTTGACTCGGTTGTGGTTGGCGTGTTTGCCAACGAGCGAGGCGACACGCTTTTTACCGCCGCCGAACGCCTGGAGTTGCTGGACGTGGCCGTGACCCACCTGACGAACGTGGAAGCGCGCATGTACTCTGACTTGACCGTTGACTTTGCACGCAAAGTCGGAGCGGGCGTGCTGGTTCGCGGCCTGCGCGCCGTGTCCGACTTCGAGTACGAATTTGCACTCTCAGCCATGAACCGACGCCTGCACCCGGATATCGATACGATGTTCTTCCTGTCGGCGCCGGAACATGCATTCGTCAGTTCCTCGCTCATTCGTGAAATCGGGGCGCTCGGCCGATCGGTCGAGCCGTTTGTCCCGTCAAATGTCGCGGCCGCCGTCGGCGGAAAATTCGCTGTACGCCCTGGTCGGAGGTAGATCGCCATCGATCTCATAAACTTGATAGAGCGACTGGAAACGCTGCTGCGGCACGCCCAGCGCGTGCCGATGACGCACAAGCTCGTCATTGATGAGCGCATCCTGCTCACCATCGTGGATGAAATGCGCATCCGCATTCCCGAGGAAATCCGTGAGGCGCGTCGGGTGATGGCCGCGCGTGACAAGATTCCACAGTCGGCGCAGATGGAAGCCGAGCGCATCGTCCAGGAGGCCCGGGAACAGGCTGAGCAGATGATTCGCGACGAGGAAATCGTGAAGGAAGCCGAGGCCCACGCGCTGCATATGGTCCAGGAGGCCGAAGAACGCGTGGACGGCTCCCGCGAGGAGATGGACCTCTACGCGCTGAGCATGCTGCGCGACCTGGAGAGCCGATTGGAGTCGCACATCACCAGTATTCGCCGCGGCGTGGCGGCGCTGGATCAGAGCGACGCCGAGCCTGCCGAGTTCGACGAGGAACCCGCCTAGATCGACTTGAGCCTCGCGCGGGCTCGACCCGAGAGTCGCCTGTGGCCGATTACATCTTCAACGTCGCGCGATTGCTCGCGCAGTCCTCGGGGTCTGGCCGGTCCTTCGAGGTGGACGCCCCGGCCCGGGCGCTGGACGTGCCGGAACTCATCGGTCCCGTGCAGGGCAAGGCGCACTGCACACGACTGTCCGACGCCATCCTGGTCACGGGGGCAATGCGGGCCCAAGCGCGCGTGCCGTGTGCCCGCTGCACCCTTGACGTAGACATTGCGCTGGAATTCGAGTTGGACGATCAATTCGTGCCGCGCATCGATCCGATTCGGGGCGGCGTGGTTGACCCGGATGACCGCTGGCAACTGGATCCGGGCCACAACCTGGACATGTCCAGGATTCTTGCCGAAGGCGCGATCAGCGCCCTGCCTCCGCGGGTCGTCTGCGCCCGGCGGTGTGAAGCGCCATTGGGCGGCCGGCTGGCGGCTCGGTCCGCCGTGGATCCGCGCCTGGCGCCGCTGGAGCGCTTGCGCCGTGAGATGTTTCCCGAAGACGATGAATCTCATGGATAATGGAGCCATATGACTCCTCTTCCAAAACGTCGACTCACTCGTTCGCGCTCGCGCGCCCGCCGCCACGCGGTGCACGCTCGCCGGCCGAATCTCGGGCGTTGTCCAACCTGCCATAGGCTGGTGGTCAGTCACCAGGTGTGTCCCGCGTGTGGGAACTACCGCGGCAATCTGGTCATCGAGCCTTCCGACCAAGCCGTCAAGTACCGGTAGCCGGGACAGCCGGTTCCACACACCATGGCGCCTGAACGGGCCCGGGCCGCGTTTGTGTTCCCGGGCCAGGGTTCGCAGGCGCCGGGGATGGGCCGGTCCCTGCGTGGGTCGTCGGCCGCCGCTCGAGCGGTCTGGCAGGCGGCCGACGCCAGCTACGGCTCGTCGCTCAGCGAACTGACCGACGCGGGCAGCGCGGACGACCTGCGGCCCACGGACGTTCAGCAGCCGGCCATTGTGGCCACGTCGGTGGCCGCGTTCGCGGCCTTTAACGAGGCGCTGGGAGTGCCGGGCGCCGCGGTTGGCCCTGCCTATCCCGTTGCTGTGGTGGCGCTGGCCGGCCATAGCGTCGGTCTGGTGTCGGCCGTCGTGGCCGCCGGCTGCACGCCGATCGGTGAAGCGGTGGCTCTGGTGCGCGACCGCGGTCGTTTCATGGCGGCGGCGGCGCAGGCGAAGCCGGGCCGCATGGCGGCGGTGCTGGGTCTCGAAGCGAATGCCGTGGACGACCTGGCCGCGCGTATTCGCGCCGAGACTCCGGGCAGCTATCTGGCGGTGGCGAATATCAACGCGCCCGGGCAAGTCGTGGTGGCTGGCGACCTGGCCGCTATCGACCGGATCGTGAACGAGGGCCGACAGGCCGGCGCGCGCCGCGTGATCGCCCTCGACGTCAGCGGCGCTTTCCACTCGGTGGCAATGCGGCCGGCGCAGGAAGCCATGCGCGACCGCCTGCTGGCGGTTGGAGTCGATCCCCCGCAAGCGCCGGTGATCAGTAACATCGACGCCACCAATCTCACGGATTCAGCGGCTATCCGGACTGAACTGGCCACCCACATCGCCGCTCCGGTTCGCTGGTTGGACGGTATCCGAGCAATCGAGGCGCTTAACGTGGGGCACATCGTGGAGTTTGGACACGGCTCGGTGCTTACCGGCATGCTGCGGCGCACGGTGAAAGGCATTGACCTGCATAACGTGAGCGATCTGGAGTCGGCCCGGTCGGCGGCCGCGGCCCTGACCGATGGCTAGCAACCAGCGCATGGCCGGAGCGCGCACGCTCGTAACGGGTGCTTCCGGGGCGCTCGGTCGGGCCTTTGCACGTCGGCTGGCCGCCGAAGGCGCCGACCTGGTGCTGCACTATCGCGCCAATGCGAAGCGGGCCGCCGATCTGGCCGCCGAGATTCGCGCCAACGGTGGGTGCGTGGTCGTGATCGGGGCTGACCTGGCCACGGTCAAGGGCGCCGAGATGATCGTCGACCAGGCCCAGGAAGCGCTGGGCGGTCTGGACGTATTGATCAACAACGCCGGGACCACGCGCGACAACCTGCTGATGCGTATGTCCGACGAGCAGTGGGACACCGTGATGAACACCAACCTACGCTCGGCGTTTGTCTGCTCGCGCCGCGCGGTCCGCGGCATGATTCGCCAGCGCAGCGGGCGCATCATCAACATCGCATCGGTCGTCGGTCTGCGGGGCAACGCCGGACAGGCGAACTACGCTGCCGCCAAGGCTGGCCTGATCGGCTTTACGCGCGCATTGGCCCAGGAAGTCGGCAGCCGCGGCATCACCGTCAACGCGGTGGCGCCGGGATTCGTGATTTCGCCGCTCACCGATGTCATTCCGTCCCGGCTGCGCGATCGAGCGCTGAACGCCATCCCGCTGGGACGCTTTGCCGACCCCGACGACATTGCCGGGGCGGTGGCCTTTCTTGCATCCGACGACGGCGCCTACGTCACCGGTCACGTCCTGACCGTCGACGGCGGCCTCGCCATGAGCTAACGCATGTTTGAAAAGGTCCTCGTCGCCAACCGGGGCGAGATGGCGGTTCGGATCATTCGCGCCTGTCGGGATGTAGGCGTGCGCACCGTGGCGCTGTACTCCGAGCCCGACGCCGAAGGGCTGCCCGTGCAAATGGCGGACGAGTCCGTCTGTATCGGACCAGCGCCGGCCGCGGCTAGCTATCTCAACGTCCCGCACATCATTGCCGCCGGACTCAACACGGGCTGCGACGCCGTGCATCCCGGCGCGGGGTTCCTGGCGGAGAACGCCTACTTCGCCGAAGCCTGCGCGCGCTATCGCATCACCTTCATCGGCCCCACGCCCGAGAACATGCGCATGATGGGCGAAAAGACGCGAGCCCGAGAGGTCGCCCAGGCGGCTGGTCTCCCGGTCATTCCCGGGTCCGACGGCCCGGTGGCCGATGTGAACGAGGCCAAGACAATCGCACGCGAGATCGGCTTTCCGGTCATGCTCAAGGCGGCCGGCGGCGGCGGTGGGCGCGGCATCCGCCGCGTGAGCGACGTCGATGATCTGGTCACGCTCTTTCCGCTCGCCCAGGCCGAGGCCCGTAGCTCGTTCGGCAACGCCGACCTGTACGTCGAAAAGCAGATTGAACATTCGCGCCACGTCGAGGTGCAGGTGCTGGGCGACGGTTCCACCATGCTGCAGCTGGGCCATCGCGAGTGCTCAATCCAGCGCCGCTTCCAGAAGCTGATTGAGGAAGCGCCCGCGCCCAGCCTCAGCGGGCGCCAGGGCGATCGGGTCGCGCGCGCGGCGGTGCGGCTCGCCGAGTCCATTGACTATCGCGGGGCCGGCACGGTGGAGTTTTTACTCGACGACCAAAACCGCTTCTACTTCATCGAGGCAAACACCCGCATCCAGGTCGAGCACCCGGCAACCGAGGCTGTCACCGGCGTCGATATCGTCCGGGCGCAACTGCAGATCGCGGCCGGTGAACCAACGGGCCTGCGCCAGCGCGACATCCGGCTGACCGGCCACGCCATTGAGTACCGCGTGCTGGCCGAGGATCCGGAGCGCGACTTCCGGCCTGATGCCGGAACCGTGACCGACCTGCGGCTTCCCGGTGGGCCTGGGGTTCGCGTGGACACACACCTCTACGCCGGCTGCGAAGTGTCTCCCTTTTACGACTCACTGCTGGCCAAGGTCATCGTCTACGGCGACACGCGCGACGAAGCGATCCGGCGGTCACGGCGCGCGCTTGCCGAGACCCGGGTCGACGGACCCGCAACCAACCTGGATTTGCACCTGGCGATTCTGCAGGACCAGCGGTTCGTGTCCGCGGACTACGACCTTGGCTACGTCACCGGCACGCCCGTGCCGCTTGCGGAAGCCGCCGGCTAGTCGTATGGCCCCGCGACGGCGACGGCGTGGCCGGCGGATGGCGCGCGAAACAGCCATGCGCCTGATCTACGAGGCCGACATGGCCCAGCGGCCGCCCAGTGAATTGCTCAATGTCCGCGAACGCGAGCTGCGCCTGGACGACGAGACCGCCGCCTACGCGCGCGTGCTGATAGAGGCCGTAACTGCGCGTCGGGCGGAGTTGGATACCGCCATTGGACGACTGACGCCCGCCTGGCCGGTCGATCAAATGGCCCGGCTTGACGTAGCGATCCTCCGCATCGCCCTCACCGAGCTCGACGCCGGCGAGACGCCGGTGGCCGTGGCGATCAACGAAGCCGTGGAACTGGCCAAACGCTACTGCGCCGAGGGCGCCGCCCCGATGATCAACGGAGCGCTCGGATCGTATGTGCGACGAGATGCGCCCTCTGCCGCGCCTAACCAGCTAGGCTGATCGCATGGCTGAATCCGACCAGGCATTACCAGACCAGGCAGGCTCCGAGGAACAGCTCGGCGGCATCATGTCGCTGCGCGAGCACCTGGACGAGCTGCGCAAGCGGCTCACGATCGCCGTGCTGGCGGTCCTTCTGGCCAGCTTCGTGGTCTGGCCGTTCAAGGACTGGGTGTTCCACTTCGTGCAGTTGCCGCTGCCGCGCGGCGCCGTGCTGCAGCAAATTGCCGTGACCGAGACGCTGTTCACGTTCGTGAAGCTCTCGTTCATCGTGGGATTTGGCCTGGCCAGTCCAATCGTGGTGTACCAGGTGTTGGCGTTCGTCGCCCCCGGCCTGTATCCCCAGGAGCGGCGCTGGATATTCCTGAGCATTCCCGCCGTTGCGCTGGCCTTCATGGCCGGAGTGTCCTTTGCCTGGTTCATCGTGCTGCGATTCACGGTCGGGTTTCTGGCCGGGTTTGCGCCCGCCACCATCGCCACGGAGTTCACGGTGGATGGCTGGGTGTCGTTTGTGCTGCGCATCCTGCTGGCCGTGGGCCTGGCGTTTGAGACACCGTTCGTGATTTTTGCCCTGGCCAAGATCGGCCTTGTCACGGCCGACAGCCTGGCCCGTCAGCGGCGCTACGCCGTTGTGGCCATTGCCGTCATCTCGGCCGTCATCACGCCAACGCCCGACCCGTTTACCCAGGCCTCGGTGGGCATTCCGCTGTACGCGCTCTATGAGGTTGGGGTCGTTCTGGCGCGCGTGGCCGTGCCCGCTGACCGACCCGACGACGAGAC
>JAKZUJ010000265.1:0-18035 GCA_047516685.1 Chloroflexota bacterium | reverse complement strand
TATGAAATGCGCAGCGCCAGCGAGGGGACTTCACCAATCGCCAGGGGCTTCGCGGTCATGTACGGGAATCCCGCGTCGGTCACGTCGTCTTCACAGACACGGCTCAGCAGATCGCGCGCCCTTGGTCCCCAAAGGCCGACGCAGCACTGCCCCGCCGAGATGTCGACAACCGTAGCCGAGCCGTCGTCGGGCAGGTGCGCCTGGATCCAATCGAGGTCGTGGAGGCCCATCGCTCCACCTGTGACCACCATGAAGCGCTTCGCCCCGAGACGCGTCACGGTCAGGTCGCACTTGATCCCGCCCCGGGGTGTGAGCATTGACGTGTAGGTAATAGTTCCAACCGGCTTGTTCATCTGATTGGTCGTAAGACGCTGGAGCGCGGCAAGCGAACCGGGGCCGGTCACTTCGAACGTGGCGAAGGGCGTTAAGTCGAACATGGCCACGCGTTCGCGTGTGACCGCGTGCTCGGCCGCCACCGTGGGCGACCACTCGCGGGCTTCCCAGCCGTCACGCGCTGTCCCCGGGACGGTCAGACAGTCGAGCAGACCTTCGTTCGCCTCGTACCACTGGGGACGCTCCCAGCCTGCGTTCTCGAAGAAGACAGCCCCAAGTTCCCGCTGTCGCGCATAAAACGGCGACAGGCGCAGGTTCCTAGGTTCGGCTATCTGTTGCCGCGGATGGATGATGTCATACAACTCACGGTACTGCTGAGCGGCTCGCGCCCGAACGTACGAGCGGCTGAACGCGTGCGCGTGGAAACGCCGTATGTCGCACTCGCGAAGATCGGTCGTCGGCTCGCCGTTCACGATCCACTCGGCAACTGCCTTGCCGACGCCGCCGGCGTGGGTAATCCAGACGGCCTGGGCTGACCAGAACCCGCGGACCTGCGGCGATTCGCCGAGGACCGGAAATCCATCGGTGGTGAATGAGAATATTCCGTTGAACTTGCGCGTCAACCCAACGCCCTTGAGGCTCGGCAGCACCTCACCCGCCGCCGCCATCGCCTTCTCGAAGTGATGCGGCGTGAACGGCAACTCAGAAGGCGAGATGGGCGCATCGTCATAATCGGGGAGGTCATTGGCGTCTACCAGCAGCGGTTCGTGCTGGTATGACCCAATGCCGTAGCAGTCGCCTTCCTGCCGGAAATACACCGCCTCGTCCTGGTGACGCAAGAGCGGCTGCGAGATTTCCTCGGTCGCACCGGCCAGTTCCGCAAGCGGCATGGTCACGGCGTATAGATGCTGCATCGGCGACAGCGGTATCGGCACGCCGGCCAGTCCGCCTACCTTCGGCGCCCAGATTCCTGTGGCGGCAACCACCAGATCTGTTGTGATGTCGCCGCCGGTGGTCTGGAGTCCCCTGATCCGTCCGTCGGAGATATCGAAGCCGCTGACTTTGACGTTGCCATGGAACTTCGCGCCACTCCCCTCAGCCTTACGCGCCATCGCCTCGGCCGGTCTGGTCGCCTTCGTATGGATGTCGGACGGAACATATAACGCGCCCAGGATGCGCTCGGAGAGCATTGGAATCAGATCGCGCGCTTCGTCAGCACCGATCAGATGGGCCTCCACGCCCCAACTCAAGCCGTATCCGGCCTTGCGGTTCAGATCGACGAGTCGCTCCGGCGTCCAGGCCACCTCAAGGCTGCCAACGGTCGTTGCGCATGGATCACCGTCGAGTGTCAACCGGGTCCACAAGTCCACGCTATAGCGCGCCATGCCCGTCATGGTCTTCGACGGATTGACCTGAAATACGAGCCCAGGGGCGTGAGACGTCGAGCCGCCGGTCTCGAACAGCGGTCCTTGCTCGACAACAACAATGTCCCGCCAGCCGAGCTTCGTCAGATGGTACGCCACGCTGCAGCCAACGATCCCCGCGCCGATAATGACCACTCGGGCGTGACTTGGAAGCATGATTGCGGACACGTCTCCCTCGTCAGATGATGGGTGACGACATCTTAGGAAGATTATCATAAGCACATCATCTATACAAGAGGATGCCTGCCTAGGTTCGGAAAACAGAACTACCGTAGAAATGCAGGACAATCAATGCTGATATCTAACGTTCAGACAATGGTATTGACTAACCTGGCGAGCGATGCCGGTCTTCAATCCCAGTGGGCCAGTGTCGAAGACCATTAGGCCAGTCTCACGCCACATCACAATCTCAAGCCTAAGAATCCTTTGTATGGCCGCCGTAGACTCATTTCGACATCAAGGGTGCCCATCTGGCGACCCAGTGCGGCGAAGGCGCTCCGCGTCTAGAATCACGCTGGTATGAACGACTCGATGATCTTGGGAATCGCCGCCGCGGCCGCGGCAGCCGCCCTGGCCGCGGCGGTCAGTGTCTGGATCGGTCGGCAGATGGGCCGGCAGCGTGAGGATCAGGACGATTCCGCGGGCCGCATGGCCCGCGACCTGGTGGTCGTCAGCGATCTCCTGGCCAACCGGCTGGCCAAGATCTGGACCGCAGACGACGGCCCCGCCCCCGGCGTCGGCGACAGCGACGCGGTCTATCACCACGTGCGCGAATCCACGGAGACGATCCTTCGCCAGGCCGGCGCCTCGGCCAAGACCGCCGTGGCCGTGGGCGCGCTGACAGCCAAGCACGTGCGGCCCGGACCCATCGCGGGCGCGGACGGCGAGCAACCGCGACCCGGACCTACGCGCTGGTCCGGCGACCGCCCCCCAGCCCGACCCAATCCCCCCCAGCGAGCGGGAGAGACCAAACCCCCGTCTAGTCGGTAATGTCGATTTCGTATTGAGCGATGGCGTCTTCGTTCACGCCAACGCCCAGGCCCGGACGGGTGGGCACCGGCAGATAGCCGTCGGCGTCGATCCGCAGCGGCTCGTCCACGATGCCGCCAAGCTGCTGGTAGTGCTCAACGGTGCGATACGGCTCGTCCAGGATGAACTCCATGTACGGGCAGTTCGGGATGCAGACGCTCAATTGCATGTGCGCGGAAATCCCCAGCCCGGTGACGCCGTGATGGGGCACGAACAGCCGTCCGGCAAACTCCGCCGCCGCCGCGATCTTGCCGAACTGCGACAGCCCCTCGCAGTTGGCGCAGGTGTCCGGCTGCAGGATGTCGTAGGCGCCCACCCGGATCATCTCCATGAATTCGGGCATTCCCACGTTGCCCTCGCCGCCGGCAATGGCGATGTCGGTTTCGGCGGTAAGCCGCGCAATTGACTCGAAGTCGTCCCGCGGGAGCGGCTCCTCCAGCCAGTACACGCCAAGCTGTTCCAGTTCGCGCGCCTCCGCCAGGGCGCGCTCGTAGTCCCAGGCCGGGCGGTGGTCGCTGGACGTTCCGCCGGCCAGGTTGGCGTCCACCATGATCTCCATGCGGTCGCCCACGGCGTCGCGCACCGCCGCCACCAGCGCCACGTCTTCGGCCAGCGTCGGAAAGGCCGTGCGCAGCTTGATGGCGGTGAATCCCTGTTCCAGGTAGCGCAGCGCATCCTCGGCCCGCTGCTCCGGCGTGGCCGCCACAATGGTGCTGGCGTAGGCCCGCACTCGCGTCTCGCGGTAGCCCCACAGGCGGTGCAACGGCTGGCCGGCCGCCTTGCCAACGATGTCGCACAGCGCCATGTCCACCAGAAACGACCCGGCCCGCCGCATCACCTCGGCGTGTCGCCCCAGCGCATGCGGGTCCTGGCCGATCAGTGCCGGCGCCACCACGTCGCGGATCGTGGCGCCGCTTTTCTGGTCACCGATAGCCCAGCCGGTCAGTCCCTCGTCCGTCTCCACCTTCACAATCAATGCCGCGCGCGAATACTCTTTCTGGCCCGGCGGCCCCCAGGCACGGACATACGGATGCGGATGCGGTACATCCACCAGGCGGACGGTGATGTCGGTGATCTTCATGGCTGTGCCTTTACAACGCTGGGCGACCGCGACGCCTGAGAATAGCGGCTTGCAGTTCGCGGCAGAGAACGAAGTAATGCCGCCACGGCACCCATTCGCATCTACAGAACAAGAACTGGAAGCTCACTAGCCGTTGACATGTGAAATCTACAGTCGTTTGTATGCTCTCTTTTGCACTGGCTATCTTCAAGGTATTATCAAATCATCGTTGCCGAATCAATGTGCGCACACCCTAAATAGTGAACTGCGCATAGGCAATCAGCACCGTTCCGACGGTTGCGCCACGGAAGTCGCGAGGATCCACAGCTTCCACTCCATCACGCATAACCACATGTATTTAGTCGCAATAAATCGCGCATGAGTGATAGCATATAGGAGGGGTATATTTCATGTCAATATTGACCCTCTTTTCACTTCTACATTCAATCTCCGCGTCGGCTACTCGCGCAGGTGCTGCAGCGCCTCAATCTCTGCGGTGCCGCCCATTGAGATGTAGCCCTTGTCGCTGCCCGCGCTGATGAACGTGCAGCCGGCCGCGACCCACTTCTCCACCTGCTCTACGTTCCCGGCGGCGATGCCCGGCGCCTTGCCGTGCTTCTGGCAGGCTTCGATCATGCGCATCACGGCTTCGTCGTGCTCGGCCGAGTCGCGCGCAAAGCCAATCGAGTTCGCCAGGTCGGCGGGACCAAGCCAGCAGCCGTCAACGCCGTCCACGGCCATGATGTCGTCGGCGTTCTCAATGGCTTCCTTCGACTCCAGTTGGATCGCCACGAAGGCCTGGTCGTTGAAGCTCTCGATGTAGTCGGCGCCGTAGGCGCTGGCGCCGCCCGCGCCATTGGAGCGCCCGCCGGCGGGCGGGAAGCGTGAGGCAAAGGCCGCCGCCTCCGCCTGCTCCACCGTGTCGACCATCGGCACGATGATGCCCAGGGCGCCTTCGTCCAGCAGTCGCCCGATCTCGTCGTATCTGTTGACGAGCGCGCGCGCCATCGGAATCGAGCCGCCGGCGCGCACGGCCATGAAGGCCAACATGGACGAGTAGCGGTCCCAGCTGCCGTGCTGGTTGTCGATCATCACCCAGTCGAACCCCATCTGCGCCACCATCTCGGCGGGGAATGGGACGCCCAGGCCACAGGAAACCCCCAGGGCAACCTTGCCCTGCTGCATGCGTTGCTTTGCCGTGTTGGTAATCACGAGTTTGCGCTCCATTCGCCGCCGAGCATCGGTGTCGGGTATGACGCTAGGCGGCTACGGCGGCTTCGTCAATCGCCAGCGCCCACTCGGTCGCGGCCAGCCGCCAGTGGGGCCGGCCTACCGGAGAATCAGCCGCGTTTCACTCCGATGCCGACGCCGTCCCCGACCTGCACGATGGTCGAGTCCAACCGCGGGTCGTCCAGGAACGATCGGTTGAACGCCTTGATGATCGGCGTCCACTGGCGCGGTCGGTTGGAGTCTTCGGTCTCCATGGCAATCTGGCCGCCCCACAACAGGTTGTCGACGGCGACCACGCCGCCCGGGCGCAGCCGCTCCACCACGGCGTCCAGGTAGGCGGGGTAGTCGTCCTTGTTCGCGTCGATGTAGGCGAAGTCGAACGGGCCGGGCAGGTCGCGCAGCAGGTCCAGCGCGCGGCCGAGGCGCAGTTCGACCCTATCGGCCAGGCGTGCGTGCCCCAGATGCCCGCGAGCGCGTTCCAGCAGTTCGGCGTCGATATCCAGACATATCAGGCGACCGTCGGGCGGAAGCGCGCCGGCGATCCAGGTCGCCGAGTACCCAAGGTTGGTGCCGACTTCCAGAGCGGTGCGGGCGCCGCAGGCGCGCACCAGCGTCGCAATCAGACGCGCCGACTCGCGTTCGGTTATCGGCTGGCGCTCCTCCTCGGCCTCTCGCTCGATCCGAGCCTGGACCGGCGTGACCGAGGGATGGACGTCGTGCAGATACGCCAGGTCAAGCGAGGGTCGATCGAGTCCTTCACGACGCACGGCGGACATTGGCGGCTCAGTCCCAGGGGTCGCGGCCGTCGGTCGAACGCGGCCAGCGTGAGACCACGACTTTCGGATCGGTAAAGAACCGCACGGCGTCGCCGGCCTGTCCGTGCAGATCCCCAAAGAACGACTGCTTGCGCCCGGCAAACGGGAAGAACGCCATCGGGGCGGCAACCCCGACATTCACGCCCACGTTCCCAATGTTTACGCCGGAAACAAACTCGCGAGCGGCGGGACCGCTGCTCGTATAAATCGAAGCGGCGTTGCCAAAGGGGCTGGCCTCTATCAGGTCCATCGCCTCCCGCAGCGTGCCCACGCGCTGGAGGCTGACCACCGGGCCGAAGACCTCCTCCTGCGAAATCCGCATGTCCGGCGTCACCTCATCAACCACCGTGGCGCCGACCCAATACCCATTCGGCAGACCCTCGGCCGTCGCTCCGCGTCCGTCGGTCACCAAACGCGCGCCGGCAGAGGCGGCCTGGTCGATAGTGGCCAGGATGCGGTCGCGCGAGTCCTGCGAAATCACGGGGCCCATATCGGCCTGAGGATCGAGTCCGTCCCCAAGGCGTACGGACTGTGCCGCGGCCTGCAAGCGGTCGCGAAACTCCGTGTACACATCGTTGGCGGCCACCACCACGGATCCTGCCAGGCAACGCTGTCCGGCGCAGCCGAAGGTGGAGCCCATCATGTTGGGGATCGCGGCGTCCAGGTTGGCGTCGGGCAGCACGATCAGGTGGTTCTTGGCGCCGCCCTGCGCCTGCACGCGCTTGCCATGGATGCCAGCCAGTTCATAGATGCGTCGCGCAACCGGAGTGGACCCGACGAAGGACACGCCCCGCACGCGTGGGTCCGCAATCAGCGCCTCGGCCGTTTCCGCCCCGCCGTGCACGAGGTTGATCACGCCCGCCGGGAAACCGGCCTGGGCTATCAGATCCATCATGCGCGCCTGGCTCAGCGGCGTCTGCGGCGACGGCTTGATGACGTAGGTGTTGCCGGTGGCCAACGCGTAGGGCGCAAACCAGAACGGCACCATCGAAGGGAAGTTGAACGGACCGATCTGGGCAAACACGCCCAGCGGCTCGCGGACTGAGTACTCGTCGATGCCGCTGGCAATGTCGGCCGAGAAGTCCCCCAGTTGCAGCGTCGGAATCCCAGCCGCAACCTCGATGTTCTCCAACGTGCGCAGCAGCTCGCCGCGCGCTTCCTCCAGGGTCTTGCCGTTCTCGATGGTGATGGTGCGCGAAAGGTCCTCGAAGTGCTGTTCGACAAGGGCCTGCAGCCTGAACAGAAGCCGCGCCCGCTCCACGGCGGGAGTGGCGCGCCAGCCGTCAAACGCGTCGTGGGCGGCCTGTACGGCGTCGGCTACATCCTCGACGGAGGACATCGGCGCCTCCGCGACCACCCCACCCGACGCGGGGTTGGTGACCTCGGCGGCATCCGTGCCCCGCGGGGCGGACCACTCGCCCGCGATCCAGTTTCGGAGAGTCTCAACCTCCGCAGTCATGTCGTGGTCCTCCTTGCTTCCAGCCCTACGCGACGATACGACACCAGCCCGACCACGCGTAGACTGTCGCGTTTCCCCACGGCGGATTCTCATGGTCGCAGTCGCAGTTTCGACTCAGGGCGCCCTTGTGTTTCACGTGAAACATCCAGGTGGCAGACGATGATGGGCGCACTCGCACTTTCGACCCGCGACCCGTCAGCGGCGGTCGGGCAACCCGTGGAGGCGCTGGACACGCCAGCACTGGTGCTGGATCTGGACGTCGTGAACGCCAACATCGCGCGCACGACGGAGATCGCCCGCGCCGCCCGCGCGCGCCTGCGGCCGCATATCAAGACCCACCGCATGTTGGCCGTGGCGCGACTGCAGATCGAGGCCGGCGCCCAGGGCATCTGTTGCGCCAAGACGGGCGAGGCCGAGGTTTTTGCCGACGGTGGAATCGACGACATTTTCATCGCCAACCAGGTGGTCGGCGCCGCCAAGCTGCGGCGGCTTCGGGCGCTGGCCGAGCGGGTCAGGCTGGCCGTGGGCGTGGATCACGCGGACCAGATCAATCTCTTGAGCCAAGCGTTTCGCGGCGCCGATCCGCTGGATCTGAGCATCGAGATCGACGTCGGGCAACGCCGGACCGGCGTCGTCGAACCGCACGAGGCCGTGGATCTGGCACAACGGGTGCTGGACGCGCCCGGCCTGGCCCTGCGTGGCGTCTACACGCACGAAGGCCACGACTACGCCGCGCGCGACGCCGCCGACCTGGCGGTGATCGCCGACGCCGCCCAACGCCAGATGCTCGAGGCGGCCCAGGCGATTCGAGACGCCACCGGCGCGGCCTGCGAGGTCAGCATGGGCTCCACGCCGTCGCTCTACGCCCGCGCCTTCCATCCGGGCATCGACGAACTGCGGCCGGGCACGGCGGTATTCAACGACGGCTCCCACGCTAATTTCCTGGGGCATACCGACTGGTGCGCGGCCAGTGTGCTGGCCACCGTGGTCAACCTCCCGGCGCCCGACCGCGTGGTGGTGGACGCCGGCGCCAAGGCCCTGACCTCCGACCGGCGCGGCCCCAGCATCCTGGAAAACAGCGGGTTCGGGATGGTGGTCGGTCACCCGCAGGCCACCATCGTGAGCCTGTCCGACGAGCACGGCGTGCTGTCGGCGCCGGACGCCGGGAGCTACACCATTGGCGAGGTTATCCAGATAATTCCCAACCACATCTGCCCCTGCGTGAACCTCTACGACCACGCCTTCGTTGCGCGCGACGGGGTCGTCCAGGACGTCTGGGAAGTCTCGGCACGCGGGCGCAGCCAGTAGCCGACGTCGTCGGCCCGAAGGGAATCGCACACGCCATGGGAGAACTCAAAGGTCAGGCCGCCCTGGTTACCGGCGGCGGCAGCGGAATCGGCCGCGCGGCGGCCCTGGCGCTGGCGGGCGATGGCGCCTCGGTTGCACTGGTCGGTCGGCGTCCCCGGCCGCTGGCAGAGACCGCCGGGATGATCGAAGCCAACGGCGGCAGCGCGCTGGTTCTGGCGGCGGACGTGGCTAATCCCGACGAGGCCCGCGCCGTGGTGGCCAGAACTGAAGCGGCCTTCGGCCGTCTGGACGTGCTGGTCAACAACGCTGGCGCCAACACTGCGGCGCGCAGCGTGCGCGCGACCAGCGCGGACGACATCGACGAGCTCATGCGCGTGAACGTGACCGGACCGCTGACCCTTACCCAGGCCGCGCTGCCGGGAATGTTGGAACGCGGCGGAGGCGTTGTCATCACGGTGGCTTCCTATTCGGTCGTCAGCCCCGGGCCGCCCGGAGGCACGGCCTACAGCGCCTCCAAGGCGGCGGCGGCGACCCTGATGCAGAGCCTGAACGCGGAGTTCCGCAACCAAGGCGTGCGCGCGTGCACCATCTATCCGGGCGAAGTGAATACCCAAATGCTGGACGCCCGCCCGCTGGTTCCCGACGCCGCGGCCCGCGCCACCATGATGCACGCCGACGACCTGGCGCGGATCATCCTGCTCTGCGCCTGCATGCCGGCGCGCACGCTGGTCGAGGAGATCTACGTACGCCCCGCCGTCCTGCGCAACATGCAGGCCGACATCGACGCCGCGATGGAGTCCTGAAGAAGTCGTCCGCCTCGTCGAACCGCCGTTGGATACCGCCACGGAGTCCCGCGCGCCGTGCGTCGACCTCCAGGGCCAGGCTTTCGGCGCACGGACAGAATCAGTAGCTTGAGCCTGAGTAACGGATCCGAAAGTTGTGATGACTGATGGCTCGTCTTGATGGCCAGGTTGCGCTCGTCACGGGCGCCGGAACCGGAATCGGCCGTGCCAGCGCGATCGCGCTGGCGGGGGAGGGAGCAGCGCTGGCGTTGGTTGGCCGGCGGCAGTCTCCGCTCGATCAGACGGCGGCTGCGATTCGGGAAGCTGGCGGCACGGCGCTGGCACTCTCGGCCGACGTCACCGATCCCGACTCCGCGCGGGCCGTCGTGGCCCGAACAGAGTCCGAGTTCGGTCGTCTGGACGTGCTGGTGAATAACGCTGGCGGCGGCAGCAGGTCACGCAGCGTGCGCACGATCGACACCGAGGACTTCGAGTCCGTGCAGCGTCTCAACGTGACAGCCCCGCTGGTGCTCACGCAGGCGGCCCTGCCCGGAATGCTGGCGCGTGGCACCGGCACCATCATCACCATCTCGTCGTTTGCCGCCGTGACCGCCAGCCCCATGGCCGGCGTCGCCTATGGCGCTGCCAAGGCGGCCGTGGCGAGCGTGATGAAGAGCATCAACAACGAACTCCGCGGTCGCGGCCTGCGTGCCTGCACCATCTTCCCGGGCGAGGTTGACACGCCGATTCTCGAGCGCCGAGCCCTGGTCCCGGACGCCGAGGCGCGCGCAACGATGATGCAGTCCGAAGACCTGGCCGACGTCGTCCGCCTTTGCGCCTGCATGCCCGGCCGCACATTGGTTGAGGAGGTTTACTTGCGGCCGACGCAATTGCGAGACATGGGCGCCGACGTCGAGGCCGCGCTGAAGACCTAGCTGTACTGACTACACACCTAGCTCTCGGCATCCGCGGGATGTTGGGAGGCAACCCAGGCCTGGATTCGGGCGTTGACCAGTTCGCCCGCCGCGTCGGGGCCCTGGGTGCGCAGCAGATCGTAGAGGCCGTCGGCACGCAGCCCGCGCCAGAGCCGCTCACGATTGGCGAATCCGTCGACCCGCTCGCGGACCTGGCGGCGCCAAGCGAGATAGTGTTCGAGGTGGCGTTCAATCTCCGAGCCGTAGCGCTGAGCCAGGTCGTCTTTGAGCGCACCCGTGAAGCCAGGGCTCGCGCCGCCGCTGTTGACGGCGATCGAGATCGACCCATGCCGTACGTAGGCCGAGGCGAAGAAGTCGCAATGGGCCGGGTCGTCCACCACGTTTACGAGCAATCCGCGAGCGCGGGCGTCGGCCTCAATGGCGTAGTCCACTGACCTCTCGCCGGTCGCGATGATGGCGAGACGATGTCCGTCGCAGTCCGACGGGAGGTAGGCGCGCCGTTGCAGTCGGATTTCGCCGGCGTCGTGCATCGCCTGCAGCCGCGCGTCGAAGGGGTCGGCGCCATCCGGCGGAGCAATGACCGTGGTGGCGATTCCGAAGTCGGTTAGCAAGCCGGCCTTGAAATAGGCCGGCTCGCCGGCGCCGACCACAACGGCCGATTGCCCCTGCATGTTGAGGGCAACGGGCAGGTAGGCGCGGCCGCTCATGCCTGTGCCACGGGTTTGGTCATGGGAGGCGCGGCGCGGGTGCGGCGCCAGTGGTCAAGCTGCCGGCGGGCCGACCGATACCAGTTGACTGTTGCGCCTTCGGCGCCCAAAGCCACGGCCCGCCGGAGATCCAGCGGCGTCCGCAGGCTAAAGGTTCGGACCGTCAGGCCGGCAGCGTGGGCGGCCTGGACGTGCTCCGAAGTCAGTGCCGTAATCCCGGGATTGCACTGTTGCAGCCCGAGCCGCCGGCACTCCTCCACGGCGGCCGCTGGCGAGGGCGTCGGATCGCCCTTGCGCGGAAACAGCCAGCCGGCCGGCGCGTCCGGCGCCAGCGCGCGCAGGCGTTCGAGTTGATTCAGGTCAAACGACGTAAACGTGCACGGCAGGCGCCCGCCGCGCGCCCTGAGCGCCGCGAGCACGGCCCGCGGCAAGCCCGGTGATGCTCCCTTGAGCTCGATGTGGTGGTGAAAGCGCGAGCCGAACTCATCCAGGTACGCCTCAAAGCCAAGCACGTATTCCGGCGAGGCCGGGCCGTTGGGCGCGTCATCCCAGCCAAGGGCGGGGTTGTTCAACGCCGCCGCGCCCGTTCGGTCGAACCATGAACCAATGTCCAGCGCTTCCAATTGGGTCAGGGTCAGGTCCTCGGCGGCGCCGGCGCGGTTGCACTTCGGCCGCAGGGTGCGGTCATGGAACAGCACGACCTGGTCGTCGCGCGTGAGTCGCACGTCGGTTTCGATCTCCCGGGCGCCGTGGGCGGCCGCCAGCCGGAATGCCGCGCGTGTGTTCTCTGGCGCGGCTGATGACGCTCCGCGGTGGGCGATTAGCCGAAATGCTGCTCGGTCAGCCTCGCGCATCGTGCTCGTTTGGTGCGTCTGGTCGCAGGGCGCATGATAGGCGGGCTGATCCCAGGTCGGAGACAAGGCAATGGCGACCACTCACCAAATGACGTGTGTGCGCTGCCCGGGCGACGAGCGGGTGGAAGTGGGCAGCGCCTCTGTCGACGCGCCAGGACCGGGCGAGATGCGCGTGCGAACCATGATGTCGGCGATCTGCGGCAGCGACCTGCATCACTACCGCACGTCCGCGGCCGTGCGCAACGAACACGGCTGGAGTCAGTGGGCGCTGGGTCACGAAAACACGGGGATCGTGGACGCCGTGGGTCAGGGCGTGGGATATCCAGCGGTGGGCGACCGCGTGGTGGTGTTCGGCATCGTGGGCTGCGGCCACTGCGTGCACTGCCGACGGGGCGAGGCAATGTTCTGCGCCGACGCCGAGCACTTTAGCCGCCACCGGCATGGGACGAACGCCGCCTACCTGGTCGCGTCGGCGCGCAACGCGCTGCCGCTGCCCGACGACTTCGACTTTGAGATGGGTGTGCTGCTCTCGTGCAACGTCGGGACGGCCTACAGCGCTCTGCGCAAGACGAGGGCTTCCGGCGATCGGCCGCTGGCGGTGTTCGGGCTGGGACCGGTGGGCCTGGCCTGCGTCCTGCTGGGTCGCGCGCGCGGCGCCTTGGTGGTCGGGGTCGATCCAGCCCCGCAACGGCGCGCGCTGGCGTTGGATTGCGGGGCGAAGGTCGCGTTGGACAGTGCCGACCCCGACCTGAATGCGCGCATCGTCGAGGCGGCCGGCGGCGAAGGCGTCGCGGCGTCGATCGATACCAGTGGTCAGCCGGCGGCGCGAGCCGCGGCGGTGGACGCGCTGCGGACGCAGGGGACGTACGTGGAAGTGGGCGTGGGCGACAACCCCACCATCGCGCCCAGCCAGCAGATCATCTTCCGGGAGGTGACGCTGCGCGGCTCCTGGCTGTACAAGCAACACGAGTGGGAAGGCCTGGTGGATTTCGTGCGCAGACGGCGTGTGCCGATCAAGTCGCTGATCACCCACCGGTTTCGGCCCGAAGACGCGGTCGAGGCGTTTGAGCTGGCCAACCGCGCCACCGCCGGAAAAATCTTGCTCGACTGGAGCTAGCAAGCGCCGGCTCGACGTGGCGGTGACGTGACGGCCAGTTCCGAGGGGCGACCGGGAAATCGGTTCCTCAGCCGACGCGGCGAAGTCTTGGGGGACTACGGGTTCGAGGACGATCCGGGCCGTCCGGAGTGGCGTCCAGACGGCGGGCTCACGCTCTGGCACTACACGAGACGCAGCAAGCTGTCCTTCATCCTGGGTACGGCCGGCGGGCTGAAGGCACGAAAGCGGGCGTTCTTCAGTACCGAGCTCACACCGGAATTTGACGGGTTGTACACGGTGGAAGGTTTTCTGGACCCGAAGCCCCGCTGGCTGGACGACTCGCCGTACTTCGGCGGCGAAGGCGGACGCCGCTGGCGCGGATGGATTGGCGACGTGCTGCTGCGGGTTGAGCTGCCGCCGGGCTTCCAGGGCGTGTGGGTGGCGGATTGGGCACACCCGCTGGACGTGAGGGCCGTTCAGCGCGGCGAGCCCGCGCCGCTGGACCTGGGCTACGACAGCCGGACGGGCCACGAGGCCAATCGGGCGTATGCGCACAGCCTGGCGCCGATCGGCGCCTACACCGGCGGACACCTGGCGCCGGTGGTGACGGTGATGCGCCCCGGACCCGGCATCGCGGTCCCGCGCGCCTGCCTGTCGGTTGCCGAAATTCAGCCACGCCTGCGGCGCACGGGCTGAGGCGGGGAGTGCAAGGGACGGCGGGCGTTGAGGCGAGCGGCGAGCTGGATGGGGCTGGTCTGGTGCGCCGCTGGCGGCCGGACAGCACCGTGTCGGACCGGCCGACATGGGGCCCTCGCGCGCAATAAGAGTTTTTTCTAAAAAACTCTTCGGTCGCGGCGGGGTGGTTTTCCGCCAGAAATGGGGTGCGACCGTGGTGGGGGTGGATACCCGCCTTCGCGGGTATGACGAGCGGTGCGGCGAACTGGTTTTTGGCGGGGTTTGGGGTGCGTTCGGGGCGGCCTGAAGCGACGGGGTTGGGGGGTGTGGTTCGACAGGCTCACCATGAACGGTTGGGACGCCGGGGATGTGGTTCGACACGGCGCTTCGGGGACTTCGCACCGGCCACTTCGGCAAGCTCAGGACAGGCTCACCATGAACGGTTGGGACGCCGGGGGAGGGGCGGGAGGAGACGCAGGAGGGGTTGGGCAGTGGGCATTGGGGAGGGGTTGCGAGGCTTACTCAGTTAGTGTACACTATCCGAGGACTGACAGCAAGAATGTTAGGTGTGGCTGGTGGGTTGTTGGTGGAGGCTAGTGGGGTTGGATGAGGGGAAGACCGGGATGTGGTGGAAGGCGCGGTCGCCGGAGGCGAGCGGGCATTGGCGCAGGAGGGCGGTGGCGGTTCGTGCGATCTGGGCGTGATGCTCACCGCGTGCCGCGACTTCGCGGCTTGCCGGTGAAATGTCAGGCTGGGACGACTACCTGGTAGCAAACGACGCCAAGATCGTCTTCGGTGATTGGGTCAGGGGCCTTGGGCTGTTCGACGGGGCGGAGGCCGAATTGGGCGACGATGTCGATGATTCCGCGGGCGCAGTCCGACACGCTCATGCCGCCGGCTTCGTTCTGCCGCCGCAGGACTGAGAGTTGCCGGCGCACGAGGTTGTTGCGCCCCACGGACAGGGCTTCGTCGGCCTCGTCGAATTCGCGGCCGGAGGGAGCGTCGGGCGAGCGCAGTATGTCGAGCGCCCAGCGCTGACTGGCAGGCAGGGCCGCTGATCGCTTTTCAGGATCGAGCAGCGCGTTGTGCGTCTCGCAGATATCGGCGGCGGCCAGAGAGAACAGTCGCTCGAGATCGAGGTCAGCGGGAATGGAGCAACCGAGCTGTTCCCCGGGGTCGATCAGCCGGAGCATGGGCAGATCCTCCCGGTGAAGGATGTCTCCGGACCCGGTCACCATGCGCCAGTAGCGCTCATCGCCGCGAGTGCGGCAGGCGAAGAAGACCGCTGGCTCGGCCAGCGTTGACGATTCCCGGACGAAACCGGCACCGATTCCCCAGGGCAAACCCTGAAGTCGGCTTACTTCGCCTTCCTCGGCAGCACGGCGGAGGTGCGAGCGGAAGAGTTCACCGGCGAAGGCAGAGCCGATCTCGCCGCCCGTTTCATGCTCGTTCAACAGGGTGATGTCGCCAGTTTCAAGGCGCTCCACGTACGCGTTCAAGTCCGCGTAGACCTGCGATTCCGACTCGACGTCGGCCAAGACAGGGGTTTCCATTCCTACGGAGGCGTTGGCCGCCAAGATCTTGGCCTGCAGCTTGGCCTCGAGCTTCAGGAGCCGGTCCAGGTCGCCGCGCTTGGGAAGCAGGGTGTAGAGGTAGGCCGTGTCGTGGGGACTGCGCAGGCGGATCACCCGGCCGTTGCGCTGAACGATGCGCTGCGGGTTCCAGGGCATATCGAAGGAAAGGACCGCCTGGGCCTGCTGTAAGTTCTGGCCTTCAGAGAGGATGTCGGTGCTGAGCAGCACGTCGACCTCGCCGTCGTCGGGTTGAAAGCCCGGTTCACCTGTGACCGACTCCGGGCAGAAGCGTTCAAGCTCTCGGGTGCGAGCGTTTGCGTCGACCTGAGCGCCAATGACGACGGTCCACTTACGGCCTGCCAGCAGGTCCGGTTGGCGCTTGATCTGCTCCTTCAGGTAGGTGGCCGTGTCCTGGAAGGCCGTGAAGATTGCGACCTTCTGCGACGGCGTTTTTGTCATTAGGGACTTAAGCGTTTGCAGCTTGGGATCGGGGGCGTGCTCCAAGCTCCGCAACCGGTCGGCCAAATTCGCCAGAGCATCTCGGTCATTGCGCACGTCGGCCAGGAACTTGTCGCTGAGTGATTCGGCGCAGGTTCCGCCCTCCGAGGCGGCCAACGCCTCATCGATCAGGTCGGCGCTTAGGAACGAGTCGTCGTCACCGGCAGCGCCAACCAAGTCCCGGATGACGTCGGGCGGGGGCACCGCTCCGTGTTGGGCGACGACCTCAAGTAGTGCCCGATTGCTGTTCAGCATTCTCTCGACGGTTTTGAGCGCCGCGGACCAAGACGACTCGAAGCGCTTCAGCAATTGCGATTGCAGCAGTCCGGCGAGCGCTTCCTCGGACGCCGAGCCCGCCGGCTTATCCAAGCGATAGGCGGACGGGCGGTAGCGAGCCATGGTGAGGCCTTCGATGGCGTTGTAGACGGCCTGAACAATGCCGGGATGGGCACCGTCCAAATCGTAGCGGCGCTCGTGCAATTCGGGCTTCGGAAAGCTAACGCGCGTCCCATCGGCAAAGCGCTCGTTCGGGTAGCGCTCCTCGATAAAGGCACGATCGCGTCGCACCGTTAAGGCATCGATCAGAGGAAACAGTTTCGCCTCCGACAAGCGCTCGGTCTTCGATGCGCCGGACTCGGCGAAGAAGCCGCGCAGACTTGGGATCCGCAGCGGCTCACCGGAAAACGCGCTGTCGTGGCGGCCGAAGAGCAGAAACAGGTTGTGCAAGTCCCAGAGCGAGTTGTTGACGGGGGTGGCTGTGAGGAGCAGCAGCTTCTTGGGAGTTCCGCCCATCAGCCGGTCCAGCGCGGCGTACCAGGTGTTGTCCACGTTGCGGTAGGCGTGAGCCTCGTCGATCACGACCAGCCGGTACACGTCTTTGTCCACGCGAAGCACCCTGCGCCCACCCTGTGCGGATAATTGCCGGTCCTGGGCGAGTTGCTGGTAGGAGACGACGGTTCCGGGCAGATTCGCCTCGCTCAGGCGTTGTTCCCAGAGGCGGTCACGGAGCTGGGCAGGGGAAATGACCAGTACGTGTTCGCCGCGGTCGCGGATGTGTTCGAGGATCAACTGGACGCCGATCTCGGTCTTGCCCATACCCACGCCGTCGGCGTACAGCACGCCGCCGTAGCGGTCGAGAATCCGTTTAGCGCGCGCCAGACCATCGCGCTGAAAGGCGGTGAGGGCATGCCCTTCAGGCAGGGGCGCATCGTCGTCCAGGTCGCCGCCGTAGAGTTCCAATAGCGCACGCAGAAACACAGTCTGCGGGTCGCTCTCCAGGGACGGCGGCCTTAGAAGATCCAGCAGTTCTTCACGAAAATCCTGGGCGTCGTCCCAGAGGCGCCGGTACCAGCCCAAAGCCATGCCGACCACGTTGGGCTGGTAATGGACCATGCCAAGCTCGAGATTGGCGACGAGGCCGCCCTGGGTGAGATTGGCCGAGGACACCAACGCAGCGCCCGGGCCTATCGGAACCCCGGCGTCGTTTGAGGCGCCGATGACGTAGGCCTTGCCGTGCAGGAAGCGCCGGATGTAACGACGAATCTCGACGCTGTCGGACTCGAAGAACCGGGTCACCCGTTCGAGGACGGCACGACGTGCGGAGGGAAACGCCGAGAAGTCGCGCTCGCGACGTAGCGCCGAGACCGACTGCTCAAAGCGATCAGCAACGGTGGTGCCCGGCGGGCCGGCCAGGGCTTCCGGCGCCGCGCCGATCAGCAGGCGAGCGGGGTGTTCCCGTTCCGCCGCCAGGACGGCCAGCGCGTCCAGCCCTGCCAGTCCGACGTAGCCGGTGGCCACGTGCAGCGGCCCGGTGTAGTGCCGTGCCAACCAAGCCAGAGCCTGCCGGTGGTTGCCGTAATCAACGTTGTCTAGAAGTTCGTAGGGACCGCCCATCCCGTGGAAACGTGCCGGCTACGGGTCAAAGACGGCCCATACCTGGCAGGTAAAGCCGGGCAGGACGTCCAGGCCGTCCAAGGAATTGGCGTCGCTCAGCGTTACGACGGCGTGGCTCGCCCGATGCACGTCCACCGTCCGCCGCTCCGGGTGCACCACCCATACCAGCCGCGCGCCGAACTTGAGCCACATCCGCGCCTTGCCGTTGATCTCCCGCCGGCCGTCGCCGGGCGACGTGATTTCGACGACCAAGTCGGGCGCGACCTCGGCGTAGCCGGTCACGCGCTCGTCCAGCGGCGACGTCTCGGCCGAAAAGTAGGCGATGTCCGGTTCCCGCACCGTGTCGGGATCGCGTTCCAGCCA
>JAKZUJ010000264.1:0-7857 GCA_047516685.1 Chloroflexota bacterium | reverse complement strand
GCGCCGGCGCCCTTGGCGCAGCGGGCGCCGCACTGGTTGCCGCCTGCGGCGAAACGCAGGCTGTCGAAGTCGAGAAGATGGTCGAGAAGGAAGTTCCGGTCGAGCGGGCCGTAACCCAGGAAGCAGTCAAGGAAGTCACGGTTGCGCGGACGGTCACGCGGCAGGTTCAGGTCCAGAAGGTCGTGGAAGCTCAACCGACGCCACAGACTCAGACCCTCCAGTTCCAGACCGACCACACCTCCGGTTCGCGTGGTTCGGCTGTCGCATGGGCCCTCGCGCGATTCTACGCCGAGAACCCCAACATCATCGTTCGGTACGTCCCAGCGCCAACCGACGTTTCTGTCGTGTACGGCACAATGGTGGCGGCCGGTTCCCTGCCGGAAGCCGCACTGATGAGTGGCTGGTTCGCCACGGGGTGGTACACGGCCGGCGCCTTCACCAACATCGACGATGTTCTGGCCAAGCAGGACAGCTACAACCCCCAGGACTGGTATTACCCCGGCGATTCCTCCGGTGTGGACTTCGCCGACACGTTGCCCTACGGCCACCTTGACGGTCTGCGCGGTAAGCAGTTCGGCATGCCCTACCAGGGCAACACCAACGGTCAACACATCAACCTGCAGATCATGGAAGAAGCAGGGATCCAATGGCCGACGCCGGGCAACTGGCATCTCGAGCAGCAATTCCTGGACGACCTGCGCAAAGCGACCGATCCGGACACCAACACCTTTGGCATCGAGGTTGGCGGCGGCAACGGTGGGTCCTGGACGCAGTGGAACCCCTGGGGTTGGGCGTTGGCCGACGATCCGAACATCATGTACCGCAGCGCCGACGGCATGCGCACAACCTGCTGGGACTCCGGCGCCGATCGGGGCGTGCGGCTGGCGGTGGACTTGATCGCCGTACATAAGGTGTCGCCGGCGCTCGGCGAAAGTCGCGAATTGGCCGGTGAGTTCCGCGACCTGTTCTCCGCCGGCAAGCTGCTCACCGCACGCAACGGCGGTGCCGTCGGCAGTACGATCAGCCGTGTCGCCGATCGCTTCCCGTGGTCAATGGCGCCCATGCCCGAGGGTCCGCGCGGCCCCGTGCCGCACGAGATCACCGAGCAGCCGCACATGATCGCCAACACGGCCCAGCTGAATGGCACCACCGAGGCCGCCACGCAATTCGTGCTGTTCATGGCCGGCCCGGAGGTTCAGGGCCGCATCGCGGTCGACCGCGGATCGATGCCCTTGCGCAAGGATGTGATGGCGTCGCCTGAGTTGGCCGCGGGTCCGCCGCAACGTCACGGCATGTGGAAGGACTACCTGGAGCAGCCGGACGCTCGCCACCGCCAGATGGGCTATACGGCCTGGCTGGAGTGGATCAACGGCTGGCGCAACGTGGACGCCGCACATGCGGGCGACTTAACGATTGACGAAGTTATCGAACGCGGCCTCTCCAGGGCCGACCGCGTCCTGAGCGACAACGCCGAGGCCTATCAGGAGCTGAAGACCTACATCGCGAACGTCTGAGCCGTCGTCTCGATTCGCACCCGACTGACGGGAGGCCGCTCAATCGAGCGGCCTCCCGGTCCTTTAACGAACCCTGCGATGCGTCCTAGCTCAAGTCCCGCGGCGCCGTGCCGAATCGATACGCGAACAGCGAGCCGTAGGTCACCTCGATATGCAGCCGCACCCTCTCGCCCTGAACGCGCTCCAGACCCGTGTCCCCGCCCCAGCTCACGGGATGATCGATCGCGTCGCCCTGAATAGGATCGCAGTCCTCCAGCGAGCGACCGGCAATGGGGCCGGCTTGCGCCGTCCGCAGGCCCACTCGAATCGAGCCGGTCTGATTCAGCCTGGCGTTTATGAACAGCCGCGGTTGCCTGGCATCTACAGGCTCCGTCACCAGCTGACCGGTTTGGCGGCCCGCCACCAGGCCGACGAAACGGTCGACGCCAAGCAGGAACGACCCGATGGCCGCGATTCGGTGAATCCGGCCATGTGCCGACTGCCGCCCCATGTACCAGAACCGTAAGTGCCGCCCCTGGCGAATGGGCGGGTTGTTGGTCACGTTGAGCCACGTGTCGTCCCACTGCCCGTCCGGCCCCAGGTCCAGGAACGGCTCGCGGCGCGGCCGGTGCCATCGCACGCCGTCCGGGCTGGAGGCCAGCGTCACCCAGATCTTCTCCACTTCGGTGTCGTAGAGATCCACGAACGCCAGATAGCGATTCCCGTACGCGAATGGACTGATGGAGTAGAACTGCGTGCCGGGCGTATCCCAGTCGTCCATGCGCAGCACGGTCTCAAAGTCCGACCAGGACAGAAAGTCACGACTGGTAGCACGCGTGATCAGGCGCTTGTAGGGCATCCGCGAGCCCAGCGGTTCGTTCGGAACCTCGGCTTCCGGGTATTGCGGAGAGGACACCGCGCCGGTCACCTTTGGACGGCGTGTGTAGGCAAGGTAGTGGCCGGAAACCGGGTCCTTCATGGCCGAGTGCCGGTCGCCGGCCAGCGGCATCATGGGCGCGCTCGTGCGAGTCCAGTGGATGCCGTCCGGGCTGAACAAGCCGTAGATTCCATTGCCCTGATTAGTCTCGAACGCGTGGTAGGCGAGCAGCTTGTAGCGGCGCTCCGGAGCGCCTACCTCGTCCACGATCACCCCGTGGCTCTCAAAGGCCCGCAGGCCAGCAAAATCGTGGGGCCAATACACGATGTTGTTGCGACGCGAGCCGCGCCACTCCACCGCATGCAGATCGGGCTTCTCCCACGTAACCCCGTCATCGGACACCGCATAGTTGAGGACGTTCCGGTCAGACGCCGCCTCAACGTCGTCGTCGGCACTGCGGTACCAGCATTTGTATAGGCCGTCCTCGCGGTCATAGAGCACCGAGGACCAAAGCCCTGCCGCACGTCCCTCCCAGGGCCGGTCCGGACGGATCAGTGGGTCGTGCGTGCGTCGCTCGGGCCGTGCCAGGACCCGGCGCAAGTGCCACCGTGCATCAATCTCCTCGTCATCCACGAGCAGATGGAGATCAGGGTCGTACATGGCGGAACATCCCGGTGTTCTGAGGCCTGGAGTCTATCCCGCGAACCCCCGGCCTTCGGCGATGGCCTTGAAGCCACGGGAGGCGATTTGGCCCCCAGGAAGCTAGCGCGGGGCCGGCACGAACCGTCCGTGCGGCCGACCAACCACGAGCGAATCGTTCCGGCTGAAGCCCTCAGGCCGGCCCGCAAGTTCCTGCGCAAGTCGCCGTCGCCAGGGGCCAAGATCGGCCTCGGGGGCCAGGTCGTGCTCCTCGTTGGGGTCCTCAACGACGTCGAACAGGTGCTCCTCGCCGGTCTGGCTGAACCAGATGTATTTGTGCCGCGCGTTGACGATCCAGTGGTTGCCGTCGGCCTCCCGGTACTGGCCCGCGTGCTCGCCATGCAGCACGTCGCGCCACTCGGGCGTTTCCCCACGCATCCACGGCAGCACGCTGCGACCGGTGACCGATTCGGGGATTTCGCAGCCAGCGACATCCAGCAGTGTGGGCATCACATCCTGAAGGCCAACCGGCGCCGCGACTTGAACCTGCCGGGGGAATTCCATGGAACGCGGCGCTCGAGCCAGGAACGGAACGCGGGTTGAGGCCTCGTACGGCCAGGTCTTGGCGAACAGATGGTGATCGCCCAGCATCTCGCCGTGGTCGGACACGAACATGACGAACGTGTCGTTCAGCAGGCGGCGGTCACGCATGTACTGGAACAGTCGATTGAGTTGCATGTCCACGTGGTTGATGAGGCCGTAGTAGCCGGCCCGGCAGTGGTGCATGGGGGCCGGGTCCAGGTTGAGCCGGCGGCTCCATCGTTCGACATCGTCCGAGAGCTCGGGATCGAGGCCACGGCGCGGCCCCGGGAACGATGGGACCCAGTCGCCAATGACGGGTTCCGGCAGGTCCATCCGATCGTAGCGGTCGAAGAAAAACGCCGGCGGCGTAAAGGGCGGATGCGGGTCCATGAAGGAGACGTTCAGGAAGAATGGGACCGTTGAATCGCGCGTCTCCAGAAAGTCGATCGCTCGTGACGCGGTCCAAAAGGTGAGCGTCTTTTCCTCCGGCAGATGGGTCGGGCGACCGATCCAGCCGTTCGAGGTCGCGCCGTTGGCCATGGCCCAGCGCTCGAACGGCACCTCGCCGCCCAGCCAGGTGAGGTAGTCGTTATTGCCGCTGCGGGAGCTGTTGGCCAGGTCCATGGCCTCGAAGCCGAAGCGGCGCCTCGGCGGCTGCAGGTGCAGCTTGCCGCTCAGGTGGGTTTCGTAGCCGGCGTCCCGTATTTCGCCCGCCAGCGTGGCCGGCGGATTCCATTCCGGATGCGAGGTCATCCCGACCATCCCGTTCGCCGCCGGCGCTTGGCCGGACATCAGCACGCGACGAGCGGGGATGCAGGACGGGCATTCCGTATAGCCACGGCGGAAGTGGGTGCCCGAAGCGCCGATCCAATCCATGGCCGGCGTCTCCAGCACGGGATGGCCGTCCAGCCCAAGGGCATCGCCTCGTTGTTGGTCGGTCACGATCAGCAGGATGTTCGGACGTGCGTCAGACATCAGAAGTGGCTCCTCCGGATGAGATCCGTATTCCGCGCCGTCGCCAAGACTGTATCGAGTCGCGGACGGATCGCGAACGGGCGTTGCGGCAGCCGGACCAGCCCCACCCGTCGGATCGGACCCTCGATTGCGAGGATTCTTCGGCTGGCGACGCGCGCGACAGGCGCTCGCGCGTCAATGGTCGTAGGCGAGGGTGCATTCGGATACGGCGAGTCAAGGGCTTGACTTCCGAGTGCTACTCTCCGGTGTCGAAAGAACGATTGCCCCACGCGGCTCCTTTGCCGTGCGCGGCGCTCGTTTTGGTATCTACGCCCCTGGGAGGTGAAGGATGGCGAAGTTCGCACCAAACGGAATGACCCGCCGGCGACTGTTGCGTGCCGGCAGTGGTCTCGGTCTCGGCGCGGCCGGGGCGGCGGTGCTCGCCGCCTGTGGCGAGACGAAGATCGTCACCAAGGAAGTCCCGATTGAGACGACCGTAATCAAGGAAGTCCCAGTCGAGAAGATTGTCCGACAGACGGAAATCAAGGAAGTCCCCGTTGACCGGATCGTCACCAAGGAAGTTCCCGTTGATCGCATCGTAACGAAGGAAGTCCAGGTCCAGGTCGAGAAGATCATCACGCGAGTGGTCGAGGTCGAGAAGGTGGTTGAGGTTGAGAAGATCGTGGAGGTCGAGGCGGCGCCGCAGCCGATGTCGCAGATCTTCGCCTTCGGAACCGACCACACGTCCGGCCCGCGCGGGGCGGCCATGAAGTGGGCGCTCGACCGATTTACCCAGGTCTCGCCGCACCTGAACGTCAAGTTCGTGGCCGCGCCTACCGGCACCGATGAGGTCTACGGCGTGCAGTTTGCTTCCGGCAGTCAGCCCGAGGTGGCGCTGATGACCGGCTGGTTCGCCGCTGGTTGGTACGCGGCGGGTGCGTTTGTGCAGATCGACGACGTGCTCAGCAAGCGGGACGACTTCAATCCGAACGACTTCTACTACTACCCGGACACCGCGACGCCCAACTTCCAGCACACCCGGCATGATCCCGGAAGCGGGATGCGCGGTCCGACGTTTGGCATGAACTTCCAGGGCAACATCGAGACCCTGGCAATAAACCTCGACTTGGCCGAAGCCAACGGCATTCCCGCGCCGTCAGTCGGCAGTTTCGGCGCCCTCGCCGAGTTCGAAGACGCCCTGCGAATGGCGACCGACCCCGAGACAGACACGTTCGGGATGCGGCCAACTGGGTATTGGTTCAGCCTCGCGGCGTCCATCGGCTTTTCGCACGCCTCCGACCCGGAGCTGATGTGGTACAGCCAGGACGCGACCCGAAGCACTTTCGTCGATTCGGGCGCCGACATCGGCCTGCGCAAGGCAGTGGATTGGATTCTGAAGGACAAAGTGGTCCAGCCGAGCGAGATGAACAAGGAGCTGTCCGGCGAGTTCGGTGACCCGTTCTCCTCCGGCAAGAACCTTTTCCGGCAGGGCAACGGCCCGTTCGGGTCGCAGGTTGGTCGCATTAAGGACCGTTTCAAGTGGGCCTTGTCCCCGCTCCCCGAGGGCCCTGACGGTCAGCCCGTGCTGCAGCAGTTCAGCGATCAGCCGCACTTGATCACGGCTACGGCCGAGACGCGTGGCAACGTTGAGGGCGCTGTGGAGTGGACGGCCTTTCTTTCAGGGACCGAAGTGCAGACTCGGATCGCCGTCGACCGTGGGTCGGTGGTCGTCCGCAAGGATGCCGCTCAGTCAGACGAAATGGCTGCGGGACCGCCCGAGAATCATTCGCAGTTCCGCGAGTGGCTCGGTGTCGCGTCCGCGAACCATCCCCAGTTCATGTTCCCCAGCTACATCGAGTGGCACGTGTCGAGCCACAGTTCCGCCATCGCGAACCGGGTATTCCTCGGTGAGCTGACGGTCGATGAGGGAATCCCCCTCATGTATGAGGCTGGCGACGCGGTGCTGGCTGAGAACGCCGAGCGTTACGGCGAGCTGCAGGCCTACGCGGGCAGCGCGCCTGGGCCGATCGGCGGTTAGGACGGAAGGATCTCGACAGACCCGCTGCTGAAGTGATCGATGTCCCGTCACAGGGGCGAGCGATCCGAGCGAGGTCTGGTGACGGCAGCGGGCGAGGGACCATTCCCTCGCCCGCTGCTTGTTTTCAGCTTCCGACGATATGGCGGACGTTGCGGCGCTCCGCAGTCGGCGCCAACCGCGGCACGGTGAGTGGATCCTTCCGGGTGACTCCATGAATTGCGCCGGGGCTTCAGCAGTCCCGAGGGGCTTCACTCGGTCCGCGCTGCACCTGCCCATCCAATGGCTTACCCTTCAGACCGACGAGCGTGAGCACGAAACGTTCGAGGGGCGCGCAACCTATGAGTCTTCAACTCTCGGCTCTTGGACCATCGTTTGAACAAGCGGCACGGCGAGTGCGCGCGTTCCGAGGCGGAGTTCGTTGAGCGGCCAATCAGCAACTGACAGCCAGCCCAACGTACTGATTGTTCTGTGCGATCAGTTGCAGCGGGACTTTGTAGGCGCCTACGGGCATCCGCTGGCCCAAACGCCGCATGTGGATCGGTTGGCGGCCGAGGGCGTAAAGCTCACCCGCGCCTACGTGCCGATGCCGCAGTGCGCGCCGTCTCGGGCCTCAATGTTCACCGGTCGCTACCCGCATCAGCATCGGCTGATGATGAACAACGCCTCGCATACCTGGCACACCCCGGCCGGGCCGCTTGCCAACCGGCCCGCGCTGCCCGAGTCCGTGCCCTCGCTCGGGCAGGCCTTCCAGGCCGCCGGCTACCGTCTCGGCTACACCGGCCCCTGGCACATGGGGAACGACGAGACCCCCCAGCACGGCTGGACGGACTTCTGGCGCACCTATCGCTATTGGAAAGATGGGCGCGACTTCTACGTGCAGTACCTGGAAAAGCTCGGGCTGGACGAGGTCTTTCATACCGAGCATCAGCGCGCCAACATGGCCAGGTCCGCACGCACCGATCAGGGTCAGCCGTCCATGGCCACCCGGATCCCCACAGAACACACCCGCACGTCCTGGGCCGTCAGCCAGGCGCTGGAGTTTTTGGACGGCGCCGACGCCCGGCCCTGGCTCTTCTGCTGCTCGATCAAGGATCCCCATCCCCCGGTGCTGCCGCCTCCCGAATTCGCTGACCTCGTTTCTCCCACTGATGTCCGGTTCGTGCCGTCGTGGGTTGACAACCTGGACGGTAAGCCTGCCCAGCAGCGCGACTCCGCCAGTGTGCGCTGGACGTCGTATATGTCGGATGCCCAGTGGCGGCAGTACATCGCCCACT
>JAKZUJ010000263.1:0-52095 GCA_047516685.1 Chloroflexota bacterium | reverse complement strand
CTGCGGCACGTCGCCCTGTACGGGCACTGGAGCGGCGGGCGCGACCTGCACGAGGTGATTGGATCCGACGACGCCAAGGACGCCGGCAACATCCTGATCGTCACGGTCCCGGACGGGTGGATCTGGCACATCCCCATCGCGGACAGCATGCGCAGCGTGGGACTGGTGACGGACCCGGCGGCCGTGGCGAACCTGAGCGCGGCCAGCCGCACGGATTACTACCTGGATCAGGTTCGAGCGTGCCCCGAGATCGCCGCGCTGCTGGAGGGGGGCGATTGGGTCAGCGAGCGAGTTGAGGCGCTGAGCGATTGGTCGTTCTTCTGTTCGCGGTTCGCGGGGCCGGGATACCTGCAGGTGGGCGATGCGGCGTGCTTTGTCGACCCGATCCTGTCCACGGGCGTCACTCTGGCGGTCAACGGCGCGCTACGCGCCGCGCGGGCCGTTCGGACCGGACGCGCCGCGCCCTGGCTGCAGGGGCTGGCGATGGACTGGTACGAAACGGAGTACCGGAGCGTGGCCACGGACTTCGCCGACCTGGCCGAGCACTGGTACGGCGGGCACGCCGACGCCGACGCCTGGTTCTGGCGGGCCAGGAAATTGGCCGATCCGACACGCAACTTTTCGATGCGTCAGGCCTTTATCCACCTGTCCACCGGGCTTACCGGGACGCAAGGCGCGGACAGAAAGCTGCGGTCCGCCGGCGGCTACAGCCCGCGGCAACTCCAGTTGATCTATGAAAACCTGGCGACGGACCTGGATGCCAAGACTCGGACAGCCATCTCCGAGGTTGAGGCAAGTTTCGGCGGCGAACCGGCGCGCCCCCCCTCGGCCACGGGCGCCTTACTGGGCCGGCCGCGTCTGCGCGAAGCGATCAGCTATCGGCCGCACATGACTGAGCACGAGGCGATCCTGCGGCCGATCACGCGGGTGACCCGGCTGCATCCAAACGCAGGGCCTGAGCACATCGAGTTGCCGATTGCCGCGCTGCCGGTGCTGGAGCAGCTGGATGGCCGCCGTACCGGCCTGGACATCGCGGCCGACCTGCGCGCCCGCTACGCCGGCACGCCCATCGAACCCGAGCTGCGAGACCTCGTGGCGCAGACCTTGCGCCGCCTGACCGAGACCGGCGCGGTCGACGTCGGCTAGCTCGTCCGCGCCTAGCGTCCCGGCCAGAGGCGCCCAGGGTCAGCCGCTGCGCTTGAGGCGGCCGTGACGCAGGGCGTAGCGCTCGGCCAAGCCGAACACCCACACCCCGAGCGGCAGGGTGACGGCGGTGATCAGCACCAGGGGACCGAAGTGGGGCGCCAGCTCGGACAGGGTCGCGCCGTCCAGCACCGCCTCGCGCATGGCGTTGAGCACGTAGGTCGCCGGCGAGACGACCGAGAACCACTCCAGCCAGTCGGGCAGAACCGAGACCGGGTAGTAGACGCCAGAGACAAGCAACAGCGCGGCCTGCACGACCACGGTCATTTGCGAGCCGCGTTCAAGGAAGAGCAGCGGCAACGCCGCCGACATGATGCCGATGCCGAGCAGCCCGAGGCTGCCGATGGCCAGCACCACGAAGGCGCCAACCCAGTTGGCCGCGCCCAGATCCAGGCTGAAGAAGAGCGCCACGACCACCAGGATCACGATGGTCCGGGCGAACGAATACAGCACGGCGAACGCCGAATTGCCGGCGATGAACGTCACTCGGCGGATCGGCGCCATGAAGGTGCTCTCGATCGTGCCCTCCCAGCGTTCCCACGACACCATGAAGGCCACTGAGTCAAAGACGCTGTTCAGATAGGCCCAGACCACGGTGCCCACAACCAGGAACAAGACCAGGCGGTCGGCGTCGAACTGCTCGCCCGCCACCACGACGCCGCCGGGCGCGATGTAGGCCACGGTCAGCGCGTTGACAATGGAGTAGAAGAGGAACGCGAACTCCCAGCCCCAGTAGCGGCGCACGTCGCGGAAGTTGCGCTCCACGAAGGCGTACGAAGCGCCGAATTCACGTCCTAGGGCAACCATGTCGTCAATCTCCTCCGCCCGCGGCGGCCTTCTCCGGCTCGTGCACTTCAACGGCGTGGCCGGTAAGCCGGATAAATGCGTCTTCAAGCGTCTCGCCCTCGCGGCGCAAGGCGCTCGGCTTGCTTTCCACCAAAATGCGTCCCTTGTCGATAACGGCCAGGCGGTTGCATAGCTGCTCCGCCTCGTCCATGTCGTGCGTCATCAGGATCACGGTGGCGTCATGCGTCTCCTGGACCTCGCGTACGAACTCCTGGACATCGCGTTTCGAGCGCGGGTCCAAGCCCGTGGTGGGTTCGTCCAGGATCAGCAGCACGGGCGCGGTCAGCAGCGCTCGCGCCACGGCGACTTTCTGTTGCTGGCCGCGTGACATTTGATCCATCGGTCGCCGGATAGCCTTTTCCTCAATGCCCAGGCGCTTGAGGATCGCGAAGATCCGCTCGTGGGCTTCCTGCACCGGCAGGCCGTAGATGCGCGCCGTGAAGGCAAGGTTTTCCAGCGGACTCAGCTTTTTGAAGAACGACGCCTCAACCGAGACGCGGTTCAAGAAGCGACGGACCGTGCGCGCCTCGTCGACGACGTCGTGGCCGAAGACGCGAACCGAACCCGAGTCCGGCAGCAACAGCGTGGCGACCACGCGGGCCAGCGTGGACTTGCCGGACCCATTGGATCCGACGATGCCGTAGACCTCGCCGCGCCGGAGACTGAGGTTGATGTCGTCCAACGCCATGATCGGGTCCTTGAGCGGCTGGCGCAGGGCGCGCCGCCACGCGCCGCCAAAGCCGGCGGGATCGAAACGTTTGACCAGGTGGTCGATGGTTACGGCGGGTTTCATGGCTTCTTTCCAAAGGTTCGCGACAAACAAAAAACCGCGGATCGCCCGGTGAATTCGGTGCCTGATCCGCGGCGGCGGCCTTACGCAAGCGCGATTCAGAGCACGGAAGTCTCCTGTAGGTTCCGGCTGGGCAGGGCCGGGAAGTACATAGGAAGAGTCGGCATCAAGCGTCGCTCAGGTTGTGGTTCGGGCCAGATGACTTCTCCGGCCGCGAAGCCGAGCATATGCCAGCATTTGCGTCTGTCAAAGCGAAGTTTGCGGAGTCCAGCCACCTTCGAGTTGGCGCTGGGCGCCGAGGCCAAGGGCCACGGTCGCCACCGCTTCCACGACCAACGCGCCGCCAATGGCGGCGACGCCGATCACCCCACCGGGCAAGTCGGTGGCGGTGACGCCGATCAGCAGGATGGCAATCAGGCCAACCAGCCGGATCGCGTTGACGTAGACGAGCACGTGTGCCCGCCGCACGCGTAGCAGTGCGCTGGTGAAGATGGCTTCCTGCACGAAAATCGGTGGCAACAGGGCCAGCAGGCGCAGGCCGGTCTCGGTCATCTCCTGCAACCGCCCGGAGGCGCCCAGCCAGTCATGCACGACCAGACTGGTCAGCGGCGGGATAAAGGCAACTACAGCCGCGGGCGCCACGGTAATCAGCCCCACGATGTTGGCGAATCGGCGGCCAGCGAGGGGACTCTCGCCACGGGCCATGAGCGCCAACAAGGTGGGCTGCACACCCCAGAGTGCGATGAGAAAGATCTGGTTGACGCCGAACGTCAGCGACACGGCTGCCACGCTGGCCTCGGGCTCCGGGGCGCGGGTCAGGATGGCGTTGATGACCGGTTGGGTAATAGCGGGCAGGAAGGCGGCCACCAGCAACGGTCCAAAGAAGCGAAGCAATGCACCGTACGTAGGCGCCGCGTTCGTACCCGGGTTGAGATCCCGGCGCAGCGAACCGGTCGTCCCTGCCACCAGCACCAGCGTCTCCACGGCCGCGCCGGCCGTGACGGCTATGGCGGCGATCTGAGATCCGGCCGTCGGATTGAGCAGTAGCACCAGCGCGGCCACCGCCAGCACGGCGACGGCGCCGCTGGCCGTGCCGATCCATACCAGGCGCGGCCGGCCAATCCGCAGCGCGACGCCGTATAAATGGGTGCGCACAATGGCCAGGAGCGGAAACGGCGCCAGCGCCACCAGCGCAGCGGCGGACTCGGCTCGAAGCGTGCCGCTCGTGGCGAACACGCCGTCCAGAATCAGGTCATGCACGGGCGTGAAGGCCACCACCACGGCCACGGCGCCGCTCAGCAGCGCGAACAGCGCGACGAATCGCCGCAGCCGGCTCAGCGAGACCTGATCGTCCAGGAAAACCAGCGTCAACTGCTGGATGCGCATCTGCGGCAGCGCCACCAGTCCCATCACACCCATCGCAATGGCGTAGCCGCTGATCGCGGCTTCCGGCTCGACGCCGCGCGCCAGCAGTCCGTTGAGCACGGGCGCGAGGACGTGGGTGATCCCGAGATTCAGCGAGGCTGGCAGCAGCAGCGTGGTCGCGCGCGTGGCGAAGGTCGAAGACTGATTCGCCGAGCCGCCCGCTTCGCGATTCGCCGCCGGTGAGTTCAACTGCGTGTCAGGCGTCGAAACCGTCGTTCAAACTTGGCTACGTAGGCGTGCAGTGAGCTGCCGAGATGCACCCAGGCCGGGGCCAAGGTGGCGTGCAACTCGGCTTCACGAAGCGATGCCAGGAAGTCCCGCGGCCCGTCCCAGGAGCGCATCGACTGCCGGCAGTGGCCGATCTCCGCGGCCAGGTGCGAGTCCGAGCCAACCGACTTGATAAGGCCGTGCTCACCGGCGTAGGCGGCGGCGCTGTCGTTGTCGCGCCGCCGCAGCGTGCGCCCGTTGAAGACCTCCAGGATGTCGATGTCGTCGACGATTGAGTCAACCGCGGCGCGTCCAAGGGCCGACCGCCGCAGTCCGTCGAACGGGTGCGGAACCAGCACCAGACCGTCCTGTGCCCTGATCGCGGCGACAGTCTCCGCCGGCGAGAGATCGCGCGGGATTTCTTCGGAAAGAAACAGGCCGATAATGTCGCCCTCGGTGCTCTTGATCTCTTCGCCCAGGATCACTGGAATCGGCAGACGCTCGGCCATCTCGAACGCGCCGGCCATCGTGTTGTGGTCGGTGACGGCGAGGATGTCGATCCCGCGCTCCAGATTCACTCGAGCGATCGTCTCGGCCGTCAGACGGGAGTCGGGCGACGCGTGGGTATGCGAGTGAAGCTCGACGCGCCGGCGTGTGGGCTGCGAGGTCTGGTCCTCGCCGGCGGAACGTGTCAGGCCTGAACCGGCTCCGTCGTGCGACCGGTGCCCATGATGCCGTCGCGCGTGATCTTGCGCTGCAGGGCCATGATGCCGTCGATCAGCGCCTCGGGTCGGGGCGGGCAGCCGGCGATGTAGATGTCAACCGGAACCACTCGGTCCACCCCCTGCAGGGTGCTGTAGCTGCGGAACGGGCCGCCGCAGGTGGCGCAGGCGCCCATGGCGATGACCCACTTCGGGTCCGGCATCTGGTCGTACAGGCGCTTGACCACTGGCGCCATTTTGTTGGTGACGGTGCCCGAGACGACCATCACGTCCGACTGCCGCGGCGAGGCTCGAAATACCGTGCCGAAGCGGTCCAGGTCGTAGTGGGGCGCCGCGCTGGCCATCATCTCGATGGCGCAGCAGGCCAGACCGAAGCCCATGGCCCACAGCGAGTTGGACTGGCACCAGGTGAACAGCTTGTCCACGGTGGAAGTGAGAATGTCGAGCCCGCCAACGAACTGGGTGGCTTGCACGAGCGGAATGGTGTCCTCGCCAAGCTCCATCTCCGCGCGTCCCCAGGGCTGGTGACCCAGGGGTATCTGGTCGATACCAAAGTCGTGCCGGTGTTCTCCGCCCTGATCGCGGGCGTCCGCCATGGCGAGCTTCTCCTGGATCCATCGCTGCAACCAGCCATTGTACCCAGGCCCGCCGGTTGCGACTGGCTGAGCCGTGGGCATGCGAAGATCGGCACCCACATTCGCGTCCGCCGCCCAGGCTGGAGTCTGTGATCGTCAGCGACCCCATGGTCCGTTCGCGCTTTCTGCCCGAGGACCGCGAGATCACGGCCGCGGAGGGCGTCACGATCCTCGACGCGGCCCAGGCCAACGACGTCCCCGTGGAAACGGTCTGCTCGGGCAAGGGTTCCTGCGGGACCTGTCGGGTGCTGATTCGCGAAACCGACCCGCCCGCGCCGAACGCGCATGACCGCCGCCGCCTGTCGGATCAGCAGCTGGCCCACGGCTGGCGGCTGGCCTGCCAGCACCCGCTGGTAGAGGGCGCGGTCTATACGCACCCGGTCGGGATTCGCGCCGTACGGGTGGTGGAGAGTTCAGGCCTGGGTCGCATTCGGCTGGACCCGGCTGTACAGAAGATTTATGTCAAGCCAACCGAGCCGACGCTTCACGATCAAAGTGCCGACTGGTCACGCATTCAGGACGAACTCGCGGCGGTCGCCGGCGACCTGGATCCGTCGCTGCAGGCCCTGCAACGGCTGGCGGCCATCGGTGAGGAGATCAGCCAGGGCATCACGGTCGTGATCGCCGGCAACCGCATCGTCTCCGCGGAGCCCGGCGACACGACCGAGCGCGGGTTTGGCCTGGCGTTCGACATCGGAACAACCACGGTGGTTGGCGCCCTGATGAACCTGGTCACCGGCGAGGAAGTCGCCGTGGCGTCCAGCCTCAACGGGCAGCACCTGTACGGCGGCGACGTGATAACCCGGATGAGCGTCACGATGCGCGGCCCCGAATGGGTCCAGCGCCTGACGCAGGCTGTGCGTTCCACGATCAACGACATCATTGCGAGGTGCCTTCAGGCCAGCGGCGTAGCGCCCCACGAGGTCTACGAATTGACCTTCGTGGGCAATACGGTGATGGAGCACCTGCTGATGGGCGCGGACCCGTCACGCATCTCATACTCGCCATTCGTCCCCACCATGGTGGACCCGGTGGTTGCCACGGCGGCCGAGTTGGGGCTGGAGGTTCTCCCGTCCGCCTCCGTGTGGATTTCGCCCAACGTGGCGAGCTACGTGGGCGGCGACATCGTGGGCATGATGCTGAGTGCCAACCTGGGCCGCAGGCGCGGCAACGTGCTGGCGATAGACGTGGGCACGAACGGCGAAATCGTGCTGCAGAAGGGCCGGGAGTTGTTCGCCACCGCCGCCCCGGCGGGACCGGCGTTCGAGGGCGCTGAGATTTCGCAAGGCATGCGTGCGGCGCCTGGCGCTATCGAGCGTGTGCGAATTCAAGGCGACACGATTGACATCGACGTCATTGGCGACACCGAGCCCCTCGGCATCTGCGGATCGGGCCTGGTGGACGCCGTGTCGGAACTGCTGCGAACCGGCCTGGTAACCGCGAGCGGGCGCTTGCTGTGGCAAGCCGAGGCGGAGCAAGCCGTCCCGACGCTGGCGCACCGGATCATCCCGGATCAGACCGGCGGTGCGATCGTGTTGACCGGATCGGCCGACGATCCTGACTCGGCTATCAAGCTACACGCGCAGGACATCCGCCAGCTGCAACTCGCCAAGGGGAGCATCCGCTGCGGCGTGAACGTGCTGTTGCGCCACGCCGGTCTGACAGCCGAGGACCTGGACGAAGTGATTCTGGCCGGGGCTTTCGGCAGCTATATCGACCCGGCCGGCGCCATTGCCATCGGCCTGGTGCCGGACGTTGGCGCACAGGCCATCCGAGCTGTCGGCAACGCTGCCGGGCACGGGGCGCGCATGTGCCTCCTGTCGCTCACGGCGCGCGTGCGCGCCATGGACCTGCCGGCCCGCGTGGAGTACGTCGAACTGTCCGCGGTACCCGACTTTCAGGACGACTTTGCGATCGCCATGGGATTCCCGACTCCGTTGTGACGAACCGAACACGCTCGCGCTCTTCGAGGAGTCGATGGCGTGTCTTTGGACGCCTGATCGTGGTCGCGGCGCTGGCGGTAATGACGGCCGCCTGCGGGGAGTCTTCGGCCCAAGCGCCACCAGTTAGGCCAGCGGCGCGCACGTCGACGCCGACCGCGGAAGTCGTCACGCCGACCGCGCCCGCAACGGCGGATACGCTGCCGCGCCTGCCAACAGTCGACCTGCGGGCCACCGGCGCGATCGGTCGGATCGCGCCGACTCCAACCCTGACCTCCAGCGTCGCGGCCTCACGGACACCGGCATTTGTTCCGATTCCAATCACGCGCGTCGCGTCGCCAGGCCCGGCTTCGGTTCAGGCCGATCTGGAACGCGCCCTCCAACAACTACAGGAAGGAAATCTGGCTGAAGCTCGCGCGACATTCGCTTCCGCAGCCGACGCGGCGCCCGACGACCCACGCCCGCGAATGGGCCTGGCGCTGTCGGCTCAGTTCGCGGGCGATCTCGAACGCGCATTGGACGAGGCCACGCGCGCCGTGGACCTGGCGCCAGACTTTACGCCCGCGCGGATTACACGCGCCGACATTCACCTGGCCCGGGGCGACGCCCTCGCCGCCGATGAGGACTACAAGGCCGTCGTTCGGTTGGATCCGCTCCACGCCGCGGCGCACTTTGGACACGGGCGAGCCCTGGCCGCGCAAGGCGACCTGGAGGGCGCTATCGACGCCTACACGCGTGCGATCGACATTGCCGGTAACGACGTCGGCTTTCTGATCGAGCGAGCGGGTTTGTACCAGGCGCTGAACGACATTGAGTCGGCGCTGGCGGACCTGGAACAGGCAAAAGACGTATCGCCCGACGACCCGCGACCGGTGCTCGTGCTGGCGCTGACCCTGCAGGCGAATGGCGACCTGGAGCGCGCACTGGCTGAGGCGACACAGGCGGTGGACATTGCGCCGGACTATCTGCCAGGCCTGCTCACCCGCGGCGACATCCGCCTTGCGCTCGGCGACGCCGGCGCCGCCGAGGATTATGTTGCAGCCATGGGAGTCGACCCGCTCAACTCCTCAGCGCACGCCGGGCACGCGCAGGCGCTGGCCGCCCAGGGTGACGCGGAGGGGGCCATCGCGGCTTTCACGCGCGCCTTGAACATTGCCGGCGAGAACCCCGACTACCTGGCCGACCGGGCACGTCTGCACCTGGCACTGGAGAACATCGAGCCGGCGCTGGCCGACCTGGAACGGGCGGTGGCGGCCGCGCCGGACCGGCCGGCGCTCCGCCTGCTGTACGCCGACGTGCTGCGGTTTGTGGAACGGCTTGACGACGCGCTGGCCGTGGTCAGCGCGCTGATTGAGGATCAGCCCGGACTGCCGCTGGCCTATGAGGTACGGGCCAGCATCCGGATGGCCCAAAACGACGAGCCGGGAGCGCTCGCCGACCTGGCGCGAGTTCTCGAACTCAACCCGGCGGCCGTGGACGCCTACCGCTTCCGAGCCAGCATCCATTTCGTTGCCGGTCGGGAGGACCAGGCCCTGGCCGATCTCGCCGCCGCCATCGAGATCGACCCGGATGACCCCGCGACCTACGCGGCTCGCGGCCTGTTGCATCACCAGGCGGAGCGATACGAGCAGGCGATTGCCGACTACGACCAATCGCTGGATCTGAGGCCCAATGAAGCAGTGACCCTCAACAACCGGGCCGACGCGCGAATGTTGCTGGGCCTGCTGGACCTGGCCCTGGAAGACATAAATGCCGCCGTAGCCGCCAACCCCGAACTTGGCATCGTGCACCACACCCGCGGCCAGATTCTGGACGAGCTGGGCCGCACGGAAGAAGCGCGGGACGCCTACGAGGAATCAGTGCGTTTGGGGTATGCGCCGCCACCGGAGGTTGGCTGAGCCGCGTGACGCGCTCGCAATCTTCAACGAGCGGCGGGCGCGGCCGAACGATCCCGACGGTTCGGCCGGGCAGCCCGCGCGCGAGGTCCGGCTCAGCTCGAAGGAGACTGCGAGGACACCGGTTCGACCCAGACAGCGCCGTCCTGGAAGAACTCCTTCTTCCAGATCGGGACCCGGGTCTTGAGCGTGTCGATGATGAAGCGGCAAGCCTCGAAGGCTTCGGCCCGGTGGGGGGCGCCAACGGCGATAGCCACGCTGGCTTCGCCGATTTGCAGTTCGCCAGTGCGGTGCGAGAGGGCCACGGAGTCAAGGCCCCAGCGCTCCATCGCTTCGTCCACGACCGCGCGCATCTGCGACAGGGCCATTGACTCGTAAGCCTCGTAACCCAGCTTGACCACCGGGCGGCCCTCCGCGTTGTCGCGCACGACGCCGAGGAACGTGCAGATCCCGCCGTTCGAAGGCCGTGTCACGTGGGCGATCAGCCGCGCGACGTCGATGGGATCGGAGGCGAGTTCGACGATCATCCGCCGGACACCGGGGGTATCAGCGCCAGCTCGTCGCCGTCCGCCAGCGGCGAGTCAGTGGGCACGAACACCTGATTGACGGCGAACGACACATGCCCTGCACGCGCGGCAAGCTCCGGCGCTTCCCGGGCCAGGCGCTCGACCGCGTCGGCGACCGTGGCCCCGGCGGGCAAGTCGATACTGCGCCGCCGACCGCCCATGAGATCGGCCAGCGAGGCGAAGAACAGCACGCGCACGCCGATGGAGGCGGGTACGACGGACGACGCCGGGAGTGGCGGCGGTTTCGTTTCGGCCATCAGTCGAGCCTACCAGCGAGCGCAAAGCCGCTGGGTATCATTTCGAGCCCAAACCTGTCAGCAAGGCGCGATGCACGTGAGTCACGACCATCAGCACGGCGCGTCCGACTCAACCCGCGAGCACCGGCACGAGGCCGAGCGGATTGGCTCGGTGCCCTGCGCCGTAATCGTGATCAGCGACAGCCGTACCGAACGGACCGACCGTTCGGGGCGCACGGCGGCGGCCCTGATCCGGGCGGGCGGCCACGAGGTCATCCACGAAGCCCTGATTCGCAACGAGGCCGATGAGATTCGCGCGGCAGTCGGCGCCGCCATCGACGCCGGCGGCCGCTTCGTGTTTTGCACGGGCGGCACGGGGCTGGGCGATCGCGACATCACCGTGGACACCGTGACGCCGATGCTGGAGAAAGTGCTGGATGGCTACGGGGAGTGGTTCCGACGGGCCAGTTGGGACCAGATCGGCGCGGCCTCGATCATGTCGCGCGCGGTGGCCGGCAAGTTCCGCCGGGCCCTGGTGGTGTGCTCGCCGGGATCGACGGCGGCAGTTGAACTCGCCCTCAAGGATCTGCTGGTGCCGGAACTTCGGCACTTCATCCGCGAAGTGTCGCGCTAGCCCGGAACGTCCGCCTCCGGCTCGTCCTCGTCGGGAGGGGCCGGAACCCAGTTCAAGCCGTCCGGCGGAATCTGCTCCAGTTCGGCCAGGGAGTCCAGGTGGTCGACGAAGAGCACGCCGTTCAAATGGTCGATTTCGTGCTGCAGGGCCTGGGCCAGCAAGCCGCTGGCGTCGAGGCGGGCGGACTGGCCGTCCAATCCCGTGTACGTGACGGTCGCCGTGCCCGCCCGCTCCACCGGGGCGCGGAAGCCGGGGAGCGAGAGACAGCCTTCGCTCATGCTCTCGCGGATTCCCAGCCGGCGCAGTTCGGGGTTGATCAGCACGTATGGCACACCCGCCTGCGGGTCATTCTCGTCGGGCGGCAGTTCGATCACGACCAGCCGTAGCAGTTCGCCAACCTGAGGCGCCGCCAGCCCAATGCCGAGATTGGCGTGCATGGTGGCGAACATATCGGCGACCAGGGTTTCCACGTCGAGCGTGATCCTGGGCACCGGGTCCGCGACCTCACGCAACAGGGGGTCGGGTAGTTCAAGGATTCGGCGGAGCACAGACCGATGCTAGCAGCGGTTGGCCGTTGTTCCGATCAGCCAGAATGACGCGTGGTGACTGACCGATCCGCGGCGAAGGCGACGCCATGCATGCAACGGATGACGTCCAGCTTCCCCGTTTGCCGACGGCCATCCGTACGCGTCGACTCACGCTGCGCCGGGTGCGGCTGTCGGACGTGGACGACGTCTTCGGCTTCGCTAGCGAAGACGTCTGGTCGCGTCTGCTGCGACCGGATGCATCCGGTCCCTTCCAGCGGCGCGACGCGGAACGCTGGGTCGCCGGGCGTCGGCTGGCCGACTGGCGGACGGAGCCAACCTGGGCAGTTGAGTTCGACGGGCGGATGTCGGGAATGGTCGGCCTGAACATTGAGGTCGAGCACTCACGCGCTGAACTTAGCTACGCGCTCACTCGCGAACTTCGAGGCCAGGGCCTGACGACCGAGGCCGCGCGCGCCGTCGTGGACCGGGTGTTCCTGGACACGAAGCTCGGCCGGGTCTGGGCGCGCACCGACACGCCCAACCTCGCGTCGATTCGGGTGCTGGAAAAGCTGGGCATGCGGCGCGAGGCCGTAATGCGCCAGTGCCACGTACGTCAGGGCGAACTTATCGACCTGGCGGTCTACGGCCTGCTGCGGCCCGAGTGGACGCCACGGGCGCTCGACGCATGAGCCAGTTGCCCCAGCTCCCGACCCGGATCCGGACGGACCGGATGCTGCTGCGTCCCTGGAGCCTGACCGACGTTGACGACGTGCTGTCGTACGCCGCCGATCCGGAGTGGTCGCGGTTCCTGCCGGTACCCAAGCCGTACGAGCGGCGCCACGCCGAAGAGGCGGTGGCAGGGTGGGTGCTGGCGGACTGGTCGACCGAAGCAGACTGGGCGATCGAGATCGCCGGGCGCGCCTCGGGCGGTATCACCCTGCGGATCAACCCCCAACATCGCAACGCCGAACTCGGCTATGCCCTGGCGCGGCGGCATTGGGGACGCGGCTATATGACGGAGGCGGCGCGCGCGGTAATCGACGCGGCATTCGCGTCGCTGCCTGACCTGGCTCGCGTGCAAGCGGGCGCGAACAGTAAGAATCGGGCCTCGATTCGCGTCATGGAAAAGCTCGGCCTGACCTACGAGGGCACGTTGCGCCACGCGCCCGGCAGTGCGGGCCTGGACAACCGCCAAAAGGGCGTGATCTACGCCATGCTGCGCGAAGAGTGGGAGCAGTCGCGCCAAAGGCTGTCGGCGTCTCGACGCCCGGCCTGACTCGGCCTAGAAGTTCAGTCCGGCGAAGAAGATCCAGTAGTAGATCAGGTAGCCGCCGGCGCCGACCAGGAACAGCGAACTGGCGCGGTGGACGTGCGGCAAGGCGCGGCGCAGGACACGGGCCACGGCGTCCCGAAAGATGGCTGCGCCAATCGTGACGGCGATCACGACCACGCCCATGCCCAGCGCGAACGCGAGGAACTGGCTGAACGAGGCCAGGAACCCGGCAGCGCCAAGCGCGCCGCCAACCACGACCAGGAAGATCGGCAACGTGCAGCTGAGCGACCCGACGGCGTAGCCGAGTCCGAAGACGAAGGCATTGCCGAGATTGCGCTGTGGCGTGACCTGGATGCGGCTGGCCGCGAGCACTCCCACGAAGCGATGGGTAATGAGCAAGTACGCGCCGAAGGCCACCATCGACACGCCCACGGCAAGGCCCAGGAACGGGAAGACACGACCCAGGAAACTGCCGCCGGCGGCAATGACCGCCCCGACGGCGGCAAATATCAGGACGAATCCGAGCGTGGCCATCAGCCCGACAGCCAGCGCTCGGAAGATCCGTCGCGAGTACGAGAGCTGGTCGTAGCCGGCTTCCTGGGTTCCCAACTGGTAGGCCACGTACCCGGGCAGCATGAAGAAGCCGCAGGGATTGACGCTGGCCACGACGCCGGCGGCGGCCGCGAACCCGATCGGCAAAGCCCCGGCGAAGTCGGACACGGTGGACTCGGCGTTGGCCTGGAGCGAGATCAGCACGCCGATGAGCGCAGCCACCAGCACCCCGGGCACACCGTAGGCCAGCACTGTCCCAACCCAAGGGCTGCGCGCCGACCTGGGATCAGGCACGGCGCTCACGGCGCTTTCACCTCAGCCTCCGGACGCCTGGACCAGTTCGTCGATGAGTTCGGTGGTTGCAGCCTCGTCCAGACTACCCGTCCACTGGCGGATGATCTGGGACTGCGACGTTATGAACGTGGTCGTGGGCATGCCCAGAACCTGGAATCGCTGCATCACCGTGGCGTCCGACGTGGTTCCGACAGGATAGGTTACGCCGAGTTCCTCGGCCAGCGCCTGCCCCTCGGCGCGCGAGCCGAGGTTGATGAGCGGTCCGACGTCCAGACCCACCATCAATATGCGGTCGCTGGCGGCCTGGTAGGCATGATCCAGGTCCGGCATTTCCACGCGGCAGGGCGGACACAGGGCCGCCCAGAAGTTCAGCACAACGGGCTTGCCAGCGGCAAGAATCTGACTGAACCGCACGGTTTCGCCGCCGAGCAAATCGGCGCCCTGATAAGCCTCGAAGGTGAAGTCGGTCGCGGGGCGCGTCTCGCCGGCGGGGAAGCTGGACACGTCAGTCGAAGCCGCGGCGGTTGGCGCCGGCGCCGGTTGGGAATCGGCCGCCTCGCCACAGGCTGTCAGGACCGCGCCAGCGCCTAGAATGGCCAGAAGCCGGCGCCGCCCAATTTCGCCGGTCAATATCCGGCTTGCACCCATGCAATCCCGCCCTTTCAGCCGCCAGTATCAACCATCCAGGCATTTTGCGCCCACCCTGGCGTCGTGGGCAGTGAGATGGATTACGGACGCGGACCGCTCAGAGCGCCGCTATGCTCAAAACCGCCAAACGTCGGCCCGATCCGTGTGTAGAGGAGCCTGCCGCCAGTGGACGCACCCCAGCCCCAGCGGCTGACGCCGCCGCAATTGGTGGCGGCGCTGGCCGGCGTAGCCGCGCTGGTTGCCCTGATCGTGGTCATCGGGCTGGTGCTCCGCGGCGGATCGGATCGCAGCGGCCCGGGCATTATTTCAATTGGACGCGCCACCGACGTCCGACCGCGACCGGCGCCGGACTTCGTGCTGACCTCCTTCGACGGCCAACGCCTTCAACTCTCGGACTATCGCGGGCGGATTGTGGTCCTGAACTTCTGGGCAACCTGGTGCCCGCCCTGTCGGATTGAAGCGCCGGTGCTGCAACGCGCGTCCGAGCGGTTGGACGCAGCCGGGGTGACCATCCTGGGCATTGACGTTTGGGACGACCACGCGGCGGCGATCGGCTTCCTCAAGGAAACCGGCGTTACCTACCCGAATGCGGAAGACGCCACGCGGCTCATCCCCGTGGAGTACGGCGTGACGGGACTGCCAGAGACCTTCGTCATCGACCGTCACGGCGTGCTCGCGCGTCGCTGGGTGGGCCCGCTGACCGACGACGAACTGGACGAGTTGCTGGCCCCACTGCTGGCGGACGCGCCGGCCTAGGAAACCGCGGTCCGCGTGGGCCGCAGCGTGAACGATGTCCGCCCGCCGACGGTCTGAATCGCGAGCGTTCGGCCAGCCAGCGCGTCGGCCACCTCAGGCTCGGCCAGCAGAAGGATTCGTCCGTCGAAGAGCACCTTTCGATCCCCGACCCAGACGTCGCTGATCGACAAGCGCATGCGGTTTGCTGTATCGAGGGAGATGCGAATCGCGCGGTCGGGCTTTTCGCTCCCGTTCCCGTCCTGCAGCGCCGTGTGCAACGCAAGGGCGGCCTGGGGTGTGACGGTCAGTTCACCGATGGCGGATGTCGCGTCCGGCGGGTCAGGCGTAGAGATCGCTGACCTCCACGCTCCGCCCGTCGTCCTGGGCGGAGCGGTAGGCGGCGTCCAGCAGTTCAACGGAGCTGAGACCAAACAGGGCTGGCGAGCCGTTCGGCTCGCGGCCCAGGCACACGTCGACCAGGTTGTTGGCCGTGGCGAAACGTGGATAGGTGTCGTCGGGGGACAGTTGGTCGCGCTCGATCGACCCGTCGCGTCGGTGCACCTCCAGCGCGCCGGTAATCGCGTCCAGCAGCACGTAGCCGTGTTCGCAGTAGGCGCGGAGGTCCAACTGTCCGGCATCGCCCACCGGCACGTTGCCGGTGCCGGAAACCACGCCGAGCGCACCGCCCTCGAACTCGACGGTCATCACGTCCACCAGGTCCACCGGCACGTCAAAGGTATTCATGAGCGCGCTCACGCGCCGGGCGCGCAGGCCGGTCACGAAGAACATGAGACCTGACGAATGCGTGATCTGCAGGTGTCCCTGACCGCCGCCCGAGAGCTCGGGACGAGCGTAGACGTCGCCCGGTCCGGCGACTGTCCAATCGAAGATGGCCTGGTAGGCCGCGTCGTTGCCCCGATAGAACTCAACGACCATGGACGACTGGGTGCAGACCACGTGCTGGATGGCGCCGAGTTCGCCAGAGGCCAGGACCTCGCGGGCACGAATGGCGGTGCGCGTGAAGTGCCAGGGGTAGCCGATGATGATTTCAACGCCCCGGGCTTGGGCCCGTCGCACGAGGTCGGCGGCATGTTGGGCCTTCAACACCATCGGTTTCTCGAGCATGACGTTCAGGCCAGCGTCGAGGCAGCGTGCCGCGAGGGCGTAGTGCGCCGCGTGCGGCACGGCGATCACCACGCCGTCCAACTCGGCCTCCGCGAGCATTGTCTCGACGTCCACGTAGGCGGCCGGGCCTGGGAATGCCGCGGTGGCCCGTTCACAGGCCGCTTCGCTGCGGTCGCAGACCGCGGCCAAGTGGGCACGGGGATTCTCGAGAAGTCCAGGAATGTGGGTGTACGTGGACCACCAGCCGGCGCCAATAACGCCGATGCGGGCCTGGCGAGAGGTCATGCGTTTCGATCCCGTCCGATCAGCGCGGCTGTCGATGGTACGCCGGACGACAGAATCACGTCCGCGGCGGCCCATGCGGCGATGGCGGTGGCTGGTAGCCGGTCAACTCCACGTAGCCTCGGCCGACCTCGCCGCTGGCGTCGCTGACGCTCACGGCGCCTTCCCAGTACACCACGCCCGTGCTGCCGCGGGTGTCCAATTCCTGGTCCAACAGCAGTGGGTCCAGGCGTAGGCGGAGACCTTCGCCGGGGACCGAGATCGTCCAGCCGGACGGATAGACGGCCCCCGTGCGCGGACTGGTCCAGCTGCCGGTTGCCTGGATATCCAGGTCGTCGGCTCGCAGGTGTGTCGTTGCGCCGCCCGGGCCAACCAGCGTCCCGTATTGCAGCACCGTGGCGCCCAGCTCGTCGCGGACCACGGACGCGGTGAAGTCCCGTCCGTCGTCCAGGTGGGCGCTGTACCAGTCCCAGCCGCCAGCGGCGACCGAGATGAAGTCGCCCCACTGATGGTCTATCCAGGCCGTGCCGGTGACCGGCCGCGGCAGTCCCTGGTCCAGCAGCACGCCGCGGACCGCGGCGCGCGTGTACGAGTAGTAGTAACTCCAGCCGAAGGGCGAGAAGTCCAGCACGCCGGTTTCGTTGTGGATGGCTGCCGGCTTCGTGGGCGTCAACTCGAGTTGGAGCGCGACCGTTTCGAGGCCGGCCGAAATCGCGAAGCCGCCGGGAACGTCGCGCAGCGTCCAACCGCCGACCGATAGGTCGAGGCGAGGCATCGAGTCGTCGGCTGCGGCTTCGATCGTATCGGCCACCTCGGTGCGCTCGCCGTAGTGAAAGCGTTGGCGTCCGATGTCGGTCACCGCAAAGTGCGCGGCATAGCCGCGCGGCGCGTCGTGGCGGTCCGACTGGAACAGCGCAAACTCGAAACCGAACGGGTCGCCCTCGGCGGTCTGCAGGTGGCCGCTGACGTACCACCACTCGGTCAAGTTGTCGTGCGGGGCGTCGTCCCTTGGCAGGTCGACTGGCGGCAGCGAGGCGGCGTCGAAGGCGATGGGCGGTGGCTCGGCGAGCGGCGGCGCGGTTTCAGCGCAGGCGGCCAGCAGGACAGCCGCCAGCGCCAGCATCAGCATCCGACGGATCATCCGGAACCTCGCGGCCGCGGCCAGCGCAGCGACGGCGCCCACCAGTTCCAGCGGCCCAGCAGATGCATCGTGGCCGGAACCAGCAGGGCGCGCACGATGGCGGCATCGACGAAGACGGCGATGGCCGCGCCCAGGCCCAGTGCCTTGATCAGCACGATGTCGGCGGTCACGAACGCCAGGCACACCGCAATCACCACCAGGGCCGCGCTGGTGACCACGCGTCCGCTGCGCTCCATGCCGATCGCCACGCTCTCAGTGTTCGAGCGGCCCTCGTCGTGCGCTTCCTTGACGCGCGAGAGCAGGAAGACCTCGTAATCCATGCTCAGCCCGAAGAGCATGGCGAACAGGACGACGGGCAGCAGGGAATCGATATAGCCCGGAGACTCGAACCTCAGGACATTGGCCAGCCAGCCGTCCTGGAACACCAGAACCAGCGCTCCGAAGCTGGCCAGCAGGCTTAACACGTTCAGCAGCACGGCCTTGAGCGGCAGGACGACCGACCGGAACAACACGGCCAGAACCACGTAGGTGATGACCAGGATCAGCACCACGGCTTTCGGGAAATCGGTGTAGAGCCGGTCGACGAAGTCGTTCAGCCCGGCTGCGCCCCCGCCAACCAGCAGGTCCAGCCCGTTGGCGTCGCGATAGGCGCGCACAGCCTCGACAAGGCCTGCGGCCTCGGGTGAGGTCGCCGGCACGTTTGCTTCCACGAGCATGAAGGCGGCGGTCTCGCGGGTGAACGTCTCGCTAACGGCCCGCGCCCATGGGTCCGATATGTAGGGCGCGCCGCGGTAGAGCAACTGGTATTGCTCAAGCGTGATGCGGGGATCAATTGACGCCACTCCACGGACGCGTGCGACGCGCGGGTCGGCCTCCAGCGAGCGGCTGAGCGCGTGTTGGGCGGCCACGGCCTCCGGCGCAAGCGCACCGTCGGGGAAGCGCGCAACCAGGAACAGTGGCGTCTGGTGGCCCTCGCCGAACTCGTCGCGCAGTAGTTCGTAGGCCACGCGCGACGGTGAGTCGGGCGTCAGGACCGTGGCGTCCGGGGCCTTTACGCGCACGTGCAGGAACGGCAGGCCGAGCAGGACAAGCAAGACGGTGACGCCGAGGAAGATGGGCAGCGGACGCCGCATCACCGCGCGCGCCAGCCTGGCCCAGCCGTTGCGCGGACCGACGGGAGGCCGCCACACCCGCCACCTGTTCACGCGCGGGCCCAGCACGGCCAGCAGCGCCGGTACGAAAGTAATGGCCGCCGCAACCGCGATCAGCACCACCAACGCGCCGCCGGCGCCGATGGAGCGCAGCATCATGAATTCGAAAACCATCAGCGAGCCGAGCCCCGTGAGGACCGCCGCACCGGAGAACACGACGGCCCGGCCGGCCGTCGCCACCGTGCGGGCCACCGCGTCGGCGGTGGTCTGACCGGCGGCCAGTTCCTCACGAAACCGGCTGACGAGGATCAGTGAGTAGTCAGCGCCAAGGCCCAGACCCACGAGCGTGACGACGTTCAGCGCGAAGATCGAGAAGCCGGCTTGCTGGCCGAACACCCAAAGCAGGGCAAGTCCCACGACCACGCTAGCGCCGCCGGCCAGGACCGGAATCCCGGCGGCAACCACGGAGCCGAAGACGAGCACAAGCACGATCAGCGCAAAGGGCAGCCCCACGGTTTCCGCGCGTTGCAAGTCCGCCTCGCTCAGCGTCTGGATGTCCGCGTAGAACACCGGGGCGCCGGCGATGTGGACATCGAGTTCCGACGGCTCCAAAAGCTCGCGCAGCATGGGAACGATGCGGTGCGCCACGTCGGGGTGCAGATCGAGGAAGAGCGTGGCGTAGGCGGTGTGACCACCGGGCGCGATTTGGCTCGGATCGTCCTGGAACGACACCACGCGCGTGACCTCTGGCAGCGCCGCCAGCGGCGCGAGAACCCGAGCCGCTTCAGCGAAGAAAGCCTCGTCGCTATACCGCAGTTCGTCGTGGTGAAAGACGATCTGAATCGGCGACCCAACGGCGCCGAAGTCCTGTTCGTAGCGCGCGAACGCTTCCTGGGACTCAATGCCCTCGGCGGAAAACCCGCCGGCCCGCAGGATCGAGCCAACCTGCGGCAGGGCCAGCAACGACAGTGCCGCCGCGAGCAGCCAGACCACAATGACGGGCCACCGCCAACGCACCGTGAAGCGCCCAAGTGCTTCCAGCGCGTTCCTCCCGTGGCGTCATGCCGCAATGCCTGGATTCTAGGCGGGTAGCGGCGTCCGCCGGAACATCACGGTGTGTTCGCTCAGCGTTGCGCTTCCCAGCCAAAGCCAGCATTGACGGGCAACCGACCAGACGGGCTGCTACGGTTCCCGCGCCCAGCGGAGCGAAGGCCCAGAGTGACGGCAGCACGACAAACCCAGAAAGGCAGCGGACGGCGCGTTGACCAACACAGCCGCTGAGCCGGTGGGCCGCTTAGGGTCCCGCCGCTTCCTCACGCTGATCGCCATCATGGGACTGGGCGTGGCCGGCTGGCTGCCGGTGGTCAATTTCCTGTCGCTCTTCGTGCGCGACGACCTGGGACGAGGCGTCGCGGGCGCGGGCGTGCTGCTGGTCGCGATGCACGGCGCCCGCGCGCTGCTGGGGATCTTTGCGTCGGTGCCAATAGCTCGTTTCGGCAGCCAGCGCACCTACGCATTGGGACTGGCCGGCCTTGCCGTCCTGGTGGCGGTGATGATCGTCACTCCCGACCTGGGGCTGTTCATCGTCGCAGCCCCCTTCGGCGGTCTGGCGCTTGCCCTGCACTGGTCGGCGTCGCAGACCTACGCCATGCAGGTGGCGCCACCGTCTCGCCGGGGGTTGGCAGCGTCGCTGGTCAGCTTCACGGTCGGCGTCGCGCCCGGGCTCGGCGGGCTGGCGCTGGGCGTGCTGGCTAACGCCTTCGGGTTTCGCGTTTTCGCCCTTGTCGCCGCGGTGTTGATCGGGCTGGCGGCGCTGGCGGCGCTTACCGTGTTACCGCCGGCGCCGGTCGCTCCGAGATCAAATGCGCTCCGCGTCGGCGAGCTGTTCCAGCTGGCGCGTCATCGGTCCATCCAGTTGCTCGCGTTTATTCGTGCCTGTACCACCGTGACGTACGGCGCGTTCATCATTCTGGCGGGACCAAAGCTGGTTGACGCGGGCGGCGACCTCACATCCGTGGGATGGCTGATCTTCCTCTCGGCCGTCGGCGGAGCCAGTGCGCAGGTGATCGTGGGCGCGCTCTCGGACCGCTGGGGACGCCGCGGCGCGCTGGCCGTCGCGTTGGCGGTGGGCGTGGTGAACACGGCTGCCTACGGCCAGATCGACGCCTTTGGGGCGCTGCTGGCGCTTTGGGTGCCCTACGCCTTTACGCAAAGCGTGTTTCAGGGACTGATCGTGGCCTTGGCGGCGGACGTGACACCGCGCGGCCGGCTGGGCCAGGTGATGGCGATTGACTCCACGGCCTACTCGGTTGGGGTGGCGCTGGCGGCGCTGCTGGCTATCGCCGCCGGCGACACCGCGCCCGCCCTGCTGTTCTGGGCGGGCGCGGCGGCCGGGCTTGCATCCCTCGCGGCGATCAGCCGCCTGCGCATTCGTCCCGTGGTCTAGTCGTGAATGACCACCAGCTTGTACTCCGTCATCTCCTCCACGGCGTACTTCGGGCCTTCCTTGCCCATGCCGCTGTCCTTCAGCCCGCCGTAGGGCATCAGGTCGGTGCGCCACTGGCTGCCCCAGTTGATGTGGATGTTCCCTGAATCCACGCTGCGGGCGAAGCGCATCGCCGTATCGATGTCCTGGGTGAAGATGGCCGCGCTGAGGCCGTAGATCGAGTCGTTGGCCAAGGCAATCGCTTCATCCACGTCATTGACGCGGGTCACGCCCAGGGCCGGGCCAAACAACTCTTCGCAGGAGACCCGCATGTCGGGGCTGACGCCCGCCAGCAGGGTCGGCTCGAACAACTGGCCTGAACGACCGCCACCAACCAGTAGCTCAGCGCCCTGGCCCACCGCTTCGTCGATCCAGGCGCCCACGCGCTCGGCGTCGGATTCGCGGATCATCGGCCCGACGGACGTTGCGGGGTCAAGCGGATCGCCGGTGGAGAAGGCGGCCACGGCGGGAATCAGCGTCTCCACCAGTTCATCGTAGATCGGCGCGGGCGCGATCACGCGCTGCGTGGAAATGCACACCTGGCCGGCATTGGCGAAGGCCGTTTGCGGAATGACGGTGCGGACCTTGTCCAGGTCGGCGTCCGGCATCACGATCACCGGCGCGTTGGAGCCGAGCTCCATCGTGACCTTCTTGATTCCGGCCTGCTTGCAAATGCGCTCGCCGACGTCGCGGCTGCCGGTGAAGCTGATCTTGCGGACGCGCGGGTCGGAGACCAACGCGTCGCCAATCTCAGCGCCGGAACCAGTGACGCAGTGCACGGCCTCGGCCGGCACGCCGGCCTCGAGCAGCAGCTCGATCAGGCGCAGCGCGGATAGTGGTGTGTCGCTGGCCGGTTTGATCACCACGGCGTTTCCGCCAGCCAGCGCGGGGCCGACCTTGTGGCAGACGAGGTGCAGCGGAAAGTTGAACGGCGTCACGGCGGCAACCACGCCGCAGGGCACGCGCATAGTGAACCCAAACTTGCCCTTGACGCCGGGGCCGCCATCCAGTGGCACGACTTCGCCGGTGAGTCGCTTCGCTTCCTCGGCGGAGAGGTAGATGATCTCCGCGGCCCGCTCAACCTCGAGCAGCGCCTCGGAAATAATCTTGCCCTCTTCGCGCGTCAGCGCGGTGGCCAGGTCTTTGGCGTTTGCCTTGATGAGGTCCGCCGTACGGTGCAGGAGCTCGTAACGCTCGAAGCCTGTCAGCGCGGCCATCGCACGGGCGCCGCGCACCGCGCTGTCGAGGGCGCGGTCCACGTCCGCGGCCGTGCCACGCGGCACGGTGTCCACCACGGAGCCGTCATAGGGATTGAACACATCCATGCTCGACTGCCCGTTCGTCCAGGCGCCGCCGATGTACATCTGCATGGTGAATCGAGTCCTTTCCGACCAGGTTGAGCCGATGGAAAATCAGGGCGTGGGACCCGCCCCGCGGGACGCCACGAGTGACGAACGTATTGTGACAGCACCGGTCCCGCCGCGCCGAAGGGCAGGCCAGCGCGTTCCCGCCCACCGTGCTTCTTGCGGTCCGGGTTGATTTGTGAAACATTTCACGTTGTCACCCGGCCCGGAGACGAAATTCGCCCGATGCTGCCCTGCCCTCATCTGGTCGGTCGGGCCAATAGTCGACGCATCGCCGGCGCCACGGGCGGGCGGGTCGGATACCATTTGCCGCCGGCCGCGCGAAGCCGGATGTTGATGGAGACCCGCGGGTGCAACTAAGCGAGCTTTCGACCGCCGAATGGGTCAAGCTCTCGGAGCTGGTCATACACCTTTGGTCTTTCGCGGCGGCACTGATAGTCACCGGTCTCACGTACATGCTGGCGCACGCCATGATCCCGTCACTCATGGACACGGGCGATCTGCCGGCGGCCGTGGCCCGGCGCATGCGCGCTCCGCTCTACACGATTGCCGCGGTGGGGTGCGTGGCGGTTGTAGTTGTCGTGATCAAGGGCACGCTGCTGGCGCTAAGCATCCTGCCGGATGTCTACCCGCGGCTGGCGATTTAGCGACATGCAATACCTGACCGCCCTTCTGCCGCGCGTCACGCTCAAGCAGGTGCTGATCGTTGCCGGCGCCACGGTGCCCCTGTTGGTTGGCGGCGCGGGCGTTCTAGCCGTCCTGTTGTTCCTGATGGCTTCCGGCGGAACCGCGACGCCCGCGCCTGAACAGCCCATCAAGTTTGACCATTCGGTCCACGCGGGCGATGCTAATATTCCGTGCGAGTTCTGCCACCGCGGCGTGAGCACGCAGGCGGCGGCCACGGTTCCCTCCGTACAGCAGTGCATGTTCTGTCACTCGGTCGTCAAGACCGACAGCCCGCAGATTCAGCTGCTGCAAGCGCACTGGGACACCAACACCCCGGTGAACTGGACCCGCGTGCACCGCGTGCCTGACCACGTGCGGTTCGTCCACGCGCCGCACATTCAGGCGGGCGTGGCGTGCGAGACCTGTCACGGCGACGTGGCCTCGATGCAAGAGGTTAAGCAGGTACGCTCCCTCGCCATGGGGGACTGCCAGGGATGCCACCGCGAGAATTCCGCTCCGCTGGACTGCGCGCTATGCCACAAGTAATTGGTCGGGCCGCATGAGCGGCGTCGGACGACGGCGCTTCCTTGCCGGGTCGGCCGCGCTGGTCGGCGGCGCGACGGTGGTGGCGTGCGCGGCCCCCGAGCGCGAGTCGCAGATCCAGAGCTTTGTGTTCCAGCCCGAACTTTCGTTGCCGGGCCAGGAACTCTGGTTCGCCACGAGCTGTGCTCATTCGTCCTGCGGCAACAGCGTGGTGGTGCGCACCATTGATGGGCGCGCCAAGAAGGTGGAAGGTAACCCCGAATTTCCGGTCAACCAGGGCAAGCTCAACGTGCGCAGCCAGGCCGGCGTGCAGTCGCTTTATCACCCGGATCGGCTGACGGTTCCGCAGCGGCGGCGCGGTCTGCGCGGCGCGGGCGACTTTGAGGCCCTGGAATGGCCCGAGGGTCTGGACCTGTTGACCGAACGGCTGGCCGACGCCGGCAGCGTGGTCGTCATTACCGGGCCGATCAGCGGCACCCGGGCGCGCATCGCCCGCGACTTCGCCGCCGCCTTTGGCGGCGAGCACGTCGTGTACGAGCCCCTGGAATCCACCGTCTGGCGGAAGACCGTGCAAGACGGGCTGGGCGCCAAGCGACTGCCATATCTCGACATTGCCAACGCCGGTTCGATTCTGTCGTTTGGCGCGGACTTCCTGGCGACCTGGCTCTCGCCAACGCAGTACGGCGTCGGCTACGGCGAGTTTCGCCAGGGGCACGGGCGGCGCGGACGCTTGATTCAGGTCGAGCCGCGCATGTCCATGACCGGCGCCAACGCCGATTCGTGGGTCTACGTGCACCCGGGACAGGAAGGCGCACTGGCGCTGTCCATCGCCCAGGTCATCGCGGCCGAAGGTCTCGTGCCACCCGACAGCTGGTTCAACGCGGTCAGCGCCGTCGGCGGGCTGGAGGCGCTCAATGCCTACGCGCCCGACCTCGTATCAGCGCGCACCGGCGTGCCAGTGGAACGCATTCAGGAAATCGCCCGCGAATTTGCCAGTCACCAGCCGGGCATCGCTATCGCCGGTGGGACGGCCCTGGCCAGCACCAACGGACTGGACAACGGCATGGCCGCCATGCTGCTGAACCACATGGTGGGCAGCGTGGGACAGCCGGGGGGACTGCTGCCGAACCCGAATCTCCGCTCGGGCGTGACTCCGCCGGTCGAGCCAACGTCGTTTGCCGATCTGGCCGGCCGCGGTAACACCTGGCTGGAAGGCGAACGCCCGGATGTGGCGATCGTCTTCGAAGCCGATCCGATCTACGGCATGCCCGAGGCGACCCGTTTCGCCGACGCGCTTGGCTCTATTCCGTACGTTGTCGGCATCGGCGCCATCATGAACGAGACGCTCGGTCACGCCGACCTCGTGTTGCCGTCCACTCACCCGTTCGAAGAATGGGGCGATTTCGTTCCCGACCCGGCTCCGCGACAGCATGTCGTCGGCTTTCAGCAGCCGGTGGTTACGTCGTCGATTTCCGGCCGCAGCTTCGGCGACATCCTGCTGACGCTCTGGCATGACCTGCGGCCGAATCTGGCTCCGCCCTGGGAAACCATGCGCGATGCCGTGCGAGCGAATGCGGCGCAGGTCTTTCGTGGCGGTGAGTTTGAAGACCGCTGGGTGGAGTTGCTGAAGAACGGCGGCGGCTGGAGCAACGAGTTTGCGCCGGAATTCGAGACCACGCCGAACTGGCACATCAACCTGTTGGCCCAGCCGGCATTCAGCGACAACGGCGTAGAGTTCCCGCTCCACCTGATCCCTTTTGAGGGTGTGGCGCTAGGCGGCGGCGACGAGTCGGCCAATCCCTGGCTGCAAGCCACGCCCGACCCGATATCCACGGCGACCTGGACGACTTGGGTCGAAATGAATACCTCCACCGCCGCGGCGCTCAGCGTTTCGCACGGCGACGTGGTACGGATCGAGACGGCGCACGGCGATTTCGAGGCCGCGGTTTACATTTCGCCCGCCGCCGCACCCGGCGTGCTGGGTGTGCCCATCGGTCAGGGACACGCCTTTGGCGGCCGCTGGCGCGAGGACCGCGGCGCCAATGTCCTGGCCAGCCTGGCACCACTCACCGTGGCCGGGGCGGGAGCATTCGCCTGGGCGGCGACACGCGCCCGCGTGCGACCGACTGGCGACTACCGACGACTCCCGACTATCGAGGTCTTCCCGAACGCACGTAACGATGTTGAGGAACCGGTGGTGCAAGTCACACATGAGTAGCCCAGCCAACGAGGCCGCCGCCCGCGCCAGCACCGTATCGTCGATGGGCCAAACCATCCCCACGGATGCCGAAGTTGGCCCGCCGAGCGGCGTGCGCTGGGGCATGGTGGTGGACCTGGACCGCTGCACCGGCTGCCAGGCCTGTGTGGTGGCGTGCCAGGCCGAGAACAACATTGCCCTCAACGAAGAACAGCGGGTTCTTGAGCGCCGGGCCAAGACCTGGATTCGCATCGAGCGCTACTGGGAAGGCGAATTCCCGAACGCGAAGGCGCGGTTTATTCCGGTGCTGTGCCAGCACTGCGGCAACGCGCCCTGCGAGACGGTCTGCCCGGTCTGGGCGACCTACCACAACCGCCAGGGACTGAACGTCCAGGTCTACAACCGCTGCATCGGCACCCGCTTCTGCGCCAACGGCTGCCCGTACTCGGTGCGCTACTTCAATTTCTGGAATCCCGAGTGGCCCGAGCCGCTGAACAACCAGCTCAATCCGGACGTGACGGTGCGCACGAAGGGCATCATCGAGAAGTGCACCTTCTGCGTGCAGCGCATAAATAGGGTCCAGGTCAAGGCCAAGACTGAGGGCCGCGCCGTCGGCTCCAATGAAGTGCAGCCGGCCTGCGCCCAGTCGTGCCCGACGAGCGCGCTGGTATTCGCCGACATCAATGACCCCGAGAGTTTGCCCGCGCGCTTGGCCGAAGCCGAGGCCGATCGGAGCTACACGCTTTTGAAGAACTTCGGTACCGATCCGGGCATCATCTACCTCAAGAAGGTCGATCCGCACGCCAAGATCGAAGACGACGCGCACGCCCCGGTCGAGACGCACGCGTGATTCATCCCGAAGCCGCGGGCCTGAAGCTGACGCTGCGTCCGCCCTATCGGCCGCGGGCGCTCAACATCTCGCTGAACAACGCAGGTATTGCGCTGCTGGCGGCCCTGGGCGCGTTGGGCATCGTGACGTACGTGATCAAGCTGATCACGGCGTGGGGCGACCGTGCGGCCTGGGCTTACCCGACCGTCGTCTTGATGTTCGTTCTGTCGTCGGCCACCGCGGCGCCCCTGATCGCTTACGCCTCGCGCATGGCCAGAGGCTACTGGGCGCTGCCCCTGCGACGTGTCGCCGCGCTCTACGCGGCGCCCTCGCTGCTCTGCTTCGTCCTGCTGATTCCGATCATGGCCACGCTGCCGCCGCTGGAAGGCCGCTCCAACCTCTGGTTTGGCTTCAGCGCGGGCGCCCCGTTCCTCACCGACGCGCTGGCGCTGGCGATCCTGCTGCTTACCGGGATGGCCTTGTTGTGGTTCTCAGCCGTGCCCGATCTGGCCGGTCCGCCCAGCCGCGTGCGCGCCATGGGCCGCTGGCGGCGCCTGCTGTATCTCAATTGGACGGGCACGACCAGGCAGTGGAAGACCCTGCGCGCCGTCAACCTCACGCTTGGCGCCTTTTATCTCATGGGCTACGCCTTCGTGCACGTGCTGCTCACGACCGATATGGGCCAGAGCCTGCTGCCAGGTTGGCGCTCGGGCATCTTCCCCGTGTACACCGCCGTGACCGGCATCCAGGCCGGAATTGCCATGACCCTTGTGACTCTGGCGCTCATGCGTCGGTTCTCGCCCGAAGCCGCGCGCTTCATTGGTGACGAACAGGCGGCCTCGCTCGGAAAGATTCTGCTGGCGGCCACGTTGATGTGGTTCTACTTTTTCTGGTCCGACTTCCTGCTGGTCTGGTACGCCCGGCTGCCCGGCGAGGTCGCCGCAATGCAGACGACCGTGGCCATCACCTATAAGCTGCCCTTCCTTCTGGCGGCCACGTTGATGCTGGTCGTGCCCGCCACGCTGCTCATCTTTAACAAGGTTCGGCAGTCGCTTACGCGCATAGCGGCAGTCTCAGCGCTTATCGTGCTGGGCCTGATCTTTGACCGCATCCGCTTCTTCATCGCGCCCATGGCCAACCCGTCGCCGTTCGGTCACATCATGGAGGAGTTGCCGGCGCCATATTGGCCGAACGCGCTCGACGTGCTGTTCGTCATCGGCTTTATCGGCCTGATGTTCGCGGTCTTTGTTTACGCCGCCTCGCGCATCCCGGTGTTCAATGGCTGGGAGATGCGTGAGGGATCGATGCTGCGCAAGGAACGGACGTTCATGAAGGCCCACGTGCTCGTGATCGGGAAGCCGGACTAATGCAAGAACCGGTCGTTTCCGACACCCGCACCGCGAACCGCGAACTGCTGGACTTCGTCTTCTCGTGGCCGGCGTGGTTCTTTGCGGTAGGCGGAGCGCTCAACGGCGTGCTGGTGGCCGCGTTCGCGGTCGTGATCCTGATGCTGATGTTCGGCCTCCAATTCCTGGGGTACGCGCACCCGGTGTACTGGGGTTTCCTGATCGTGAACTTCGTGTTCTGGATCGGCGTCAGCCACGCCGGGATCATGATTTCGGCCATCCTGCGGCTTACCCAGGCGGAGTGGCGGCGGCCGGTCACCCGCGCCGCCGAGGTGCTTACCATCTTCTCGCTGCTGACGGCGATTCAGTTCCCGCTCATTCACTCGGGCCGCCCCTGGCGCACGATGTACTGGACGTTCCCCTACGACTGGAATCGAGGCGCCTGGCCCAACCCGCGCTCGCCGCTTGTCTGGGACCCCTCCGCGATCTTCACGTACCTGACCTCGACGATCCTCTTTGTCTACGTCGCGCTGCTCCCGGATCTCGCCCTGGCTCGAGACCGCGCGCCCAACCCGATCAGCCGCGCCATCTACGGCGTCCTGGCCATCGGCTTCCGCGGCACCACGCGCCAGTGGCGAATCCAGACGGTGGCCGGACTCTTGCTCTCCGCCATCATCCTGCCGATCTTCGTCTCGGTGCACTCCATCGTGTCCTGGGACTTTGCAGTCACCACAGTGCCCGGCTGGCACAACACCATCTTCGCTCCGTACTTCGTGCTCGGCGCCGTGCATTCGGGCGTGTCGGCGGTGGTGACCGTGATGATCGTGATGCGCTACGCCTTCGGACTGAAGCGCTTCATCACCCGCGACCACATCGACTCGCTGGCGCGTCTGCTGATTGTGGTAGCCACGGTGTGGCTGTTCTTCTTCCTGCTGGACCTGTTCTTCGGCCTCTACGGCGCGGAACCGGCCGAGGTCGACACCTGGCAGCGGCGCTTGGTTGAGCCTCCGTGGGTCGTGATTGCCATCACGTTCATCATGTGCGCCTACGTCATCCCGGTGCCGATGTGGCTGTTCCGTGGCATTCGCCGCAACTTCTTCTGGATGTTCGTGACCACGATCCTGGTTAACGTGGGCATGTGGCTGGAGCGCTACATGGTCGTCGTCCCCGCCCTGGAGCGGAAAAGCGGCCTCACGTTCACCTACGGCGAGTACGCACCGTCCATCTCCGAGTTCATCCTCGTAGCCGCCTCGTTTGCGCTGGTGATTCTCGGGTTCCTGACATTCTCGAAACTGCTGCCGATCATGCCGGCCGCGGATATCAAGGAAGGCCAGATTCTGGCCGACCGCATCCGAGTCGGCCGGGCGAATGTCCCGGCCGCCATGCGGGAGTGAGGTTTATGGCAAATCAATCGCAAGCCAAGCGCGAACTTCTGGCGCTCTACGAAGAGCCAGACCAGGCCGCCGATGGCGTCGAGCGCCTGCACAGTGCCGGGTTTGAGGACTCCGACATCGAGATTTTGAGCAGCACGCCTTATCCGGAAGGCGCGTTTGGCGAGAGCCACACCAAGCATCGGCTCTTTGCATTCCCGTTTGCCGGCGCCGCGTGCGGGCTGGCCGTGGGCGTGGCCTGGGTGGTTGGCGCGCAGGTCTCGCTGCCAATCATCACCGGCGGAAAGCCGGTGGTGGCGATCCCCGCGATCATCCAGATTCTCTACGAGGGCACCCTGCTCGGCGCCGTGCTCTTCACCGTTCTCGGTGTGCTGTTCGAATCGCGCCTGCCGGACGGTGTGGGCCTCTACGACGATCGTATTTCCGAGGGCTACATCGCCGTCTCGGTGATGGCGAGTGAGCGTCGTATGGCCGATGCCCAGATCGCGCTGGAAGAAGCTTCACCCATCGATCTGCTCTCCAAGGAGGGCAGCCTGATGCACGCGCCAGGAACCACGTGACGCTCCCCCGACTACCACTCCGTCACATTGCCGCGCTCGCCGTGGGGCTGGCGGCGGTCCTGACGCTCGTGGGCTGCGAGACGGGCGCCTATCCGCTGGACCTGTTTCCCGAGATGCACTACCAGGCCTCGTACCGCGTGCAGGAGCCCCCGCACGCCGGCGCGCCCGAGGGGTCGGTGCCGACCACGGGCGGAGAAGCACCCGTTACGGACTTCAGCGCCGTGCTGGTTACGGAAAATCCGATGGCGTTTACGGGCGAGACGATTCAGGCCGGACGCGACCTCTTCGTAACCAATTGCTCAATGTGCCACGGCATCAACGCCGACGGCGACAGTTTCGTGGCCAGAAAGTTCGAGCAGTACCAGGAAAAGGCCCCGCCGTCCCTCAGCCGCGAAGATTTCGCTCAGCTGCCTGACGGTTCCTATTTCTGGACGATCACCAATGGCGCGAACCGCATGCCAACGTTCAAGTCGCTGCTCACTGCCGAGGAGCGGTGGACGCTCGTCACGTACATTCGTTCGATACAGCCGTAGCCGGCGCGCCGGCCCCGCCCCAGCGGAAGCGTCCGTATGGCCGAGAGTCCTCTGGCGTTGTTGGTTGTCTTGCGCTTTATCCACGTGATGGCGGCGGCGCTCTGGGTTGGCGGCGGGATCGTGGTCCTGGCCGCGCGCACCGCGGCGAACACGGCGCCGCTGACCGGCACTTCCAGCGCAGCCCTGGGCCATGCCGTCGGGCGGCTGGTCGGCACGGGGGTTGCCGTCTTTGTTCTGACTGGCGCGCTGCTGGCCTTCAACCGCCTGGCCGAGCAGTCGATCGACGCGGCCTACGTCGCGGTGCTCGCGGGCAAAGTGCTCCTCACGCTCGGCATGTTCCGGCTGGCCGTCCCCAGGCGCCGCCGCGTCGACCCTCGGGCAGCCCAGGCGCCCAGCCGGCCTTGGTGGCAAAGTCGTACGGCGTTGATCGTTGCGCTTGGGCTTGCCGCCTACCTCCTGTCGCTGATTCTGAACGAGATGGCGGAACTCGGATTTCGCAGCGTCGGCTAGGCTGGATTCAGTCGCCATGAGTGAACACCAACCAACCGGGCACGCTTCCGTCGCCCCTTCGTCCCGGCCGAAACTTTCCGGAAAGTTGATATTGCTGGCCGCCGCGCTCATGGCGGCCGTAGGGTTCCTGATATGGACCGGCACCCAGGGCGCGACGGTGTATTACCACACCGTCGGCGAGGTGCGTGCGATGGGTTCCGAGGCCTACTACCGCCTGATCCGCGTCAACGGCATTGTGGCGGACGGGTCGATCGAGACATCAGACGACGGCAACGTCATCAGCTTCGCGCTGCAGGACGAGTCGGGCCGCCTGCCGGTGGAATACCGCGGCACGCCACCCGATCTGTTCGGGTACTCGACCGAGGACCGCTATCAGGACGTGATTGTCGAGGGACAGCTCGAACCGAGCGGCGCGTTCCGTGCTCGAACCCTGATCGTCAAGCACGGCCCTGAGTTCGAGCCACGCGAAATCCCATCACAGTAGGTCCGCGCGGGGTCCACCACCCCGCCTCCAACGCTTCCCCAACATCCCACGCCACGGTGCCCGCAATAGCCGCCAACGACTTGGTGGTGCGGCTGGGCCGGCGGGACATCCTGCGCGGAGTTTCGCTGTCGCTGGCGCCGGGGGAACGCCTGGCGGTCGTTGGACCCAACGGAGCTGGCAAGACCACTCTCCTGCGGGCGCTGGCCGGACTGCTGCGCCCCCGACGCGGCCAGATCAGCCTGAGAGGCGGCCGCGGCCCGGACGACCCTGCCTCCCGCCGTGGCCTCGGCGTTTTGGGACACCGCCCGCATCTCTATCCGCACCTGACCGCCCGCGAAAACCTGGCCTTCGCCGCTCGTCTGCACGGGGTCCCGGAGGCCGCGGAGCGCGTCCGCACCGCGCTGCGCACCGTGGGGCTGACGGCGGACGCCAATCGCCTGGTACGCGATTACTCGAGCGGGATGCAGCAACGCCTGGGGCTGGGCGTTGCATTGCTGCCTGAACCGGACGTCCTCCTGCTGGACGAGCCGGACGCCAGCCTGGACGAGGCCGGCGTGCGAGACCTGCCGGCGATGCTCGACAGCTTGGCGCCTCGGGCGGCTGTGCTCTTCAGCACGCACGACGAGCGTGTGGCCCATGCGTTGGGCGCGCGCGTCGCGCGACTGAAAGCCGGGCGTCTCACCGGTGCTCAGCACGAGCCGCCCCTCGACCAACCACAACGCACGGACACCCGCCCCCGTTCGCCCGGCTTCGCTCGGGCCACCTGGGCCATGATCGCCAAGGACGCCCGGGTCGAGTGGCGGGCGCGAGAGCAGGTACCCACCTTGCTGCTGTTCACCTTGCTCGCCGCGGTCGTCTTCGACATGGCGTTCATCGCCGTGCTGGGGACCCAGGCTGCCAGTGTGGCCGTGGGCGTACTCTGGACCAGTGTGTTGCTGGCGGCCACGCTGGGCGGAACCCGCCTCTTCGCAACCGAATACGAACGCGGATCCCTGGATGGCCTTCTCGTCGCACCCATCGACCCAAGCAGCATTTACCTTGCCAAATTCGTGGCCCTGGCTCTCGAAACGATGTTTGTGGGCGTCGCGCAGCTCATATTCCTCAGCCTGCTGCTCAACGTCTCGCTTTTCCAGGCGCTCACGGTGGCGGCCGTCGTCCTGGCCGCGGCCGCGATCAGCGCCGTCATGGCGTTACAGAGCGCGTTGGTCGTCAGCGCCCGCGCCCGTGAAATGTTGATGCCGCTCCTCGCCATCCCGCCGGCCATCCCCGTGCTGCTGGCCGGCGTGGGAATCACGCTGGGAGCGCTCGAAGTCACGCCCGCCGGCCAGCAGGGCGCCTGGTTCGGGTTGCTCACGGTCATCACCGTCGTATTCTTGAGCCTCGGGATGGTGCTTTACCCGCACGCGGCCCGAACTTAAACGGAGGAAGCCATGAGTCAGGTTCGAACGACTGAGTTGCCTAGCCCTTCGCGGCTTGGCGCCATTCGAGATCCGGGAAGCGCGGCGCTGCACGCGGCGCTCTTGCTGAGCATGGGCCTGGCGATCTTCATGGCGTTCGTTTTCGCGCCCGCCGAACGCGTCCAGGCCGACATCTACCGCCTGCTCTTCGTGCACGTCCCCAGCGCCTGGCTGGCCTTCTTTGCGTTTGGCAACGTGGCCCTTGGCAGCGTGATGTACCTGGTTCGCGGTAAATCGCGCTGGGACCGCCTGGCGCACGCCTCCGCCGAGATCGGCGTCCTCTTCACCACCCTCACGATCATCACCGGGTCAATCTGGGGCCGCAGCGTCTGGGGCGTGTGGTGGCAGTGGGACCCGCGCCTGACCACCACGCTGATTATGTGGTTCATCTACACCAGCTACCTGGCGCTGCGCTCGTACATTGACGACCCGGCCGCTCGGCAGCGCATGGCCTCCGTGCTCGGCGTCGTCGGCGTGGTCAGCGTGCCCATCGTCTGGTTCTCCGTGGAGTGGTGGCGCAGCCTGCACCCCACGCCCTCAATCACCAACCCTGGCGGTGGCATGCCAGCGGAAATGCTGACGACCCTCTTGGTTTCGGTTGCCGCCTTCACCGTCTTCTACGTGGTGCTGCTGCGACAACGCATCCAGTTGGAACTGGCCGTGTCCGAAGTCGGACGCCTGTATGAGCAACTGCACGAGCGCCGCGAGGAAGCCGCATGACCACCGAACTGCTGTTCCTTTTCATTGGTTTCAGCGTCGTGTGGCTCGGAATCTTTGGCTACCTGCTATACGTGACCGGGCGAGTGCGAAGCGTGCGCGATGAGGTGCATGACTTGCGCGGTCAGATGGACGTGCCCGAGGCAGGGCGGGAATCGCCGAGCCGCTGACCAGAACGACGCACATGCTCGGCCGCGCGCAGGGGTAGAGCGCCGTTTGGATGCCTGACCTTGTTGATGCCGGCCGTTTGGGACTCGGCTTGGCCTTTGGCGTCGCCGTCCTGCAACTGCTGCTGGGCCTGGCGGGCGTCATTCGCCGCACGCCGGAGCTGACCCGCAGCGCTCGGAACGCCGCCTCGGTCCAAGCCGCGTTGCTCACGGTCGTGGTCGCCGGTCTCGCGGCCGGTTTCCTGGCCAGGGATTTTTCAATTGCGTTCGTGGCCGACCACTCCAGTTCGGCCATGCCGACAGGCCTGACCATCGCGGCGCTCTGGGGCGGTCAGGAAGGCTCGCTGCTGTTCTGGACCTGGGCCATGAGCTTGTTGGCGGCGGTAGCCACGCGCCGCATGCTCACCGTCGACGGCGCCATCGGGCCTCATGGCGTGGTCATCGTCAGTGGCCTGCAGCTCTTCTTCCTTGGCGTCCTCGTATTCACGTCCTCACCGTTCCAGCGCCTGCTGGCGGCGCCGGCGGAAGGCCGCGGCCTCAACCCGCTGCTCTGGGACAGCGGCATGCAGATACATCCACCAATGCTGCTTGCCGGCTACATGAGCTTTGGAATCCCCTTCGCGTTCGCCGCGGCCCTGCTCACGGCGGGGCGCGTCACCCAACCGTGGCTGCGCGAAATGCGGAACTGGATGCTGCTGGCGTGGGCCATCCAGAGCGCGGGGCTGCTGCTGGGCGCCTGGTGGGCCTACCGCGTGCTCGGCTGGGGCGGCTACTGGGGCTGGGACCCCGTGGAAAACGTGGCGCTGCTCCCCTGGCTGGTAGCCACGGCCTACCTGCACTCAGCCCTGGCGCAGGAACGACGCGGCCAGTTGCGCGCCTGGGCCATCGGCCTGGTCCTGGCCGCCTATGCCCTGGCGATCTTTGGCACGTTCGTGGTGCGCAGCGGGGTGCTTTCGTCGGTCCACTCATTCGCGTTGTCCGACGTCGGCCCGATCTTTTTCGTCTTTGTCGGGGCGCTGCTGATTCTGTCGGCAACGCTTTTCATCTACCGTCTGCCGCTGATCCGCGCGGATGAGCCGATCACCGCCGTGGCCTCCAAGGAGGCCGGTTTCCTGATCAACAACCTGCTGATGCTGGGAATCGCCGCTGCCACCTTCTGGGGCACCGTATTCCCGTTGATCACGGAAATCGTGCAAGGCGCGCGCATCGCGGTCGGACCGCCGTTCTACACCCAGGTCAACGTGCCGTTGCTTGTCGCAACGCTGGCACTGCTGGCCATCTGGCCGCTGTTGGCCTGGCGTCGCACCTCGCCGCGCGCCGCCTGGCGGGCCACCCGGTGGCCCGTCGCTACCGTGCTACTTGTGTCGGTTCTGCTCGTGGTCCTCGGCATGCGCGACGGTCTCCCAATCGTCGCCATTGGCCTCACGGCCGCCGTTGCGATTGGCGTGACCTTGGAGTACGCACGAAGCCTGCGGGCCGGTATTTCCCGCAGGCGTGAGTCGACTTCCGGTTCGTATCCACTCTTTGTCGGGAACCGGCGGCGGCTCGGCAGCTACCTCGTACACCTTGGCATTGCCATCCTGGCGCTCGGCGTCATCGCCTCGGCCGCCTTCAGCCAGGAAACCGCCGCCAGCGTCGAACGCGGCGAGGCCGTCAGCCTCGGGCCCTATGACCTCGTCTTTCGGGGTCTGCGCAGCAGCGTTCAGCCGGGTCTGAATACGGTAGTCGCCGAGGTCGACGTCCTGCGCGACGGCGTCCTGATCGACCGGATATCCCCAGCCCGCCGCATACACGCCGGTTGGGAGAACCAGCCAACCGCCGACGTGTCCGTCAGCACGACCTTTCCGCGTCTGGATGACGTCTATGTACTCCTGAGTTCGTGGGATCCAAGCGGCGCGTCGGCGACCCTGCGGGTCCTGATCAACCCGCTGGTCGTGCTGCTGTGGGTCGGCGGCATCGTGTACTTCGCGGGCATCCTGGTCATTGCCTGGCCGGTCGCGCGGCGCGATATGGCCACGGTCTCCACCGTGGCCGCACGACCCGCGGTCTCGTGAAACCACGCAGCACGGGCCTGCTGCTCGGCCTGCTCGCCGCCGTGGCGTTGGTGACCGCGGTGCATGCCGCCGTGGAGCCGGACCTGGCTACGCGCAAGCGCATGTGGTCGATTGCCGAGCGGCTTGATTGTCCGGTCTGCCAGGGCCAATCCGTACGCGAGTCCAACGCGCAGCTGGCCACCCAGATGCGCGAAATCATCACGCTAAAACTCCAGGCCGGCGAGTCTGAAGAACAGATTATGAAATTCTTTTCCGACCGCTACGGCCCGGGTGTGCTGCGCGAACCGCCCCGCGAAGGCCTGGCTCTCGGCGTCTGGATCGGTCCGCTCGTCATTCTTGCCCTGGGCACGGCGCTGCTGGGCTGGGTACTGGCGCGCGGGCGCCGCCCCGCTCCCGCCGCGGTCAATGACGACCTTGCCGGCTACGAGCAGCGGGTGGACGACTTGCGCCAAGCGCGGCGCGACTCGCGGCCGCCATCGTGACCGCGCCGCTGCTGAGCCTGGCAGTCCTGTTGATTTCGGCCGCTGGTCTGGCCTGGATGCTTGCCCCGCTGGTCCGTCGTTCGACCGATCGCTCGACCAGGGACGGCTCGGACGAGGATGTGGCAATCGAACGCGCGCTGCGAATGCTGGACGACCTGCAGGCTGAACGCGACCGTGGCGCCATCAGTTCAGCCGACTTCGAGACCGTCAGCGGCGACATTCGCCGGGACACTGCCCAGCGCCTGCGCGCCCGCGACCAACGGCGCCAGCGGCTGGACACCGCCGTGGAGGCGCTGGTCAAAGGAGCCGCGCACGCGCCCTCTCCTGGATCAACAGCTGCACCCGTGCGAGCCCCAACGTGGGCCTGGGTTGCGCCAAGTGTCGCCCTGGTCGCGCTGCTTGGGGCGCTGGTCGCCGTCGTCACGGTTGGGGCACGGGCCGCCGCCTCGGAGCAGTCACCCGTCGGCAATGTCGGCGTCGCCGCCATCTCGGCCGCGGCCGTGTCGACTGATGACCCTGACCTTTTGGTTGTGACTCACGCCACCGGTGTGCAACTCAGCCGTGACGGCGGACAATCCTGGACGACGGCCGACGGACCGGGACCAGCCGTGGCCGCCGCCTCGGCCGCGGCCACGCTCTATGTACTGACCGCCGCAGGCGTATGGTCCAGCCAGGACCAGGGCGCAACCTGGGATCGCAATGCGAATCTTCCCGTGCTCCGCCTGCTTGCCGTCGGTCGCCGCACAGGTCGGATGGCAGGCGTGAACGAGGCAGGCGCGATCCTGGTCAGTAACGACGCGGGCAGCACCTGGGACATCGTCGGCAACGACGCCCCGCGAAGCCTCAGCGGGCTTGCCGTCGTCGACTTTGCGACGCCGTTCCTCCTGGCCGCCACCGGCGCCGAGGGTGTCCTCGCCTCCGAACCGAGCGGCGGCTGGCGCGGCGCCAACGGATTCGTCAACGGCACACTGCCGACGATAACGATCCGCGCTGTCGTCCATGAGCCAGCCACCGGAGACTCATACGAGTCAGCGACCGGCGATCGATTCGAAGGCGCGGCCGTTGTCGCCACCGATGCCGGTGTGTTTAAGTCCGTCGACCGCATGCAGTCCTGGGTGCGACTGCCGTTGCGAGCCGACGTGCGGGCCCTGGCTGCCAGCGGCCGGACGATCTACGCCATTGCGGCCGACGGGTCGGTCTACCGCAGCCGCGACGCCGGAGCCAGTTGGGGATGAGACGCGGAATCGGGCTGATTGCCACGCTCGTTCTGCTGGCTCTGGCCAGCGTGGCCGGCGCACAAGCCGAGGGCAGCGGCGAGATTGCCGGTCGTCTGAACCCGGCCACGCCCGGGTCGGCACTTCCGGAAGGTCTGGTCGTTCAGCTGGATGGCTTCCGCCAGGCCGAGCGGCTCCCAACCCGGGAGACGTCGATTGACGCCGATGGCGTGTTCGAGTTCGGGGACGTGGACGGCGGCGGCGAGTACGCCTACCTCGTGACTCTCCAGGCCGAGGGCGTGCGCTACAGCAGCGATGTCCTGCAGGTTCTGACGGGAGAACGGACAGAGGTTGAAATCCAGGTCTTTGCCGTCACCGAGCAAGACCCGGGCATGACCTTCAAAAGCCTTACGCGACTGCTCAGACGCCAGTCGGCTGACACGCTCTCGGTGGTCGAGGTCGCCGAAGTGCAAGTACCCGGTGACCGTGCGTATCTTCCCGTCCAGCAACCGGGATTGCCGCCCCCGCTCCGATTTGGCGTGCCAGATGGCGCCTTCAACCTTCAGCCCGTCGCCGGCTTTGGCCCCGGCGACGCCGTAATTGGCGGTCCTGGCTTTGCCGTTTTTGCAGGCTTGCAACCGGGCGTAACCACCTTGGTCTACGGCTACCAGCTGGCCTTGCAGGGCGGTGAGGTGGCCTTCGACTGGTCGCCCGCCTTGAATGCCGACACTGTGATCCTGCTGGTCGAGTCCGGTCCGCTGTCCGCAACTGTTGCCGGGCTCGATGCCAGCGGTGATGACGCCTTTGGCGGCATCGAAGTCCGGCGTTGGCAGGCGAACGAAGTCTCCGCCAGCCACACCGTCAGCGTGCGACTTTCCGAGACCTCTCTGCCGGGCATTGTGCGCGCGCTGCGTGCGACGACCACCGACCGTTGGGCGCTCGTTGCCACCGGCCCGGCCGTGCTTTCGGCGCTGGCGCTCGTTATTTGGCGGCGCGGGTGGCGCCGTGCGCCGGCGGGCGATCCCTCGGCCCGTGCCGCCGAGCTTCTCGCCGATCTCCGCGCGCTCGACACCCCTGAGGACTCGGCGGCATCAGAGCGCCGGATGGAGACCAAACAGGCCCTGATGGCTCTCCTGGAACGTCAGCCCGGACTGCTGAGCAACCTCCAGCGCACCCAACGTCCACCACCAACCGCGTCGACCGACCGGCCGTGAATCGCGCCGCGGCAGAAATTGCAATTGCACGCGCCTAAGGCGCGACACGCCACCCTGACCAATTGCAGCCCTCGCCCTACGTCTCTAAGATCAATTTCATGAACGAAATCCGCCACGACGTCATCATCATCGGAGCCGGCGGCGCCGGACTTCGCGCCGCAATGGCGGTGGTGGAGTCCAATCCCGACCTCTCGATTGGCTTGGTGTCCAAGGTCTATCCCATGCGCAGCCACACCGTGGCCGCGGAAGGCGGCATGGCCGCCGTCATCAAGTCCAACGACGCCCGTGAACACCACATCTACGACACGATCAGCGGCTCCGACTGGCTGGCCGACCAGGACGCGGTTGAGATGTTCGTGGACGAAGCCCCGGCCGAACTGATCCAGTTGGAGCATTGGGGCTGTCCCTGGAGTCGGGAGGATTCCGGGCAGGTTGCGGTCCGGCCGTTCGGCGGCATGCAGATCGAACGCACCTGGTACGCCGCCGACAAGACCGGCTTCCACGTGCTGCACACCCTGTTTCAGACCTCAATGCAGTTCAGCCAGATCACGCGCTACGACGAGTACTTCGCCACCACCCTGCTCACGGCCGACGGGCGCTGTCAGGGCTGCGTGGCGCTGGACTTGCGCACCGGCGACCTGCATGTCCTGCGCGCCAACGCCGTCATCATCTGCACCGGCGGCTTCGGCCGGATATTTCCGTTTACGACCAACGGCTCCATCAAGACCGGCGACGGCCTGGCCCTGGCCTATCGGGCGGGCGTGGCGCTGAAGGACATGGAGTTCGTCCAGTACCACCCCACCGGATTGCCCGGCACCGGCATCCTGATCACGGAAGCCTCGCGTGGCGAAGGCGGCACTCTGCTGAACAACGAGGGCCGTCGCTACCTGCAGGACTACAACCTGGGCGCGCCCCTGGATATCCACGACCCGCGGCATCCGCAGAACCGCACGATGGAACTCGGCCCGCGCGACCGCCTGTCCCAGGCGTTCATGCACGAGCAGGCCGCCGGACGAACCTTTGACGGACCCTACGGCGACTACGTGCACCTGGACGTGCGCCATCTGGGCGAAGAACGAATCGACACCCGCATCCCATTCGTCCGTGAACTGGCGTCCAGCTACGCTGGCATCGATCCGGTCGCCGAGCCGATCCCGGTGCGGCCGGTCGTGCACTACATGATGGGCGGCATTGACACCGACGTTCACGGCGCGACGACGCTGCCCGGCCTGTACGCCGCCGGCGAATGCGCCTGCGTCAGCATTAATGGCGCCAATCGGTTGGGGTCCAACTCCTTGACGGAACTGGTTGTGTTTGGCGCGCGCGCCGGCCGCCACGCGGCCGCCGCTGTCGCCGGGCAGAAAGTGTCCGACGGCCCTGAAATCGACCGGCAGGTGACCGCTGAGCACGACCGTCTGGCTGAACTACGGGCCCGGACAGCCGGCGGGGAGCGAATCGCGGTGATCCGCGACGACCTCACGGCGGCCATGGAGGCCGGCGCCGGCATTTTCCGCGCCGAGGACACACTGCACGCCTGCTGCGGGACGCTCCGCGATCTCCATGAACGCGCAGCCAACATCTCGCTGGACGACTCGAGCCCGGTGTACAACACGGAGTTGATCAGCGCGCTCGAACTCGACTGCATGCTGGATATCGCGGACACGGTGGCCCACTCGGCGCTCCGCCGCACCGAGTCGCGCGGCTCGCACCAGCGGAACGACTACGCCGTCCGCGACGACGCCAATTTCCTCAAGCACTCGATGGCCTACCGCACGGACGAAGATCCCCGCATCGAGCTCAAAGACGTGGTCATCACGCGCTGGCCGCCGGCCGAACGCGTCTACGGAACCTCCGGCGATACGGACGGGAAGCGCGCATCGTGAGCGAGACGACAATTCGGCTCGAAGTTTTTCGCTATCGGCCAGACAACGGCGGACCGAGCTTTCAGAGCTACGACGTGCCGTATCACGACGACTGGGTCGTGCTGGACGCTCTGAATTATGTCAAGGACTATCTGGACGGCTCGCTTAGCTACCGCTGGTCCTGCCGCATGGGCGTCTGTGGATCCTGCGGAATGCAGGTCAACGGCGAGCCGGTCCTGACCTGCGCCGCCTTCCTACGCGATCACCTGCCCGGTCCAGTACGGGTGGAGCCTCTGACCAACTTCCCGGTCGAGCGCGACCTCATCGTCGACATCAACGGCTTCATGGAAAAACTTGACCACGTCACCCCCTACCTGGTCCGTGACGACGACACGGATGACCTGGACGCCGAGTACCTGCAGACGCCGACCCAGCTGGACCGCTACAAGCAGTTCAGCATGTGCATCAACTGCATGCTGTGCTACGCCGCCTGTCCGGTGGTGGGCCGGGTGGACGACTTCATCGGTCCCGCCGCGCTCGCGCTGGCCCAGCGCTACAACCTCGACTCGCGTGACCAGGGCAAGCAGCGCCGGCAGGACGTGATTTTCCAGACCGAGGGCATTTGGGAGTGCACATTCGTGGGCGAGTGCTCGGAAGTTTGCCCCAAGCACGTCGACCCGGCAGGCGCCATCCAGCAGGCCAAGCTCGACGGCGCCGTGGACTACTACAAGCGGCTGCTGACGCCCTGGGCCAGGCGCTCGTGAACCGACCGCTGGACCGGCGCATGGGCTGGACCTGGTGGACCCAGAAGGGGTCCTACTTCCGGGTGTTCCTGCGCGAGGCCACATCGGCCTTCATCCTCGCCGAGGTCGTGCTGTTCATGCTGCTGATTCACAAGGCCGGCCAGGATGCAGAGACCTACCGCGCCTATCGCGACTTTCTCTGGCATCCGCTGATGGTTGTCTTCCACCTCGTGGCGCTGGCGTTTGCGCTTTGGCACTCCGTTACCTGGTTCCTGCTCACGCCCAGCGCGCTGCCTCGGCAGATTGCCGGGCGGCGCGTCCCGCCGGCGTTCATTGTTAGCCAGCAATTCGCCGGCCTGGCGGCCGTCACCGTGCTGCTGGCGCTCTGGGTGGCGTGGGTTGGCGCAACGTGAGCGGACGATCGCACGAAGCCTTGTTCTGGTCGCTCTTCGCGGCGGGCAGCGTAGTGGCCGCGCTCGTTGTGCCCGCGTTCATCCTGGTCAGCTCGGTCTTCGGGCCATTCGGCTGGCGCTGGTTCGCGGACGCCTTCGCCTATGACGGCGTGCGCGATCTTCTCCAACCGGCCATCGTTCGGGTCGTGATTGCGGGAGTCGTGGCACTAATTGCCGTCCATGCCTGCCACCGGCTGCGGCACCTGGCGGTGGACCTGCACGCGCCGCTGCCTGGGGTTCTGATTGCGCTGGTGGCCTACGGCGGCGCGGCAGGCATAGCGGCCCTCACCGCGGTTTTTCTGGCCCTCGTCTAGCGCTACCGGGCGCTCTCGGTGGACGCCCGTTAGAGCAGGAGTTGATTCAGACCCACCACGAGCGCGGTCGTCAACGTAACCGAAGCCGCGGCAACCACGCCCAAGCGGATGGTGAGGCGAAGCTCAAGATCCTGAATCTCGGCCCTGGTGGCGAACGGTTCAAGGTCAGCCTTGGTGGCGAACCGCTCCAGGTCCGCCTTCGTGGCAAACCGCTTCAGGTCCTCCTTGGTGGCGAACCTATCCAGGTCCGCCTTTGTAGCGAAGCCCTGCATGTCCACCTTGGTCACACGGTTCCCGCTCGCGACCGCCTAGACAATCTCGGCAACCGCTTCAGCCTGCGCGTCCCCGAACCCTGCCGCCTTCAGCGTTCGAGCTGCGCGCAGCGTATCGAATACCGCCATGGCGCACCTCCAACTCTTGTGACTGACTGTACACGGTTCCATGGCCGCGTCCAACGGAATCATTGGGCCTGCCCGGCGTTGCACCGCGCCCCTACACTGGACGCCATCCAGGTCCAGGACCTCAAGACACCATGCGCATCACCGAGGTCCGTACGGTCGTTTTCGAGCACGAGCTCCACCGCCCCCTTGGCGACGTCAACAGCCCCAGCGGACGTTCGCTCACTTCCGGCCTGGTGGTCTACGTGGACACCGACGCCGGGATCTCCGGATTGGGTCTCGGCACCCCGACAGGACGCCCGCACATACCTGGGCTGGCCAGGCTCTTGGTCGGGTGCGACCCGCGAGGCGTGCGCGGACTCTGGAAGCGGATGATGGATGTCGTGTTCAAGCTCGGACCCGTGGGGCCAATCGCCTCGGGGCTGTCCGCAATCGACCTGGCGCTCTGGGACCTCAAGGCCAAGGCCAACGACGAGCCGCTGTGGCGCACGCTCGGCGCCTCGGCGCCGCGCGTCCGCGCCTATGCCAGTGGCCTGGACTCTCCGCTGTCGGACGAGGAGCTCTACGACTACTACGCCGGGATGGCCGCGCGCGGTGTGTCCGCCGGCAAGCTCAAGGGCGGCGCGAATCTCCAGGACGATCTGCGCCGGCTCGGGATCATGCGCGACGCCCTGGCCACCTCGGGTAAGCGGGTGGACGTGATGCTGGACGTCAACGAGTACTGGACGCCAAAGGAAGCCATCCGCCGCGTGCGCGAAATCGAGCGCGGCTTCGATCTCACCTGGATCGAGGAACCGGCGCGGCGCTGGGACGCCACCGGCCTGCGCCAAGTATCCGATGGTGTAGCGGCCGCGGTTGCCAGCGGCGAGAACCTGCGGCATCCGGGCGAATTTCTCCACTTGCTTGACCATCGGGCGATGGACGTCGTCCAAGTCGGGTCGGAGACCTGCGGCGTCACTGGCGCTCTGATCGTGGCCGACATGGTGTACGGCATTGAGCGGCCGGTCTCGGTTATGAACTCTCCCGGCAGCTTCATGGCCCACGCGGCGGCGGCCATGCCCAATCACACCATGCTGGAAGTTCTGGGCGCCGGTCGCGACGCGCTGTTCGACATCGACATCCGGATAGATGACGGCTGTCTGGTCCTGGGCGAGCGGCCAGGCTTCGGCATTGAGTTCGACCCAGAGCTTCTGGCTACCCATACCGTTGAACAGGCCTCACCTGAAGCAAGTGCCAGCCCCTGGGGACGGCGCCCGGGTGCGGGTCTCTACGCCTGATCCCCTACCGGGCTTTCGGTGCAAACGCCCGGGCGCGTGGGCCGCGCTTTCGTCGACTGACCACGCCGTTGTGGCTCGGTGAGACCGCGCCGGACGTCGCAACTGTCCGATAGGACTGGCAAGCATCGCCCGAAGTCGTGACAATGGGCGCACAGGTTCCGTCATTGCCAGGAAACGGAGGCCGCTTTGCGCGCGATTCAGTACGCCGCGCCCTCGACCGTAGAGAACGCCATAGCCATTCTTGCCGAGCACGGCTCGAACGCCCGCATGTTTGCCGGCGGGACGGACCTTATCGTCCAGGTCCGCGAAGACGGCCGCGACACCGAGGTGTTCGTGGACGCCAAACACATTCCCGAGCTGGTGGATGTTTCGGTCAACGCCGATGGCAGCACCACGCTCGGGGCCGCTGCTCCCTGCCATCAGCTCTACAACAACGCCCAGTTCACGGCCAGCTACCCGGCCGTGGTGGACGCCGCTCGCATTATCGGCAGCACCGGCATTCAGGGCCGCGCGTCAGTCGGCGGGAACCTCTGCAATTCGGGTCCCGCCGGAGACACGATTCCAGCGCTGATCGTCCACTCGGCGATCTGCAACATCGCGGGGCCTGACGGACAGCGCACGGTGGCCGTCGAGGACTTTTGCACCGCACCGGGCCGCAACGTGCTGCAGGACGGCGAATTGCTCGTCTCCCTCACCCTGCCCAAGCCAGCCGCGGGATCGGGGACGCACTACCTGCGCTTCATTCCCCGCAACGAGATGGACATCGCGGTCGTCGGCGCCGGCGCATTCCTCCAGTTGGACGGCGAGAGCATCGCGGCGGCCCGCATCTCGCTTGGGGCCGTGGCCCCCACGCCTCTCTTCGTTCAGGCCGCCGGTGACGCGCTGGTCGGCATGACGGCCGACGAAGACTCGTTCGCTGTTGCCGCCGATATCGCCCGTGATACCGCCTCGCCGATCAACGACATGCGCGGCACGGTGGCCCATCGCAAGCAACTGTCCTACGTTCTCACTCAGCGCGCCCTGCGCGGCGCCAAGGCTCGCGCCCAGGGAGGCAGTCCAACCAATGGCCACTGAAATCCTGTCGGGAAAGGTCCACGTTCAGACCACCATTAACGGCGAGCTGGTGGACTTTCTCGCCGAACCGCGAGAGAGCCTGCTGGAAGTCCTGCGCGACAACCTGGGGCTGACCGGCGCCAAGGAAGGCTGTAACAACGGCAACTGCGGCGCTTGCAACGTCGTCATGGATGGGATATTGGTCAACTCCTGCTGCGTGCTCGGCGTCGAAGCGGCGGGCTCGACCATCGACACCATTGAGGGCGTTGCCTCACCGACCGGGCTGCATCCCCTGCAGCAGTCGTTCCTCGAGAACGCCGCCCTCCAGTGCGGCGTCTGTACGCCCGGGTTCATCGTCGCCGCCAAGGCGCTGCTGGAGGAGAACCCGAATCCCACCGAGTACGAAGTTCGCTGGTGGCTCGCCGGCAACCTCTGCCGGTGCACGGGCTACGACAAAATCATACGCGCCGTCCTGGATGCCGCCCAACGAATGCGCGCGGAGGCATAACCATGGCCGTAGACACTCGAGTCGGTCCGACCGTCAAGCATCACAACGAGACATACAAAGTCATCGGAACCCGACCGATTCGCCACGATGGCCTCGAAAAGGTCACCGGCGAAGCGCGCTACGGCTCCGATATCAACCTGTCCGGACAGCTTCACGGCAAGGTGCTCCGCAGCCCGCACGCGCACGCCCGGATTCTCAGCATCGACACCAGCCGCGCGGCGGCCTTGGACGGCGTCCGCGCCGTAATCACCAGCGCCGATCTGCCCGATCCGGGCAACAAGCTGACCGGCGGCGGTGAGGCGCCCGGCCTTCTGGTCAAGTACAAGAGCGCCAACATGCTGGCGCGCGGCAAGGTCCATTATCACGGCCACGCCGTCGCCGCCGTTGCGGCCGTCAACCCGCACATCGCCGCCGAGGCCGTCAAGCTGATCGACGTCGAGTACGAAGTACTCGATCCGGTGCTTGAGGTCTGGGACGCCATGAAGTCCGACGCGCCCGTCATCATCGACGACCTGTACACCGCCAAGGCCGACGGCTCCACCGGCGATGTGCCCAGCAACATCGCGGCGGAAATGCTCTACGAGGTTGGTGACGTCGACGCCGGGTTCGCCGAGGCGGACTTGGTCGTAGACCGCGAGTTCACCTTCGGCGTTGTCCATCAGGGCTACATCGAAACTCATAACGCCACCGCGCATTGGCTCAAGGACGGTCACCTGCACGTCTGGTGCAGCTCGCAGGGCGCCTTCAGCATTCGCCAGGAGCTGGCCGACCTGCACGAACACCCAATCACCAAGATTCACGTGACGCCGATGGAGATTGGCGGCGGCTTCGGCGGCAAGACCACGGCTTACCTGGAGCCGCTGGCCGCCCAGCTGTCCCGGAATACCGGCCATCCGGTCAAGATGAGCATGGACCGCGCCGAAGTCCTGATGGCCACCGGTCCCACGCCGGGCGGCTACGTGCGCGTAAAGCTGGGCGTCACCAAGGACGGCATGATCACCGCCGGCTACGCCAACCTCGCGTTCGATGCCGGCGGCTACCCGGGCTCGGTCGTGGGCGCCGGCTGTCGCTGCGTGTTCGCGCCCTACAACATGCGCAACGCCAAGGTCGAGGGCTTCGACGTCGTCGTCAACAAGCCCAAGACCCACGCCTACCGCGCGCCGGGCGCCACCCACGCCGCGTTCGCCAGCGAGACGGTGGTGGACGAGATCTGCCAAGAACTTGACATCGATCCGGTCGACTTCCGCCTCATGAACAGCGCCAAGGAAGGCGACTGGCAGCTTGCCCAGCCGCCCTATGCGCGCATCGGTCACATCGAGTGCGTTGAGGCCGCGCGTGACTCCAACCACTGGCAGACCCCGCTGGAAGCCGTCCCCGGCAAGCAACGCGGGCGCGGCTTCGCCTCCGGGTTCTGGTTCAACGTCGGCCTCACCTCCAGCGCCCTGGCGAGACTGAACAACGACGGCAGCGTGACGCTCTTGGAAGGCTCCACCGACATTGGTGGAACCCGAACCTCGGTCGCCATGCAGTTCGCCGAGACCCTGGGGATCCCCGTCGAGGACGTGAATCCCATCGTGGCCGACACCGATTCGGTCGGGCAGACCGATGTGACCGGCGGCAGCCGCGTCACCTTTGCCACCGGCCTGGCGGCCCACAACGCGGCGAACGACATGAAGGATCAGATCATCGAGGGCCTGGCGGATCTTTGGGACGTGGCCGCTGAGTCGATCACCCGCGACGACGGGAGCTTCTCGGCAAACGGGAATTCAGCCACTGTTGGCGAAGCCGCCGAACTGCTGGCAAGTGAAGGCGTCTTCCCCATTGGCAAGTCCACGGTCACGCCCACGCGCGAAGGCGGCGCCTTCGCGGTCCACATTGCCGACGTGGAAGTGGACACCGAGACGGGCAAAGTCGAGATCCTGCGCTTCACCGCCGTCCAGGACGCCGGTATCGCCATCTACCCGCCCTACGTCGAAGGCCAGATGCAGGGCGGCGTCGTGCAGGGTGTCGGCTGGGCGCTGAATGAGGAGTACGTCTACGACGACGACGGTCGCTTGCGCAACGCCAGCCTGCTGGACTACCGCATGCCGACCACGCTCGACGTTCCCAACATCGAAACGATCATCGTGGAGGTTCCCAACCCCGGCCATCCTTACGGAGTGCGGGGCGTCGGCGAGGTGCCGATCGTGCCGCCGCCGGCGGCGGTGGCCAACGCGATCTTCGACGCAACCGGCGTGCGCATGCGCGACCTTCCCATGTCGCCGCCGCGCATGCAGGCCGCGCTCGCCGCACGGGACGGCGGGGCGGCGTAGCCCACGGTGGCGACCGTGCACATCCCCACCCCGATGCGGGTGGTTACCGACGGCGCCGCCAAGGTTCAGATTGAAGGCGCCACGGTCCGGGAAATCCTGGACCGTCTGGAAGAGCGCTATCCAGGCCTGAGCGGCCGGCTGGTCGAGGACGGCCAGCTCCGCCCGGGCCTGGCAGTCTTTGTGGACGGCGCGAACAGCGCCCGGCGACTCCGCACGAAGCTCAAGCCTGACAGCGAAGTGTTCTTCGTGGAGTCGCTTGGCGGTGGCGCACCGCTAGACTTTCAAACATCCGTTTTCGATACAGATTCACTGCCACACGGCGGGAGCAGGGCATGACAGCAGGCAACGGCGCGTATCGAGTCGTCGGGACCCGACCGGTCCGCCACGACGGGGTGGACAAGGTCACGGGACGGGCGCGTTATGGCGTGGACGCCAGCATGCCGGGCATGGTCTACGGCAAGGTGCTGCGCAGCCCGCACGCCCGCGCCCGCATTCGCGGCATCGACACCTCGCGCGCCGAAGCCGCCAGTCAGGTTCTGGCCGTGGTCAGCGGCAAAGACTTTCCCGACCCGGGCGCTGGCGAGGCCGAGGCCAACGAGTCCGGCATGCAGAACCTCCGCTACATGTCCGAACGGGTCATCGCCCGCGGACGCGTCACCTATGAGGGCCAGGCCATCGCCGCCGTGGCGGCCGCCAGTAACCACGACGCCGAAGAAGCGCTACGTCTGATCGACGTGGACTACGAAGTCCTGCCACCCGTGCTGGACGTCCGCGAAGCCATGCGCGAGGACGCGCCCGTCGTCCTGGATGACCTCTACACCGAGACTGGCGGAGTCTTCGACGACAAGCCCAGCAACATCGCCAAGCACCTGATTTACGAGGAAGGCGATGTCGCGGCCGGATTTGCGGCGGCCGATCTGGTGATGGAGCGGTCGTACTCCACGGCCATGGTCCACCAGGGCTACATCGAGCCGCACAACGCCCTGGCCTACTGGAACCAGGACGGTCACCTCATCGTGGAGTCCAGTTCGCAGGGCCACTTCGGCATCCGCGACGACCTGGCCAGCATGCTCATGTACCCGACGTCCAAGATCCGCGTCATTCCGGCGGAGATTGGGGGCGGATTCGGCGGTAAGACCACGGTCTACCTGGAGCCGCTGGCGGCCGTGCTATCCCGCAAGATCGGGCGGCCGGTCAAGATGACCATGAACCGCACCGAGGTTCTCATCGGAACCGGCCCCGCCCCCGGCGCCTACATGACCGTCAAGCTGGGCGTCACCAGCGCGGGCAAGATCTCCGCTATTCATGTGGACTTGGCCTTTGAGGCCGGCGGCTACCCGGGCTCCGCCGTCGGGGCCGGCTGTCTCTGCTGCATTGGGCCGTTCGACATCGAGAACTTTCGCGTGGACGGCTACGACGTCGTGGTCAACAAGCCCAAGTCGCACGCCTATCGTGCGCCCGGCGCTCCACAGGCCGAGTTCGCCGTGGACGCCCTCATCGACGAAATCTGCCACGAACTGGACATGGACCCGCTGGAGTTCCGCCGCCTCAACGCCTCCAAGCAGGGCGACCTGCGGGTGGACGGCACGCGCTTTCATCCCATCGGCAACATCGAGACCATCGACGCGGCCGCGGCTACCGACCATTGGCAGACCCCGCTGGGCGAATCCACCGGTACCAAGCGCCGCGGCCGCGGCGTGGCCTCCGGCTATTGGCTCAACGGCGGCGGCAAATCCAGCGCCGTGGCCCGGCTCAACGGCGACGGCACGGTGACCCTGCTGGAAGGCTCCATGGATATCGGCGGCACCCGCACCTCTATCGCCATGCAGCTGGCTGAGTTCCTGGGCATCCCGATCGAAGACGTGGACCCCATCGTCCCGGACACCGACTCCATCGCCTTCACTGGCGTTACCGGCGGCAGTCGCGTCACCTACGCCACCGGCTTGGCCGCCATTGAAGCCGGGCAGGACCTCAAGGACCAGATGGTCGAGGGCCTGGCGGACTATTGGGACGTGCCGGCCGAGTCGATCAGCTTCGAGTCCGGCGTCTTCAGCCAGAACGGAACCACCCTCAACTTCACCGAAGCCGCCGCGGCGCTGCAGGAGGACGACTTGGAAGTCGAGGGCAAGGCCACCACATCGCCCAACGCCGCCGGCAACACCTTCGCCATCCACATCGCCGACGTGGAAGTCGACACCGAGACCGGCAAGGTCGACGTGCTGCGCTATACGGCCCTGCAGGACGCCGGCACCGCCATCTACCCGCCCTACGTGGAGGGCCAGATGGAAGGCGGCGTGGCGCAGGGCGTGGGCTGGGCACTGCACGAGGAATACGTCTACGACGCCGAGGGCCGCATGCGGAACTCCAGCTTCCTGGACTACCGCATGCCCACCACCTTGGACCTTCCGATGATCGAGACCGTTATCGTGGAAGTCCCCAACCCCGGTCACCCGTACGGTGTCCGCGGCGTTGGCGAAATCCCCATCGTCCCGCCCCTGGCCGCCGTCGCCAACGCCGTCTCCAACGCCATCGGCGTGCGTATTCGTGACCTTCCGGCCTCGCCGCGCGAGGTTCAGGCCGCCCTGTCGGCCAACGCCTAAGCCGCCCATGAGTCAGCGCCTGACCGATCGCGTGGCCGTCGTCACCGGCGCGGGAACAGGCATAGGCGCTGGCATTGCGCGTCGTCTCGCCGCGGAAGGCGCGCGGGTGGTCGTCTCGGCCGCCAGCAGCATTCAGGGCGCTCGAGCTGTGGCCGACGAGATCGTGGCGTCGGGCGGAACGGCCCTGGCCGTGCAGGCCGACTTTCGCGACCCGACCACCGCAATGGATGTTGTCCAAACGGCCGTCAGCAACTTCGGCGGCGTCGACGTGCTGGTAAATAACGCCGGGTACACGCTCGACAAGCCGTTCCTTGAGACCACGCCGGACGACTGGTCGTCGCTGTTCAACATCAACGTCCAGGCCATGATCGCCTCGGCCCACGCCGCCGCGCCGCACATGATCGAACACGGCGGCGGGCGCATCATCAACATCAGTTCCGTCCACGGCGCGCTGCACGCCAAAGGTCACGTGATCTACGGCGCAACCAAGGGCGCAATCAACGCCTTCACCCGCGCCCTGGCCGTCGAACTGGCGCCGCACCAGATCACGTCCAATGTCATCGCCCCCGGCGCCATCCACGTCGAACGCTACGACCGCGACAACCGGGATCTGGAGGCCATTCGCAAGGCCATCCCCAACCAACGCCACGGCTATCCCGATGACATCGCCGGCGCCGCCGCGTACCTGGCCTCGGACGAAGCCCGCTACGTCACCGGCGCCGTCCTCTACGTCGACGGCGGCGTCACCGCCCAAATGGCCGTCACCGACTAGCGACCAATCGCGAGGCGCCAACTACGGACCCAAAACCAGGGTGAGCCTGATACCTGGCCGCCAGACCACGGCCGCTACGGGCGCCGGTGCGTGATACGGTAAATTTATGCTAGCCCCCCACGACCGAAGTGTTGTCCGGTGAGCCCCGAAATCTGGAGCCTCATTGCTGTCGCTCTGGGTACCGGCGCAACCATCCTCATCGGCATGGTAAGCGTCATGCTGAAGCTCTGGGGAGAAACGAATAAGCGCTTCGACCGGCAGGACGAGCGTATTGCGATATTGGACGCCAGCCTGCGGGCCGAAATCCACGCGACCAACGAGCGCATTGAGGCATCGAATGCCAGCCTGCAGGCCGAAATCCACGCGACCAACGAGCGCATTGAGGCATCGAATGCCAGCCTGCGGGCCGAAATCCACGCCCTGCGCACCGAAAACAGCCAGCGGTTCGCGCAGATCGAACAGCGGTTCATCCAGATGGACGACCGCTTTACTCAGACTGAACGGCGATTCTTCCAGATTGAGCAGCAGCTCGACCGGCTGTCCGAGCGCCAGCACGCCGACATCAGCGCCGTTAACGCCCGGCTGGACGCCCTCGTTCTGTCGCAGGGAACGCTGGCTGCCGCGCTCGCGCCGCAACCGGGCGAGCAGCAAGCGCCGCCGCACGCCGCCGCCCCGCCTCAGCCCGTACCCGCCAGCCAGCCCGTCGAGGCTTAGCAGGCGTACGTCTAGCCTCCCGCCCTCCTCCCCTCTCATCCCTGCCAGAA
>JAKZUJ010000262.1:0-12888 GCA_047516685.1 Chloroflexota bacterium | reverse complement strand
CGGCTAGCCGCCGGTGACAGGGGCGGGTGGCGTGGGTATGATCGGGGGCCGGGGTGGCTCAAGTGCTTGTAGCTTGCCGCTGCCGGCTCTTCCCCCTGCGTTCACCGGAGTCATTCTTCATGCTGCGAATTCGTCTTACCCGCACCGGGCGCAAGAAGCGTCCCAGCTACCGGGTGGTGGTGGCCGAGGCGCGCTCGGCGCGCGACGGCCGGCGCATCGCCCAACTTGGCTATTACGACCCGCTGACCGACCCTTCCACCATCCGCCTGGATGTGGCCGCCACCGAGGACTGGATCCGCAAGGGCGCGCAGCCGAGCGACCGGGTGCGCAAGCTGCTGGCGATTGCCAAGGCCATGCCGCAGCCGCCCGCGGCGGCAGCCGGACCTGGCGCCTAACCTCCGCGCATGGACGAACTGGTTGAGTTCATCGCCCGCAACCTGGTTACGGAGCCGGACGCGGTGCGCGTGAACCAAGTCCAACGCAACCACCTGAGCATCTACAAGCTGTACGTCCATCCGTCCGACATGGGACGCGTGATTGGGCGCCAGGGGCGGGTGGCCAGGGCCATTCGCGCGGTGATGCACGCCGCCCCCGTCGGCGCCGACCGGCGGCTGGCGCTCGACATTCAGGAAAGCCACTGACCGAGTCGGCCACGGAAATCGTCCTGGCCACGGTGCTGGGGGCGTTCGGCGTGCGCGGCGAAGTTCGCATCAGGCTGGAGACCGACGTGCTGGCCAATCTTGCGGCCGGACGCCGGGTGTACATCGGTCCGAACCGCGACCCCATCGAAATCGAAGCCTTTCACCCTGGCGTCAAACCGCGCGTGCGGCTCCAGGGCGTGTACACGCGCGATGAAGCCCGTGACTTGCGCGGGGCCGAGATCGTAGTTCCGCTGACCGAGGCCGAACCCTTGCCCGACGGGAGCTACTACGGCGCGGAGCTGATTGGCGTGCGGGTGGTGGCGGTGGGCGGCGAGCCCGTGGGAACTATTCGCGAGGTGATTACCACGGGCAGCAACGACGTGTATGTGGTGAGTGGACCCGATGGCGAGGTGCTGGTGCCGGCGATCCGCGACGTTGTGCAGGACTTCGATCCCGAGCGCCGGGTGCTCACCATTGAGCTGATTGAGGGGCTGCGCTGATGGCGCCGGCCTGGCGGGTGGATGTGCTTACCACGTTCCCCGAGAGCTTTGAAGGGTTTCTGAACGTCAGCCTGCTGGGTAAGGCGCGGGCGGCCGGGACAATTGAGGTGCAGGTGCACAACCTGCGGGAGTGGGCCGACCCACCGCACCGGATCACGGACGACTACGCCTACGGCGGCGGCCCGGGCATGGTGCTGAAGGCCGAGCCGATCATTGCCGCGGTGGAGGACCTGCGCGGCTCGGACGGCTGGGTTGGCCTGTTGACCCCGCAGGGACGACCGCTCACCCAGTCGCGGGTTGTGGAACTGGCGACGCGCGCGCACCTGATTCTGATCTGCGGGCGGTACGAAGGGGTGGACGACCGGGTGCGGGCCCTGGTGGTGGACGAGGAGATCAGCGTGGGCGACTACGTGCTCAGCGGCGGCGAAGTTGCGGCCATGGTGGTGATCGACGCGGCGGCGCGGTTGGCGCCCGGCGTGGTGGGCGACGCGGCCTCGCTGGTTGGCGAATCACACGCCGACGGACGGCTTTCCCACCCGCAATTCACGCGTCCCGACGTGGTTCGCGGGCAGCCGACGCCGGCCGTGCTCCTGAGCGGACATCACGCACGGGTGGAGCGCTGGCGACAGGCGCAGGGCCTGCACCGCACGCGTCAGCGCCGGCCCGACTTGCTGGCGGATACCCCATTCACTGCGGCGGAAGAGGCGTTGATGCGCGAGATTCCGCCGCTGGACCCCGACGAGGCCTTGTAGCGGTGCACCGCGTACCGGACAATGGTTATCCCGTGCGGCCTTTCGAGCCGCGCCTTTGTTCCCGCTGTCACCTGAACCTTACCGAGGAGGCTTCGCGTGGTACTTGATCGCGCAGTTGTGTTCGGCCTTGAAGCCCGGCTCGCCCTCCGCGAGGGCGCGGACCTGGTGGCCAACGCCGTCAAGGTCACCATGGGGCCCAAGGGGCGCAACGTTGCTTACAAGCCCAGCCTCGGCCCACCCACGCTGACTAATGACGGGGTGACCGTGGCGCGGGACATCAAAGTCGAAAACACCTTTTTGCACACCGGCGCGTCCATGGTCTACGAGGCCTGTCGCCAGACCAACACCGTGGCCGGCGACGGCACAACCACGGCGGCGGTGCTCACGCAGGCCATGTACAGCCAGGCGTTCAAGGCCATCGTGGCGGGCGCCAACCCCATGATCATTCGGCGGGGTATGGACCCGGCCCTGGCGGAGGCCGAGTCTGCGCTGTACAGCCAGGCCATGCGGGCGGAGTCGCGGCAAGAGGTTGCCTGGATCGCCGGTATGTCGGCCAATGACTCGTACGTTGGCGAGCTGATCGCCGAGGTTATCGAGCGACAGGGTGTTGAAGGCGCGATCACGGTCGACGAAGGCAAGACGCTGAAGACTGAAGTTACTTACGTGGACGGCATGCGCCTGGATAGCGGATTCCTGTCCTCCCACTTCACCACGAACCCGTCTGAAACCGAGGCGGTGATCGAGAACCCGGACATTCTCATTACCGACCGTGAGATCGAGCATGTGCGTGACTTCCTGCCCTTTCTCGAGCAATACGCAGCCAGCGGCCGCAAGAAGCTGGTGATCGTGGCCAAGAAGATCATCGGTGAAATCGTCACGATGCTGGTGACCAATAAGCAGGTCGGCAACCTGGAGGTCATTTGCGTCAAGGCGCCGGTGTTTGGGCAGCGTCAACGGCTGATGCTGGAAGACCTGGCGATCTTCATCGGCGGAACACTCGTGGGTCACGAGACCGGCGAAACCTGGCGCGCGATCGGCATGGACGTGCTGGGTAGGGCCGAACGCGTGCGCTGCAGCGCAACGCAGACGTTCTTCGTGAAAGGTCACGGCGATCCGCTGGCCATTCGCGAGCGGGTGGAGTACATCTGGATGCAGCACGGGCGGATGAAGAACCACTTTGACCGCGAGAAGCACCAGGATCGTGCCAACAACCTGACTGGTTCGTTTGCCGAGATCTGGGTTGGCGCCGCCAGCGCCGTGGAGCGGTTCGAGTTGAAGCACCGAATCGAGGACGCCATCTCGGCGACCCGCGCCGGCCTGGAAGAGGGCATCGTGCCGGGCGGCGGCACCGCGCTGGCCCGCGCCTCCGAGGCGCTCAAGGACGACCCGTCGCTGCCGAGGGACGAGGCTGTCGGTCGCGCCGTCGTGCGCGACGCGCTGCGCGTGCCGTTGGAAGTGATTGCCGACAACGCCGGCTACGACGGCGCCGTGGTCGTGGACGAGGTTCTACAGCGCGAGGGCCGCGTGGGCTTCAACGCCGCCACCGGCGAGTATGAGGACCTCGTGGCGGTTGGCGTGATCGATCCGCTGAAAGTCACGCGCTCGGCGCTGCGCCACGCCGGCAGTGCGGCGATCATGTTGATCACGTCGGAAGCCGTGGTGGGCGACACACCCTCATACCATCGCTGGAACGACTACCTCCGCGAGGACGTGGCGAAAAAACACGGATTCGCCATTGACGAGAGTAGGCCAAGCCAAGGCGCTGACTAGGTCAGTCGAACTTCAGACGTTCGACGACTCCGCGGTTGCCCTTGAAGTTCTGGTCGGGCGTCGGGAATTGCCCTTGGCGCACGTCGCGGGCGTAGTCGGCGAGCGCGGATTCGGCCAGGCCCGCCACGTCGGCGAACACGCGCGTGTGCCGGGGCGTCGTTTCGGCGAAGCCGAACAAGTCGTAGATCACTTGAATCTGGCCGTCGCAGTGCGGCCCGGCGCCGATGCCGATGGTCGGGATGTCCAGATGCCGCGTGATGGCCCGGGCCAACCCGGCGGGCATGAGTTCCAGGACGATCGCGAAGGCCCCGGCGGCCGCCTGGGCGCGCGCGCCGTCCACGATCGTCTGGGCGGCCGAGAGCTTGACGCCCTGCACGCGGTACCCACCCAGCGCGTGGGCCGTCTGCGGCGTGAGGCCCACGTGGGCCATCACCGGGAACCCGCGGGAGGTGAGGGCGTCGGTGACGTGGGCGGTGTCCTCGCCGCCCTCCAGCTTGACTGCGGTGGCCCCGCCCGCCTGCAGTAGGCGGGCGGCGTTCCGCAGCGCGACATCGGTTGTGGCGTAGGACATGAACGGAAGGTCGGCGATGACCAGCGTGGAGGTAACCGCGCGCGACACCGCGGCGGCGTGGTGCACGATGTCGTCGACCCGCACGGGCAACTCGTTGGCGTACCCGAGCACCGTGCGGCCCACGCTGTCCCCCACCAGCAGTGCGTCAACGCCGGCTGCTTCGGCCAGTCGGGCCAAGGGGGCGTCGTAGGCGGTCACGCACACGAGCGGAACCCCAACACCTTTGCGCGCACGAAATTCGCGAACCGTCACGGGCCAGACTCAACTGCGGCGGAGCGTGGCCGGATGGTAGCGCGACGCCGCCGTGCTCAACCCGGGACCGTACGCCCGGCGTCGTGGCCTAGTACATATGCCGGTCGTCGCGCGACCAGTCGACGGGGGCCATGCGCGGACGGTCGGGAATCCGTTCCAGCAATTCGGGGTTGAGGTCGGTCTCGTCGTAGAGACCTTTGATCTGGTTGCTCGGCATATCCAACTTGGAGGTCATGTCCTCGTAAAACGTCTCAATCGCCTTGTAGCGGTAGTACCACTCCACCGGGTCGCCAAAATCGTCGCAATGCTCGGCGAAATAGAGCACGACTTCGCGCTGGCCGATGTTGGCGGGGTCCATGCGCTGGGGAAACGACTCCCCGAATTCGCGCAGCCACTTCAAGTGGCGCCTGACTTCCGCGGGCGGAAACCGCCTGCTCTCGGTCAGTTGGGATGAGTACCAGGAAAGCGCCGAATGAAACGTTGAGCAGTCCGATGCCATGCCGTGCCTCCCCGCCGTGCATGTGATCCCTGCGTAGCGCCAGGCAGACGGTTTTGCCCGTGACACAAGAACGCTCGCCCCGAGGGGCGAGCGTATGTCTCAGTTAATCGCGATTACAGTGGCAACGCACCACGATCAAACCGTCCTCCCTGAACCCGTTAATGCAGCAACGTCTATACCGTCGCTGTACTGTGACCAGTGTAAGTCTCGGTACGCCTTCGTCAACACTGAATCTGATAACGTCCGGAATCGGCCGGCGGCTTGCCAGAGCCAACTGCCAGGAAACTGGAACGATGTTGCTTCATAATGCAGACATTGCGTCCGTAGATCGTTCGGCCTTTCGTGCCTGGCGGCGCGCGATTCTTGATATTCCCGGCCTGAGTTGTCATAACCGTTTGTCGCTGCGACTGGCGCGTGAGCAAGAGGTGGGATCGATCTGAAGGACGCCTCGGCGCCGGCGTGGGCGCGTGATCCACTGGCCCTGCGCGGGCGGCGTGTAGTGGTTATGGGCCTGGGCGTGCAGGGCGGCGGTCTTGGGGTGGCCGCCTTCATGCGCGACCGAGGCGCCGACCTGGTGGTCACGGATCTCCGCTCGGAGGCTGAGCTGGCGTCCAGCCTGGCCGCGCTCGGAACGGCTGGCGTGCGCTACGTGCTGGGCCGGCACGAGATCGACGACTTTCGGCGCGCCGAGATTGTGGTGCGCAATCCGGCCGTGCCCGCCACCTCGCCCTACCTGCGCGCCGCGCGCGCCGCTGGAGCGCATATTGAAATGGAGTTCACGTTGTTCCTGCGCTGGTGCCGGCAGGCGCGGGTGATCGGCGTGACCGGCACCCGTGGCAAGACGACGACCGCGACGGCCCTCCACGCCATGCTTGGGGCCGGCGGCGAACGCTCCGTGCTGGCCGGCAACATGCGCGTATCGGCCCTGGCGCGGCTACACAAAATTGAGCCTGGAACCACCGTGGTGCTGGAGCTTTCCAGCGCGCAGCTCGAGGGGCTGGCCGACACCAAGCTGCACACGCGGGGCGCCGTGATTACCAACCTCATGGCCGATCACCTGGACCGCTACGCCGACATGCAGACCTATGCCGAGGCGAAGCTCTCGCTGGTGGCCAACCAAAACACAGGCGACTGGGCGGTGATCCCCGCGGGGCGCGGCTGGCCCGACTGGTTCGCGACGCGGGCCGGAGCGACGGTTGTGCGTCCGGACCCGCGGCGAGCGCCTCCCGGCTGGCCGGACGCACGCCTCGCGGGTCGGCACAACCGAGCCAATCTGATGCTAGCGGCGGCCGCCGCCAGGCAGGCGGGGGTCGGGGACTCCGCGATTGCGTGCGCCGTGCGCGGGTTTGGCGGCGTTCCGGCTCGCCAGGAACTGATCGGCGCCGTTGCCGGCGTGCGCGCCTACAACGACACGACGGCCACGACGCCCGAGGCCACGCTGGCCGCGCTGGCCGCGCTGCCTGGGCCCTGGGTGCTGATCGCGGGCGGCTCCGACAAGCGGCTCGAATTCGCCCCGCTGGCCGAGCGGCTGCGTGCAGCCGACGGGCTGCGTGCGGTCGTGCTGCTGCCCGGCGCCGGAACCGACCGGTTACGCCCGCTCCTGGCCGGCTGCCGGATCGAAGCCGCGGCGGACATGGCGCAGGCCGTGGACCGCGGCATGGCGCTGGCCCTCCCGGGCGATGCCCTGGTGCTCTCGCCGGCCTGTGCCTCGTTTGGCCTGTTCGCCAACGAGTTCGATCGCGGCGATCAGTTCGTTGCCCGCTTGCGGGCGCTCGGCCTGCCGCCGCCGGACCCCCAGCAGGCGCCGCCCGGCTCCGGCGTCGCGTGACATCCGCATAATGAGGCTCACCGGCGCGCCGGCCGGTCCAGGTTGAGCGGAGGCCCGCTGCTGAGCGTGCTCATCATTGCCGACGTCCACGGCAACCTGCCTGCCCTGGAGGCTGTACTGGCTGACGCCGGATCGGTGGATGAAATCTGGTCGCTGGGCGATCTGGTCGGGTATGGCCCCTATCCGAACGGGGTGGTGCAGCTCCTGCGCACGCTGCCGTTCCGGTCGCTGGCTGGCAATCACGACTGGGGGGCCACTGGCCAGGTGGACCTGTCGGTCTTCAACGCCGACGCGCGAGCCGCCTGCCAATGGACCGACCAGGTGCTGGAGGACGAGACCCGGGAGTATCTGCGGGGGCTTGATGCTTCCTCGGTCTTCGGATCGGTGCACGTCGCCCACGGCAGCCCGCGCGACCCGCTCTGGGAATATCTCACGAACGTGCGATTGGCGGAGATCAACTTCGGTTATTTCGGCACCCAGGTATGCATGGTGGGCCACACCCACGTCCCGATCACATTTCGCTGGCGCGAGGGCGTGCGCGGGGCCGCCGCGTTTTCTGCCCGGGTGCCGGCCGAGGGCGAGGCGATCGATCCCGGCGCCGACCGCCTGATCGTCAATCCCGGCAGCGTGGGACAGCCGCGGGATGGCGATCCGCGCGCGGCCTATGCGAGTTACGAGCCGGCCACCGGCCGCTGTACCTTCCACCGCGTGATCTACGACATCGCTGCCACTCAAGCCGCCATGCAGGCGGTGGGCCTGCCCGACCGGCTGGCCTTCCGGCTGCGGTACGGCTCCTAGCCAGGCGGCCGCTGAAGCCGGCGGGGCTATACTCAAGCCATGAACCGATGGTCGGCGCTGTGAGGGGGCGGCAGTCGGTTCGTCTGCCCTGACGCGCCCGGCCTATGCGGCCGGGCGTTTTTCGTTCCGGTGCGGCGGTGCCGCCGGGGAGGTCCACGGGTGCAATCCAGCCTGATCAGCAAGGTGCAAAAGGCGCAGCAATACGCCTCCGAGCCCGAGCGTGTGCACGTAGAGTCGCTGCGTGTCCGGTTCGACGGCGACAACAGCAGTCACATCGTGGCCTACGCCGATGGCTGCTGGACCTGCGACTGCGAGTTTTTCCAGGGATGGCGAACCTGTAGCCATACGATGGCGCTGCCCAAGCTGATGAGTGACATGGTGGAGGCGCCGACCGCGCGCGGAATCGCTGCCGTCTGACGACCGACCCTGGTCGGTCCGTGCAGGGCAGAATGCGAGCGCCAGGTCGTTGACTCTTTGGCGCCCGCGCAGCGCGCGGTAGGACAACGTGGCACGAAAGCGAAGAAAACGCCGGGCGGCCCCCACGCCCGGCTCGTCCGGCCAGCGAACCCTGGCCTTCAACCGACGTGCGCGCCGCGACTATGAGGTGTTGGACACGCTGATGGCGGGCATGGAGTTGCGCGGCTCCGAGATCAAGAGCATCCGCAACGGCTCGGCCAGCCTGGCGCAGGGATTCGTGACCGTGGAGGATGGCGAGGCGTTTCTGCGGGATGTGCACATCGCCCGCTACAAGCCGGCCGCGCAGGCCAACCACGATCCCGACCGACCGCGACGCCTGCTGTTGCACCGCGCCGAGATTGATGTGCTGGCCAGACACGTCAACGCCAAGGGGCGCACGGCGGTCCCGCTGCGGCTCTTTCTAGCGCGCGGCTGGGCCAAGGTTGAAATTGGACTGGTGCGCGGCCTGCGACGGTATGATAATCGGGAGAAGATTCGAGCACGCGAAGCGGCGCGTCAGATCGCACGCTACGTTGGCTAGGGTCTTCACCTCGGGGATGACGGGTTTTGACAGGGCCCCGAAGTCCGATGCTGCAGGTCGAGCCTGCCGGGGAGCTCGTAAATCCCCCTGGCAAACAAGTAACTGGCGAAGAGCAACAGCTCCCGCTCGCGGCCTAAGCACCGCGACGTCCAGCCGGCCCGTCCCTAGCGGGGCGTTCTGGGCGCAAGGAATCTAGGGTGCATCGGTCAAGGCGCCCGCGTAGACCGACTAAGACACGCGGGTTTGTCGTGCGCGGTTGCGGCCGGATAGTGACGCCACGGCGAGACTTAAGAGTCCGGCTAAACCTGTAGACGCGTCGGGGTGACCGGCTCTGGACGGGGCGTTCGACTCGCCCCCATCTCCACCACGACTCCGGCGGGCCCGCAACGCCCCGCCGCCCGTCTTGGCCACCTTCCGGTAGGGGCGCCCCTTGCGGGCACCCGCTTCGGCCCCCAGCCGCCTACCCCTGGGCACCCACAAGGGGCGCCCCTACACGAAAATCCGGTCGCCCGCCGCTGCCCTCCGTACAATCCGCCCACAAGCGCGCAGAGCAATGGGTGGCGGACGTCGACAAACACTTCACCAGCACGGGTTTTCTGGTCCGTGATGGCAAAGTCCTGCTGGTCAACCACCGCAAGCTGCGCATGTGGCTGCCCTTTGGCGGGCACCTCGAACCGGGCGAAGACCCGGTTGAGGCCCTCCACCGCGAGGCGCGCGAGGAGACCGGCTTCGAGATTGAGATCGTGAGCGAGCGCCCGGTCATCGACCAGGCGGGCGTGCGCGTGCTGCCGGCGCCGGAAACCATCCTGCTGGAAGATATTGGGCCGGGCCACGTCCACATTGACCTGATCTATTTCGTGCGCCCGATAGGCGGCGACCTTCAGCTCGCGCACACTGAGCACACGGCGGTTCGCTGGTTCGACCGCCAGGCGCTGGGCGACGCCTCCATTACCGCCGACGTACGGTTGTTGGGAATCCAGGCGATCGACCGGATTGAGGGTCTTGATGGCACATGACCCGGCCCCTCTCGAGGCCGGCCCCAGACGCTGGCGGCTGAGTACCGGCGTCGACCGCAATGCCTTGTATCTGCTGGCTAGTGGGGTGGCGCTGTTGGGGTCCTTTTCCCTGCTGCGGGCCTTTGGCAATGCGGCCGATTCCGAGGGACGCTCGGTCAACCTGGTCACGGCCCTGGCCCTCTTTGCCGTGGTGCCCTTTGTGGTGGCCATCTACAGGGCGGCGCGCGATGGGTTCGCGGAGTTGGGCGACGCCGAGCTGCGCCTCCGCGTGGGATTTCTGGTAGACGCGGCGATACCCTACGCCGACATTGACTTGGTCGGCGGGCCGATCTCGCGGCCCCGATCCACCTATGGCGTGTCCCCCTCCTACCGACGGCACGAACTCAGCCTGGGGCGGTTGGAACGGGCGGTCGAGGTCACGCTGCGACGACGCGTGCGCATGGGCACGCCCTGGCTGTTCCCCTTCCTGCGCGTGGACCGTATCTGGCTGGGCGTGGCCGAGCCGGAGCAGTTGATCGACGAATTGCGCGCGCGACTGCGAGAGGACGGCCCCTGAGACGAACCATGGGCGTTGCCCTTGCCGCCGCGCTGAGCATGGGGCTGCTGGCCGCGGGGGTGGTGCTGGCGGTCACGGACGCGCAAGTGACGCGCGGCGCGGCGGTCTTCAGCCAGTCCTGCGCCACCTGTCACGGACCCACCGGCAACGACGGCTTTGCCACGCCGCTCAAGGGACCGGGCACGCTGCTGCGCTTTGCCTCCACGCGCGAGTTGTATGAGTTCACCAGCGCCACCATGCCGCTGGCCGCCGAGGGGTCGTTGACCCAGCGGCAGTACCTGGACGTGACGGCGTGGCTTCTGGCAGCGCGCGGCCAGCCGACGGGGGCCGCCGAACTGACCCTGGCCACACTGGATAGCACCCCATTGCATTCGGTATCGACGCCCGCGCCGACGGCGGCGCCCGCTCCCGCGGTCACGCCAACGACGGCCCCGACGCCCGTCGCAACGTCCTCGCCCGTAAGCCCGGCTACTGCGACATCCGTCTCGCCGTCGGCCACTGGACGCTCCATACGCGTACGGCGGACTGCCTTTACGGCGCCGGACCAGCGGCTGGCGCACAACATCCCCGACCTGCGGGTCACGCTCGACGGCCAGCAGATCAGCTGCGACTTCCTGACGCACTACGAGACCGCCGGCGGGCTGACGCGCTGGGGCTACGCGACGTCCGACGTGCTGGAAGAACGTCCCAACACGCTCACGCAGTACTACCAGCGCGGGGTGGTGGACTGCCACTATCGGGACGGCGCCTGGCGCATGGAACGCCGGTTGGCCTGGGACTACGTGGGCGGCGGAGTGGCAGGCGCTCCCGATCTGGGCGTGGAGCCCGATCTGCGCGGCGCCCGGCCCGGCGAGGAGGTTGGCCCGTGGGGTCACCGGGTCGCAAACTTTGACATTGACGGTACCGAGATCGGCTTCCTGGACTTCTATGAAGCCCTGGGGGGCGTCACGGCCTTTGGATATCCCAAGACCGACGCGCGGCGCGACGACGACCCACGAGCCGTGCTGAACATCCCCGGCGCCTCACGGGGCTTCATCCGCCAGTACTTCCAGTCCAGCGTGATGGAGTACCACCCGGGCGATCCGGAACCGGTAAAGCTCCGGCTGCTGGGCGACGACTTGCGGAACCGCCTCTACCCCAACGAGTCGTTTGCCGCCTATGCCAGCTTCAACGCCGCGGCGCGGCTGGTTGAGGGTCAGACCTACAGCCCCGAACGCATCAAGCGCGACGGACAGGCGTGAACTCGCCCGCAACTTCGCGGAGCGGCGCACCGCCTCTGTTGTGCGTCGGCAGCACAGTCGTCGACGTCAACATCCAGGGGCTTACGCGCTTTCCCGTGCCGGACGCCGAGTTCACCCAGGCCAGCGACGTGGCACTCGAGCAACCGGCGCGCCTGCTGCTGGGCGGGACGGCCGCCAACACGGCCATGGTGTACGCGGGTCTCACGGGCGCCGGCCAGCTTGGCGGCGTGCTGGGCGCGGATCCGTTCGGCGACTTTATGGCGGCCGGCCTGGCCAGCCACGGCGTGGAGGTGCTGGGCGAGCGCGCTGGGAGCACCGCCACGCACACCATTGCCCTGGGCGTGGACGGGCGGCGGCAGGCCTACTGGTACGCCGGGCCGCCGCTGGATCCCGAGGCCCTGCTGGCCGCCTGGACTCCTGGCCACGTGTACTTGTCCGGGATCAACCTGTGTTTCCAGCGCCCGCTCACGGACGCCGCGTGTGCGTTTGGGCGCGCGGCGCGGGCCGCTGGCGCGCGGGCGGTGCTGGATATTGGCCAGGGCGGTGCGGGCGCGCTGGACTTCGAGGAAATCACGGCTATCGGCGCCGAAATGGACCTGCTGATCGGCAGCCGGGCGGAGTTCGCCGCCGCGCTGGGGTGCACGTACGCGGACGGCCGCGACCGGTTGCGCGAGCGGTTCAATGGTCCGGTCGTGGTGAAGCAGGGCGCGGCGGGCGCGCTGGTGGATCCGGGGCCTGGGCGGGCGCCGCGGCTGGCGCCCGGATTCGAGGTTGAGGCGATCAACCCCATCGGCGCCGGGGACGCCTTCGCGGGCGGCCTGCTCAGCGCCTGGCTGGACGGCGCCGACCTGGAGGCGGCTTGCCGGCGGGGCAACGCCGCCGGGGCCGTCTCGGTAAGATCTCCGGGCGGCCCGCAGGACGTCACCACGGCGGCCGTGGATCGGCTCGAGCAGGAGGGCTAGGAACGCTATGGCGACGACCCTGGAACTGAAGACCTACGCCACCGTGCCGGAACTGGCCGAAGCCGTCCGTCGCGACGGATTCGCCTACATGCCGGGTGTACTCAGCGCCGACGAGAGTGCGCACATGCGCGACCTGGTCGACGAGATCGAACCGAATCCCCGCGCCAACGACCGGCGCCACCTGCGCCCGCGCGCCGCGGACGGCTCGGACTCCGAGGGCATGTTCTACGAGGTGCATACCAAGCTGCTGTTCAACCGCCACGCCTGGTTTTTGCAGTTCCTGGACCGGGCGCCGGTGGCCGACGTGGCCGACGCGGTAATGGGAGACGACTGCCACAGCATCGGCATGACGGGCTGGATCACGGGTCCCGGGCGGGTGGACCAGAGCTTCCATTCCGACTTCCAGCCGATCGAGCTACCCAGCGAGGTGATGGCCGACCCGCGGGTGGAGGTCCCGGTGTTCACGGCCACCGCGCACTACTACCTGAGCGACCTGGACGAGGCG
>JAKZUJ010000261.1:0-25084 GCA_047516685.1 Chloroflexota bacterium | reverse complement strand
CGACATGCACGGTGTGAAGCTGATGGTCGGCCACAAGCGTCGGTTCCGTCCGGCGGCGGTCGCGATCAAGCAGGCGCTGGCAACCGACGGGTTGGGTCGCCCGCTGGCCGTCAACGTGCGCGGGTACTTTGGCCGCCACATCACCGGGTTCTGGCGCGAGCGTGAACTATGCGGCGGGCTGCTGTACTGGGCGGGGGTTCACGATGTCGATACGCTGCGCCACCTCTTCGGCGAAGTCGCGTCGGTCTATGCGGCTCTTAGTCCGAAACTTCGCCCGGAGATTTCCGATCAGGAAGACGCCATCTCCGTGGCGCTCACATTTCGAAGCGGAACGCTCGGCTCCTTACAGGTATCCACCTTCTTCCCCCAGGCGACCTATCAGACAGCGTTCGGTTTCGACATCGTCTGTGAGCGCGGCGGCATTGCCTACAACGCCCAGGACCTGACGATCACAACCCACATCGAAGACGCCGCGCCGCGCGAGGTGCGCTTGGAGCACAACTCGGCCGTGGGCGCCTACGACAAGGAATGGTCCAGCTTTGCCGGCTGGCTGCTGCGCGACGAAGCCCCGGTCCTGACCGGCGAGGACGGACTGCGCTGTGTGGAAATCCTGCACGCCGCCTATCTCAGCGCCGCAATCGGGGTCAAGATTGACCTCCCGCTGGCCCGGGACGAGCGTCGCCCTTTCCAGTAGGGGGGACGGATAGCGTCGTGCGCATCGCCTGCGTGCAGGTCGCCACGGTCGATGGTGAGATTGCGGCAAATCGGTCGCGTGCGCTGCGGCTGACGCAGCAGGCCCTGGCCCAGGGCACGGACCTGGCCATCCTCCCGGAACTCGTGACCACCGGGTACTGCACCGACGACTACCGAACGGTCGCGGAGGGCATCGACGGCCAAACCATTCGAGCCTTTGCCAAGCTGGCAGCCTCGTCGGGCGCAAGCATCGCCCTGGGATTGGTGACCCGAGCGCCCGACGGCCGCCCGCAGAACGGCAGTGTCCTCATCGGCCCACATGGCGTGGTCGGCACGTACGCAAAGGCGCATCTCTGCGTGAACGACGACCCGCGCGTTGACGAGTCCACGGCATTCGCCGCGGGCGAAACGCTGGGATTGTTCGAGCTGTGCGGTGTGCGGGTCGGAATGATGATCTGCTACGACGGTCAGCATGGCGAACTGCCAGTCGCGCTCGTGGCCGGTGGCGCCGACCTGTTGGTCTGGCTGAACAACCGCACCTCGATGCCGGTCTGGGAAGCCTCGGCGATCGCCCGCTTCAACCGGGTGCCGGTGGCAGCGGTGAACCGAGTGGGCAGAGCCGGCTGGCAGCCAGCGGACGCTCCGCCGCGCGTCTTCAGCGGCGCATCAGCGGACGTTGATCATGAGGGCGAGATCATCGCGGCCGCCGAGGGCGGCGAGGAAATCGTGGTTCTGGGAGAAGTGGACATCGAAGCGGGACGCCGACGTCGGGCAAGTCATGTGCTCAATACCCAGCGGAGCCGGCGCCCGGACCTCTACGCGCTGAGCGGGCGCCCATTGCTACGGATGGGTCGAGACGCCGCCGGGTCACCGGCCGATGCGGCTATGATGCGCGCCTGAGTCGCGGCGCAGACACATTGGAGTAGAGGCGTGGCAGCAGTCGGGCAATTTGCCAGTCAGGTCGAGTCAGTTGCACCCGTCCGCAGCGAGTGGAGCATGGCTTGGCGACGGCTGCGGCGCAACCGGGCAGCGATGGTCGGCCTCGCCATTTTGATCATCATCTCGCTGGCCGCGATCTTTGCCGAAGTGATCGCCGTGGAACCCTTGAACCATTTTGACCTCGCGTTGGCAGGATTGCCCCCGCTGACGGACGGCCACATTCTTGGGACCGACGATATCGGGCGTGACGTGTTCAGCCGGATCGTGCGCGGGTCGCGAATTTCCTTGCGGATCGGGTTTTCGGCCGTATCGATCGCGATGGTCTCCGGCAGCTTCCTGGGACTGGTTGCGGGATATTTTGGCCGCTGGCCGGACATGCTCATCAGCCGCATTCTCGACGTGATGCTGTCGTTCCCGGGGCTCTTGCTGGCGATGACGATCGTGGCTGGGTTAGGCCCGGGCCTGAACAACGCCATGATTGCCTTGGGTGTGGCTGGCATCCCGTTCTATGCCCGGGTGGTTCGCGGCACGACGCTCGCGGCACGAGACCTTACCTATGTACGGGCGGCCCGCGCGGTCGGCATGTCCGACCTGCGCATCATGCTGCGCCACATTCTTCCCAACGTGGTCAGCCCCATTCTGATCATGGCCACGCTCGGTCTCGGGGGCGCGATCCTGGCGTCGGCCGGCCTCAGCTTTCTGGGGCTGGGCGCCGAGTCGCCGTCGCCGGAGTGGGGACTTGAGATTTCGGAAAGCCGCCACCTGCTGCGGAGCTACTGGTGGATTTCCACGTTCAACGGCATTGCCATCGCCATCACCGTACTCTCCATCAACCTCCTGGGCGATGGACTGCGCGAGGCGCTGGATCCACAGGCAAGTTCCTGGTCCGACTAGCAGGACGCTGCGCGCATGGCGTCATGCGCGTGCATTCGGTACGCTATCGCGGTTGTCGAGGCGGCACTTTTGCGCGCCTCAAGGGAGGTTGCACATGTTGAAGACGTCGAGCGTAAGTCGGCGGCTCGTTCTCCGGACCGGTCTGGCCGGCTTGGCTGGTGGCGTCGGGGCAGCCGCGCTGGCGGCCTGCGGCGAAACGCAAGTCGTCACGGTTGAAAAGATCGTCGAGAAGGAAGTCCCTGTAGAGACGATCATCGAAAAGGAAGTCGCGGTCGAGAAGATCGTTGAGAAGATCGTCACCAGGGAAGTCGCTGTTGAGTCCGAGAAGATCGTCGAGGTCGAGAAGATCGTCGAGGTCGAGAAGATCGTCCAGGCGGTCGCCGAGCGTGCGCCCGGCATTGACATTCACAGCCTTGACTCCTCGGTGCCAGTCGGCCTGAAGCCGTGGGACCCGAAACCGGGCGGCGAAGTCAGCTACATGACCTTCGGCAACCCGACCGGATTCGACCCGGCCACCTGGGGCGGCCGTAGCGCCGAGCCAGCAGCCGTGATGTTCGAACTGCTCTACACCTATGGCACCAACAACCTGATCTACCCCCATCTGGCGGCGGACTTGCCGGAACCGTCGGATGACAAGTTGTCGTGGACCATCCCGCTACGGAACGACGTCTCGTTCCACGACGGCGAACCGTTCAACGCGGACGCGGCGGTCTTCAACTTCCAGCGATTCCTGAATCCGGATATCCCCCGCGGGCACGTCGTGCGAGACATCTCGTCGATGTCCGGCGTCGAGAAGGTGGACGACTTCACCATCCGGCTTCACACGTCGCAACTACAGTCGCCGGCGTCGTTCCTGCACTCCATCGCCCATCAGCACACCGGGATGGCTTCGCCCAAGGCGATCAACGAGCGCGGCGAGGCATTCAGCCGCGACCCGATCGGCACCGGGCCATTCAAATTCAACAGCTGGGAAGACGACGTCAAGATCCTCTACGACCGGTTCGACGACTACAACTGGGGACCGTCGTTCCTCAGGCACACGGGGGCCCCCTACCCCGACCGCTTCCGGATCCAGATACTCGGCTACAACATGACCGACAACGCCCAGGCCTTTGAGGCGAATGAGGTCGACATCTGCTTGAACTGGTCCTTCGCGGACTACAAGCGGGTGTCCGAGGATCCGAGGTATCACGTGATCGGTTTCGCGGCGCCGGGCATGGGGCAGTACCTGCCGCTGCATACGCAGCTCTGGCCGCTGGACGATCTGAACGTGCGCAAGGCGCTGGTCTACGGCGTGGATCGCCGCACGGTGACGGTGCGCGCCAACGGCGGAATCGCGCCGCTCAACGTCAGCAACTTGCTGCTTCCAGGAACGCTTGGTCGCAGCGAGGAAGCAAGCAAGCTGTACACGTACGACCCGGGCAAGGCCAACGAGATTCTGGACGAGGCCGGCTACGCCAAGCGCGAAGATGGCTTCCGCTACGCGGCGGACGGCCGGCGGCTGGAACTCACCTACCCGGACCGCGGGGACCCGGTGGTGGAACTCTTCAAGCTGGACGTGGAGAAGAACCTCGGCATCTTCGTGGACATCCCGAAGATGGACGAGGCTACTCACCGCGAAGGCGCTTCGAAGGGGCTCTATCACACCACGTGGATCGGCGTGGCAGCGCCGAGCGGCGACATTCTGTACGAACGGTTCCACACCGGCTCGTACGGTGGCGCCAACCGCTCGTACTCGTTCTTCGAGTACGACGGCATTCCGAGTTCCGCGACCCCAGGCGCGAAGATCGACCGACTGCTGGAAACGGCGCGGGCGAGCTTCGATCAGGCCGAGCAGGTGGCTCTCTGGCGAGAGGCCGAGCTGTACCTGATGGAAAACGCCGTGGCGGTTCCGTTGGTCGTCGAGTTCCTGCCGTGGCTGACCAATCCGGACAGGATTGGCGGCGAACTCTTCCTGGGTATCGACTACCTGCCCTTCTTCGGGCAGTTCTACAGCACCCAGGAGTAACCCGGCTCACAATGCGACGGGCGTCCGGCCGCCATCTGGCGGCCGGACGCCTGAGCGCAATCTCCAGGTCAGGACAGATCTAAAGCCATGGGCGCTTACATCCTGCGACGCGGTCTGTACACCATCCCCGTGCTCTTTGGGGTGTTGCTGGTCGTCTTTGTCCTGATGCGGCTGGTGCCGGGCGACCCGGTGGAGATTTTCTTCTCAGCGAGCATCGCCGGGGGATCGGGCGCGACGTCGGGTAGCAGCGGCGAAGTCAGCATGCAGGCGCTGCAGAAACTGCGCGAAAGCTACAACCTGGACAAGTCGGTCCCGCACCAGTTCGTGCTGTACGTGTGGGACGTGGTGCGCATAGACCTGGGAGATTCGATCCAGTTTCGTCGCCCCGTGACCGACATCATCAAGGATCACTGGCCAGCGACCTTTGCCCTCACCATGTCCAGCATGGCCGTGGCCATGATCATCGGCGTGGGCGCGGGCATCCTTTCCGCGATCCGACGCCACTCAAAAACTGATTATTCCGCGCAGATCTTCGCAGTATCAGGGGTTTCGATCCCCAGCTTCTGGTTGGGCCAGATTCTTATCTTCGTTTTCGCCGTCAAGCTCGCCTGGCTGCCCGCCATCTCAAACGGGTACGGCAAAGAGCTCATCCTGCCCTCAATCACTATGGGAACGGCGGCCGCGGCGATTCTGGCGCGGCTCACCCGCTCATCGATGCTCGACGTGCTCTCCCGCGACTACATTCGCACGGCGCGCGCCAAGGGGCTGCGCGAACGGGCTGTGATCTGGGTGCATGCGCTACGCAACGCGCTGGTCCCGGTCATAACCGTCATTGGCTTGGAGTTTGGCGGCCTGCTGGCCGGGGCGGTGGTCATTGAGTCCGTATTTCACCGTCAGGGTATTGGGTTGCGACTCGTAAACGCGATCGTCGCCCGCGACTATCCGGTAGTGCAGGGCATGGTGCTGCTGATCGCGGTCATCTACGCCTTTATGAACCTGCTGGTGGATATCCTCTACACGTACGTTGATCCGCGCGTACGGCTGACTGAAAAGACCAAGACTTAATTCCCCGGGGTTCCCCCTCACGTCCTCAATCGGCCCACCGACATGAAGCTTTGCATCTCAACCGCGTGCTACCGGTGGATGCTGGATGCGCATCGGCGCCGTGACCGTCCCGAGCACCGGAATTTCGGCTGGCCGCCGTCCTTTCTCCAGACCGAAGCCCCCCCAGGCCCGCACGTTACGCGCTGGGACTGGATGCTGGAGAAGACGCGCGACCTTGGGCTGGAAGGCTTCTACATGCACGCCGCGGACGTGGGGGACGGTCCCACGGTCGAAGCCTTCGGCGCCCGCATGCGTGCGGCGGGACTGATCTTCAACGGTGGTCTCTCGGCGAACTGGGCCGCGACGGCGGAGGAATGGGACCACAAGTATCGCGAGACCGCCATTGAACACGTAGCGCTCAACGCGCGCGGCGGAGTCACGATTGCCACCGTCACCCACCTCATGGCGGGGATACACAACCACTTCACGACCGATCCACCGATTGACGAACAGATAGAGCGAGCAATTCGCAACTTCAGTACGATCCTTCCCGCCTGCCGGGAGCACGGGGTCACGCTGGCCTTCGAAAACCACATGGACTACCGCCTCAGCGAGGTCGTAGCGATTGTTGAGGCCCTCGACTCCGACTTTGCGCGGATAACCCTCGACACCGCCAACCCCTTCCTTGTACTGGAAGACCCCCTTGAAGGCGCGCGACTGGCTGCCCCGTACACGGTCGCGGTGCATATGAAGGATTTCACCGTGCACCCGCTCACCGAGACCTGGGAGCCTGAGATGCATTGGGCGCCGGTCGGTCAAGGCGACTCGCCAATTGCCGAGATCCTGGACCTGCTGCAAGCCGAAGCGCCGGACCCGCACCAGCTTCTCGCACACATCGAAATTGCTGGCCTGCCACAGACGGATCCCGAGCTCTGGGTACGCGCCAGCGCCGAACACCTCAGGCGATGCGAGGCAGACCACCTCCCGAATCAGGCCGCCACGTGAGGCTGGGGCTTTCGGCCGAAACCTACCGCTGGCTCGCATTTCCGTGGATGCGCGTGGACCGGCCCGACTTTGGCTCCACCGGGCACTATGCGCCCTACACACTGTCGGTTACACCGCCGGCGCCCGACGCCGACGTACCCGACTGGCTCCTGAACCGGGTTCTGGCGCATGGGCTCACCGCACTCGCGATGGACCTCGGCTTGCTGGGTAGCCCGGCCCGCGCCCGAACATTCAAGGCTCGTGTCGACGACGCGGGCGTCCGCCTCCTCGGCAGCGTCTCCGTGGACTTGGTTGCCGAACAGGAGAGCTGGGGTCCCGTGCCATCCGCCGATGCCAGTGCGCATTTCGACCCGACGCGAGCCGGCAGCCTCGAGTCAGGCTGGACTGGCGATAGCGAAGCCGCGATCGCCGCAACGACCATTCGTCTGGCGGCGGAGGCCGGCGCGTCGGTCCTGAGCCTCGTGCATGGTCAACCCGGTCGCGCCGACCGCTATTCGAAAAAACCGACCCTGGCCGAGCAATTGGCCCGAGTCGAATCGAACGTGCGCACGCTGCTTCCCTTGGCGGCTGACCTCGGCGTAACGCTCGCCCTGGAACCGCACATGGACTATCGCTGCTCTGAGTTGGTACCGGTGGTCGAAGCTGTCGGATCGCCGCATCTGCGTCTCGTACTCGACGTTGCCAGCCCGCTGGCGGTAACTGAAGATCCGCTGGATGCGGCCCGGCTGGCAGCGCCCTACGTTGTCGCCACCCATCTCCGCGACATGCGCGTACAAGCCCTGACTGAAATCGCCACCGGCGCGCTCTTCCACACGCCAATCGGCGAGGGTCATGTTCCGGTGAATCAGATCTTGGACGTGCTGCGCGACCGAGCGCCCGATCCCGCTGGACTCACGCACTGCCTTAAGATCGTCACGCGCCCGGAACACGACGTCGAAGCATGGCTGACCGCGTCCGTGGGAGCCGTGCGTCAGTACGCCTCGCGGGCGATCTCGCAGAACGTGCCCTAACGTCCAACGCCGGGAGGATCGCATGACCGAGCATGACCGCTACCTGTTTGACCTTCAGGGCTACGTCACCGTCCCCAACGCAATCGATGCCGGCACGGTTGCCGCGCTAAACGAGATTCTGGACCGGAAGATCGCGGAAGAAACGCCGGCCGATGCCACAACCCACCGGTTCATGAGTCTGCTGAACTGGGGACAGCCGTATCTGGACCTGCTGGATCCGCCGACCATCGTGCCCTACCTGGAAGCCATTCTGGGCCCCAGGTTCCGCCTGGACCACACCTACCTCGACATCATTCGCGGGGGGCTCAGTCCCATAGGCGCCACGCTCCACGGCGGCGCCATGCCGTTCAATCCCGTGCAGTATTTCCACTACAGCAACGGCCAGTTTCACAACGGCTTGTCGGTGGTCGCCTTCAACCTGGCCGACGTGAATCCTGGCGACGGCGGTTTCGCCTGCGTTCCGGGCAGCCATAAAAGCAACCTGGCGTTCCCGGACGATTGGAAAGATCTCACGAATGAGCACGAGACCGTCAAGCGCGTCGTCGGACCCGCCGGGACAGCCGTCATCTTCACGGAGGCGTTGACCCACGGCCCACTGCCGTGGACGGCCGACCACGAGCGCCGGACCATCTTCTACAAGTACAGCCCCAACCCGCTCGCCTGGTGGGGCGAATATCCGACGCCCGACGGCCTCAAAGGACTAACCGAACGCCAGCGCGCCATCCTTGAAGGCCCCAACGCCCGCTATCCGGCGCGCGGGATTCGCTGACCGCCAAGTCCTAACTGAGCGGCGGGAAGTAAGCCATACCGGCGCCCAGGTCGTCCATCGCTACCACCGCATCGCCGCGAAGTCGGGCCGCGATGGCATGGTCCTGATGCTGAATGGTCAGGTCGCGCTCGGTTAGCGACAGGCGCACCTCCACCGGCCGGCCGATCGCCGGGTTACGGAGGGCAAGGCGTCCGTCGCTCACTCGCGGCGCCGCCGCCGCACCGTCCACGGTCGTTTCCTGTAGATCCGCCCATGAGGGCACTCGCACCAAGACGTCGCCGGCGATCTTGGGTGTGATGCGCAGCGCGTCACCGGTGTATGGCGACTCAACACGCACGGCGTCGCTCTCGTAGTCGAACAGCATGTTGATTCGCGTCACGCCGCCGCCGGTGGGCGCAATCGCGCGCTGCGCCGCGCAAAGCGAAGCCGTGGCCCCGCCCACGATATCCAGGCTTGGGGTGACCTGGTGCTTGCCGAGCGGCAGGTGACCGTACACGGCGTTGAATCCAAAGAGACCCAACAGGCGGGTCCCCAGCTGCCGGCGTTCATCCCCGCCGGGAGCCTCGTCCATGAAACTCAGGTCCCGGACCTGCGAGGGCAGTAGCTGTGAACGCAGATAGCGCTCGGCATCCTCGAAATAAGTATCGCCGAAATATCTCCCCAGAATTAGTGCCGTCTCTATCACGTCTCCAACGTTGTTCATCTCACCCTGCTCCGGGTGGAAGCTGGGATGGTGGCGCTCCCGAACCCAACCCACCTCGTCGCGGATCACACGCAGCCCGTTGTCGTAGAAGGCACGCACCCGGGCGAGAAGCGCGCGGTCGTCCGTCACGCTGCCAAGCAGCGCCAGGCTCGAAAGTGTGCATGTCGTCGAGTGCGTGTGCGCACCCAGCCGCTCGGCGTCATACGAGCCATCCGCGAGAAAGAACCGCTGGGTCGCATGCGCCGCCAGATCCTGCGCCAGTTCCAGCGTCCCACTCGATCCGGTTGCCTCGTAAAGCTTCACCAACGGCCCGATCGAACGGGCGACTCCTTCGACAAACGTCGGACGTGCGGTCATCGGCAGCCCATAGGCCGCTTGCACGCCATCCTGATCCCAGTCGCTCTCCGCGCGCCAGAAGCGACGGATGTCGGCAATCAGCGCATCGGCGGCTTCAACTGCGCGGGCCGACGCGCGATAACGAGCGAGCGCGTGCAGCCCGTGCACGGCCTCCCGAATCGAGTGCTCGTCAACGGACGTCAGCGGGCCGCCGGGCTGACTGTGATTGCACGGCAGCGGGCCGGCGGTCAGTGAAAAGAAGGCCGCCTCGGCGTGGCGGGCAACCACGTCCTCATCAAGCTCAACGCCCAGCGCTGCCTCGGCCGCCAGCAGCGCGTCGAGGTGACGACCCGACAACTGCACCGCGCCATGGTATGGACTGAACCCCAGCCAGCCGTCCGGCCAAATGCGCGTGTACATGTACGGAAAGCCGTTGTCGGCGGGGTTGAACACCTGCCCCATCGCACGGCAAGCCAGGCTGACGGCAGCGGGAATGTTAGTTGTGTTGACGTTGGCCACCCGGGCTGGCGGCGTCCGCGACTCATCGAACGGAGGACCGGGAATGAACGCATGAGCGGTCGGCGATGGCGGCTTGCGAAGCGGCGTCTCGCTCACTTCGCGCGATCTATGCCGTGAACTGCCACAACTCGCCGCGGCTGAGGGCCGCATGAATCGTGCGCCGATGGGGATCCGACTGGGTAATGCTCACGCGCTCCACGGCTTGCCCGGCCAGCGGTCCGTCCATTCGCGACCAGGTGTGCCCGTGTGAGTTTGAGAGGTAGACGCCGTCGCTGGTTGCGGCCGCCACCAGCCCGTCGCGCTCGAAGTCCGGCGACACCGTGACCTGGCGAATCGCCAGGTCGCCGTTGGCAATCTGCATCCCGGGCCAGGGGCCGCGGCCGTTGGCAGGCGGCGTTGCAATTCGGTCCCGGACGGCCAGGAGCACCGGGCCGAGCTCAGCCTGAAACGTCGGTGGAATCGCCACTGACGCCCAGCCCATGGGCGAGTCGTACTCAACCCACCGCGTCCATGACTCGCCGGCGTCACCGGATCGGAGCACGACCAGCCGGTTCTCGTCGCCAACCACTGCAACCATGCTGCGGTCACGACCAAAATTCGGTGAAAAGGCCAACGACAGGAAGGTGCCGCCTGCGGGTCTTGCCGAGACCGGTTGCCAAGTCTCGCCCCGGTCGCGAGAAATGTGCAGCAGTCCATCAAGACCACCCACAACCACATGCCCGTCAGCGGCGAAATCGGGCGAAAACTCAAGCAGGCTGGCCGCGCCGTTGGCCGTAAGGCCGCTGAGCCGGACCCATGAAGCGACCGCATCGTCGGTCCAGACCACTTGCCCGCCGGCAATGGCGCCGGCTATTCCGTCGCGCGGAAAGTCAGGCGACAGCCGCACGGTCGTGGCCGGACTCAGCCCTCGTTCGTCCAGGGTTGACGTCCAGGTCGATCCCCCGTCGCGCGAGACCAGCACGCCGTCCTGGAGCGTGCCCACCACCAGCGTCCCGTCGTCGGCAAACGACGACGCGTCCAAATCAAGGATCGGACGGCTCACCAACCCTGCGTTCGCCGCCGCGGCCGAGTTATCCCCAGTCCGTCGAAGCACGCCGTTTCGGTCGGTGCCCACCAGCACGCAGCCGCCGGAGGCGGCCACGCATAGCGCGGACGCAGTGCCGTGAGACGCAACCTGCCGCTCCTGCCAGGTCGCGCCGGCGTTGTTCGACTGCAGCAGTCGCCCGCTGCCCGTCACCGCCACGATCAGCCGGCCACCGTTGCGAGCCTCGGTCACGGCTATCCCGTTGACCGTATCGTCGTCCGCCTGCCACACCGTCTCCCAGTGTTGCCCGCTGTCCATTGAGCGAAGCAAGCGTCCGGAGGCGGTTCCGGCCACTGCGACCTCTCGATTGACCCAAGCGCAACTCTCCAGCGGGTCCGCCTCAGGGTGCTCGATTCGGCGCCACGTGCGGCCAACGTCGGTCGAGCGGAGCAGAACACCAGTGTCGGCGGCCGCCAGTATCGGCCCGCCGTTCGTCGCACCGGGAGCAACGGCCAGCGCCGAGATTTCAGCGTCTTCCAGACCATCGGCAAACCCGTTCCAGCTGCGCCCGCGGTTAGTCGTGACGTACACACCCTCGTACTGCGTCCCGGCCACCACTAACTCGTTTCGACTGAAGTCCGGCGAGATGGCGACCCGCGTCACAGTGGGACGCACGCCCCAGAAATCAAGACGGGACCATGACTCACCGCGGTCGTACGACATATGCAGACCGGAGACAGCCGTGGCCGCGGCCACCACGCCGTCCCGCGCGAAATCGGGTGAAACGGCCACGTCTTGCACAAAAGGACTGATCAGACCGCGCCCGGCCCACACCCACTCGCCGCCGCTGGCGCCGCGAAAGACACCCGATAACGTAGCCGCGAAAGCCGTTCCCTCGGGGTCGTCGGCAATGGCAAGCGCGCCGACAGCTCCGCCTTCAAGCGCCAGGAGGCGTTCCCAGCTCATACGTGGTGCGGGCAGCGCCCGTCGAGAGACGCCATCGCCGGCCTCAGCCGGACCAGGCTTGGCCGGCGTGCAAGGCCTCTGTCGGACTCATGGGCGGCACGCCGCCTGAGTCCTCGATCTCGCGCCAGAAGTGACACGCCACGGCGTGGCCGTCTCCTGTTTCGGTCAGTAACGGTTCCTCGGTCGTGCAGCGTTCCCGCGCCCAGGGGCAGCGGGGATGGAAGCGGCAGGCCGAGGGCGGGTTCACCGGACTTGGCACGTCGCCCGGCAGAATGATCCGCTGTCGCTTGGCCTCGACTTCCGGGTCGGCCACGGGCACGGCTGACAGCAGCGCGCGGGTGTACGGATGGAGTGGGCGCACGTACAGCGTGTCGCTGGTCGTGACTTCGACCAGCTTGCCCAGGTACATGACCGCGACCCGATCGCTGATGTGACGCACCACTTTCAGATCGTGGGCAATGAACAGGTAGGCCACGCCCAGGCGCTGCTGCAGGTCTTGCAACAGGTTGATGATCTGGGCTTGAATTGACACGTCGAGCGCCGACACCGGTTCGTCGCAGACAATGAACGTCGGCTCAACTGCCAGCGAGCGCGCTGTGGCGATGCGCTGGCGCTGTCCGCCGGAGAACTCGTGCGGATAGCGCGACGCCTGCGACCGGCTCAGTCCAACAAGCTGCAAAATCTCCTGAACGCGATCGCGACGGTCTTGGCGGCTCTCGTACAGATTGTGGACCATCATCGGCTCTTCGATGATTTTGCTCACGGGCATGCGAGGGTTCAGCGAGCCGTACGGGTCTTGAAAGATCATCTGCATTCGGCGACGCGCGCGGCGTTGCTCGTCCCGTTTGAGACTGGTCAGGGTCTGCCCCTCGAAAATCACCTCGCCGGAGGTAGGCGGCTCCAGTTGCATCACGGCGTTGCCGGTGGTGGTCTTGCCGCAGCCGGATTCACCGACCATCCCCAGGGTTTCGCCGGGCTCAATGCTGAACGACACATCGTCCACCGCGCGTACCCAGCCGGCGTGGCGACGAATCAGCGCGCCTCGAGTAACCGGGAAGTGCTTCACGAGATTCTTGACTTCAAGAAGGGCGCCGTTGCTGCTGGCGGCCGTTTTCGACGCGGGACGGGCCGATACGCTCACCGCAACTCTCCAGTCGTTGGGTCAACAATGCAGCGAACCGGATGGCCGGCGCCGCGATCTTCGAGGGTCGGCATCATCGCTAGACAGGCGTCGAGCACGTACGGACAACGCGCGGCGTAGGGGCAGCCTTGTGGGAGGCCGATCAAGTCCGGCGGCGAACCGGGAATGTTTGACAGCTGTTCGGACCGATCACCGGTAATCGTCGGCACAGCCTGCATCAAGCCCAGCGTATAGGGGTGCTGCGGCCGGGCGAAGAGCTCGTGCACGGGCGCGTACTCCACGATGAAGCCGGCGTACATCACCGCAACCCGATCGCAAAACCCGGCAACCAGGGCGAGTTCATGCGTAATCAGAATGACGGCCATTCCTAGTTCGCGCCGTAATTCCGCCAGCAACTCGATGACTTGGGCTTGAATTGTGACGTCGAGGGCGGTCGTCGGCTCGTCGGCGATTAGCAGATCGGGCTGGCAGGAAATGGCCATTGCAATCATCGCGCGCTGCTGCATACCGCCTGAAAGCTGATGCGGGTAATCCTTCACCCGTTCCTCCGGCGCCGGAATGCCCACGGTTTCCAGCAATTGCACGGCTCTGGCACGCGCCTCGGGCTTGCTCATGTTGAGATGTAGCCGCAGAGATTCTTCGATTTGCCGTCCGATCGGATACACGGGGTTCAGGGAACTCATCGGGTCCTGGAAAATCATGGCGATGTGTGAACCGCGGATCTGGCGCATCTCCTCGGACGAGATGTCCAACAGATCCTGGCCCTGAAAGAGGATCGAGCCGCGCGCCACTCGTCCGGCCGGGCGAGCCACCAGGCCCATGATCGCCAGGGAACTGACGCTCTTGCCGCAGCCGGACTCGCCGACGATGCCAAGCGAGTCGCCCTCATTCAATTCGTACGAGATCCCGTTTACCGCGTGGACCACGCCTTCGTCGGTGGCGAATTCCACCGCCAGGTCATCCACGCGCAATAGGGTGTCGGTGTTGGTCATTGCGGCCTCGTGTCTGCTGGCTGTCCATACCGCGGCAGCCAGTAAGTGCGGTAGCGCTCGTCGCAATTCTGTGAACAGAACTGGTGGGCGTCTCCGGACCGCCAGATGTCTCGGGGAATGACCTGCCCGCAAAACTCACAGTGGATCACGTTGGTCTGCCACCAGTCGCCCGTCAGGCGCTCCCAGTGCCCCCCGTCGGGAGGTCGCGCCTGGGACTTGGCCGGGGTGGGTTTCACTGAGCCGTGGTCTCGTGTCTTGGGCTCGGGCCGCGCCTGCCGCAGTGCCGCGGTTGTCGGCTGATCGATGACGAAACGACCATCGATCTCGTCCATCGCCACCCGGTAAACCTTGCGCGCCGCCGCCAAGGAAACAAATCCCTCGCGTACGTCTCGCAGCACCTGCTCGAGTTCCCGGCGTTCCGGCGCCCCGTAGCCTCCCCCGCCCGGGCTACTGATCATGACCTGGTCGCCTTTTCCAAGCTCAATGTTCGCGATGCGCGAGTTGCTCGAGGTCCCAAACGCTTCGCCGAAGGTCTGGAACGTCGGCGTTCCGGCTCGTCGGACCAGCAGCCGGGACGGATCGCCCGAATGGCCTCCGTACAGCCCCCAAGGTCGCGAGACCATGCGGTCGAAGAGTGCGGAGACGGTGATCGCGGGGGCACGGACCTCCAGGATGCGGTCCGAGCCCAGGCCGCCGCGCTGTTCGCCAGCTCCGCCGGAGTCGGTGCGCAGCCGATAGGCGCGCACCATGAACGGATACCGTGTTTCAAAAATCTCCACCGGTGTGGCGGGGCAATTGCCGTTGGGCACGACCTGATGGCTATTACCGTCGGCTGCGGCCCGACCGCCCCAGCCTACCCCGTCGAAGTGATAGTGCACGTAGTACTGCCCCGTGTCGGGGTGAGTCCCGCCAAACAGAAAGTTGCACGACGTCCCGCCGGTCGCCGCCGACACCCGATCAGGCGCCGCCTGCGCCAGCGCACCCATCACAATTCCCCAGATCCGCGGATGCGTTTCCGTATTACCGCCTACCGAGGCGCCGGGATGGATCACGTTCACAATGGAACCGGGACGCGCAATCACAGTTATCGGCCGGTAGGCCCCGTCGTTGTGCGGCACGTCGTTGTCCGCGAAGTGAAAGATCGCGTTGTAAACACCCGACGCCGTGACCCCGTACGTGCAATTGAGTACGTGCGCGGCCTGTGGATCACTCTCCGTAAAGTCCGCCACGATCGTCCCGTCCTCCACGATCAGCCGCAGGCGAATCCAGTCGCGCGCCGGCGGATCGCACGCGTCCTCCATGTGGTCGGCAAATTCGTACTCGCCGTCCGGGATCGAACGAATCTCGTTACGCATCCATCGCTCGGCGTGATCCATCAGCGCGCTACTGACCTCGCGCACGGTCTCCACGCCAAAGGAATCCAGCAGCTCATGGCAACGCCGCTCAGCCACTGTCAGGGAGGCGATCATCGCGTGCAGGTCGCCCCACGTGTACCGCGGCGCGCGGTGGTTCGACATGATCACGCGCCAGACGTCGTGGTTGTACTCGCCCTCGCGCATCAGCCAGACCGGCGGCAACCGCAGACCTTCCTGGTAAACCTCCGTCGCGGTCGCGGCGAACCCGCCCACCGCCATGCCCCCGATCTCCACCAGGTGAGCGATGTTGGCCACGTACCCAAACAGCTCATCGTCGTAGTACACGGGCTTGATGACCACGTGCTCCGGCATGTGCACGCCCCCGCGGTAGGGGTCGTTGTGGACGATCACGTCGCCCGGCTTCATCGCGTCCTCGCCCAGTTCCGCGATCAGCCACTTCACGACGAAGCGGATCGCGCCCACCTGCGCCGGGCAGAACTCCGTTTGAGCCAGCATCCGCCCTTGGCGGTCGAAGAGGACGCACGAAAAGTCGCGGCTCTCGCTGAAAATGGGCGAATACGCCGTGCGCATCATGGTCGTGCCCATCTCGCGGCACACGCCCACCAGTCGGTTGTAAAGCACCGTCTGCGTCACCAAGTCGCGCGCGGGGTCGGCGCCCATCGCGACCGACGGCTTGCTCATGCCCACACCAGGCTCGCCAGGCCGCGTTCGCCGATGGTCAATGTCTGACCCGGATGCACGAGCGTCGTGGAGTCCAATTCTTCGATCACGGCCGGACCCTCGATGACGTCGGCTGGCGAGAGGTCGCTCCGTTCGAAGATTGGACAGTCGACAGGCTCGCGCGAATCGAAATACACAAGCCGAAGCGCGCGCGGCGCGGCTGCCGCCTGCGGCTCAATCCGTGACAGGTGAGGTTTCGCTGACTCACCTACCGCGCTCACATTCAGCTGCACGACTTCAATGACTTCGCCTTTGATTCGATAGCCGTACTCCGCCTCGTAGTGCTGCTCAAAGCCGTTGACCAGCCGCTGCCACGCGTCCTGAGTCAGCGGACCGTCGGGAATCGGAATTTCATCTTCGTAATTTTGCCCCAGGTAGCGCATGTTGGCCGACCGGCGAATGGCTGGCTCGCCGGTAAAGCCTTCTCGACCCAGATCCTCAACCGCTTCTCGAACCAGCGTCTCCAGTCGCTGATCCAGATCTGCCAAGTCCGGGGAGTCGGACCGAACCAGGTGCGTCCAGGTCTTGTCAACGCGGATGTCGGCCAACAGCGTCCCGAAGGCCGAGCACAGGCCCGGATGCGGCGGAATCAACGTTGCGCGCGTCCCAATCACCTTTGCGATAGCCGCCGCATGCAGCGGCCCGGCGCCGCCAAATGCAACCAGGCTGAACTCGCGCGGATCCAGTCCGCGCTGGACCGTCAACAGCCGCATCGCTTCGGCGATGTTCTCCACCGCGATCTCGATCACGGCGTGCGCCGTATCGACTGGAGCAAGCCCCACGTGCTGGGCCAGGCGCTCAATCGCCTGGTGGGCCAGGTCGGCGTCCAGCGGCAGATCCCCACCAAGAAAGTTCGCCGGATTCAAGCGACCCAACACCACGTTGGCGTCAGTAACCGTGGCGTCCTCGCCGCCCTGCGCATAGCACGCCGGACCCGGAACGGCGCCGGCGCTCTGCGGCCCCACTTGCAACAGGCCGCCTTTGTTGACCCAGGCAATCGATCCTCCGCCGGCCCCCATCGTGGTCATCTCGATGAACGGCGCGGCGACCGGAAGTCCAAACTCAATCTCCCATGCCGTGGTGTAGCCGACCCGCCCATCCGCCACGACGCCCACGTCGGTGCTGGTCCCGCCCATGTCGAACGTAATGACATTCGACTGACCGGCTTCCGCGCCAAACGCCTGCCCGGCGATGATTCCCCCCGACAGTCCCGACAGCACGGTCTGCACCGGACGCTCGCCGGCCGTCTCGGCCAGCATCTGTCCGCCGTTGGACTTCATCACCGACCAGGATCTGGTGAAGCCGCGCGCGCGCAGTCCGCGATCGAGTGAAGCAATGAATCGGCTAATGAGCGGCTTGACCGCTGCGTCGGCAATCGTCGTGCTCGCGCGTTCGTACTCTCGCCAGATCGGCGCCACTTCGTGCGAGGCGGAGATTGGGATTCCTGGAAATGCCTCCGCCAGCGCTTCCCGCACCTTGGCCTCGTGGTCCGGGCGCACGTACGAGAAGAGAAAGTTCAGCGCGAATCCGACGTCCGCCGACTCGACATCGGTATCGCCCAGCCGCTCACGGATCAAGGCAATAAGCCGTTCAAGTGCCGTGGCGGACAGCGGAGTAACCGTCTCACCTCGATAGTCGACGCGCTCACGCACTCCCAGGCAATCGCGCCTTGCCACCAGGGGCAGCGGCCGCTCCCAATCCAGGTCGTAGTGGAACTTGCGATCCACCCGCTGGAGAAACGGCACGTCCTCAAAGCCTTCGGTCGTTATGTAAAGCACACGCGCCCCGCGCCGCTGAAGCAGGGCGTTGACGGCCACCGTGGTGCCCAGTACCAGGTTGGTGGCCTGGGCAGGGTCAATACCTGCCTGCTCCAGCGCCGCCAGGATCGCCCGGCTCGGTTCATCCGGAGTGGACGGCAGCTTGACCACGTCAACCTGCCCGGTGGCCTCGTCCATCACGACCAGGTCGGTGAACGTTCCGCCGGTATCAATCCCGATCCGTACACCCAAGGGCACCGTCCTATGCGAGCTTCGTGCGGCGGTTGGTCTCATCGGACGTCAGGCCGCCGTGCCTCTACAACAACGCGCCGCGCCGGTTTCCTCGGCTGAGCCGACGGGGACGGCGCGGCGGGCGCAACCTATCGACTGGAGTGCCTGAGCGTCAACCGCCCGACGTTCGGACGAACCGCGCGCGGCACGTAGCATACGCAGTGGACCAGTCTATTTCGGTGCAGCGACGAACCAGCACGACGTACCCGCCATGCAACCTCCGATCCGCGCGGCCGTTATCGGCCCGGGAACCATCGGCCGCATCCACATCGACGCGCTGCGCCGCAACGGCGTGGAGGTCGTCAGCGTGGTGGCCTCTACGCTGGAGCGCGCTCGGACGGCAGCGGCCGATCTGCGAGTGCCGCACGCCGACGCCAGTCTTGCGGCGGCACTTGACCGAGACATCGACGCCGTCCACATCTGTGCGCCTAACGCCCTGCACCGCGAGCTTGTTCTGGAGGCCTTGCAGCACCACCGTCACGTGGTGTGCGAGAAGCCGCTGGGAATCGAAGTTGCCGAAGCCGCCGAGCTCGAGGCTGCCGCACGCGCAGCCGGCGTCGTGCACGCCGTCTGCTTCAACAACAGGTTCTACCCGCTCATACAGGAAATCGCCGCCCGCCGACGCGAGGGACTGCTGGGGCGCACATTCCTCGTGAGGGCATCGATCGCCGACGACACTCTCTGGAGCCGCGGCGACTGGGACTGGCGGCTTGATCCAGCTATCGGCGGCCCCACCGTTGTAACGTCCACCACCGGCAGCCACCTGCTCGACCTGCTGATGTTCCTGCTCGGCGAACGCCCCATCGCGTTATGCGCGGCATTTGGTACGGCGCATATCGACCGTCAGCCGCCCGGCTCGGACAATCACCAGCCAATGATCGCGGCAGGGTCCGCCGGTGACGATCTGGCGGGAATTCTCGCTCAGTTCTCCGACGGGACCGAGGTCGTACTGTCACTCTCCCACGTGGCGGCTGGGCATCCGTACCGAGTGCAGGTAGAGATCGACGCCGAGTTGGCCGGCGTCAGCTGGGACTCCGAACGACCCAACGACTTGTGGATAGGTCATCGCGACGAACCGAATGAATTGCTGGTCGCCGACGCCCGCCACCTGCGGCCCGACGCCCGGCGCTTCATCGAACGGGCCGGCGCCTATCGCGAAGGCTTCGACGAAACGTTCCGATTGCTGTTTCGAGAGATCTACGCGCACATAGGCTCCGCCGGCCCCGCCACCGCCTCGCATCCCACCTTCAGCGACGGCCATCGGCAAGTGCTCGTACACGAAGCCATCCGCACCAGCGCCGCCGAACGCCGCTGGGTGGACCTGGATTGGTCGAACTTCGACCGCGTCGACTAACGCCTGTCCGCATTCGCGTTGGACCGCACCACCTGCCCGCCGCGCATCACGAATTCCACCCGCCGCAGCACTGATGGATCGCGCCTCGGATCTCCGCAAACGCCAATCAGATCGGCGAACTTACCCGCCTCCAGCGTCCCGACTTCACTGTCCAATCCCAGCATTCGCGCGGCCTCCCGCGTGCCCGCCGCCAGCGCCGCCTCCGGCGTCAGCACCCGACCCATAAGCTCTATTTCATACGCGTTGCCGGCGCCGTGCAACGTATACGCATCCCCAACCGAATCCGTACCCGCGGCATAACGAATCCCCGCCGCCACGCCCCGCCGCAGCGTGTCCATTTGCTCCCGGGCCGTCGCCTGCGCCTCAGGCGCTGGACGCACCGCGCGCGTCCGCAGCGTAGGAACGATCCAGGCGCTACTCGCGGCGACCAGGTCGCATACCTCATCGCTCAGCCCGTATCCGTGTTCGATAGTGTCCACGCCCCCCACCACGCACCGCCTCACCGCCTCCGAGCCGATGGCGTGTGCCGCGACCGGAAGACCCAGCGCATGCGCTGTATCGCACACCGCCCGAATCTCCGACTCCGTCAGGGTTGGACGGTCGCCGAATCCTTCCTCGCGCGGCCCGGTCGATGCGCCGATCTTGACGACGTCCACACCCTGGTCGTGCAGCCGCCGTACGGCCTCGCCCGCCGACACAGCACCGCGCACAACGCGCGCCTCCCACCACAACGGCTGCGGAATCAACCACGGCCCGCGGGCGCCGGTGAGTCCCACATGGGCGGCCAGAATGCGGGGCGTTGTCGGCGGATCGGTGGCACTGGCGTCGCGCAGCGCCGGCGTGATCGGCGAGCCAAGGTCGCGCACCGTCGTGAATCCCGCCTGCAGCAAGTCTCTCGCCTGATCCTTGGCGCGTGCCAGGCGAGTCTGAAAGCCCGCCGGCGTCGGCTCGCCCGGAGCCAGCCCCCAGAGATGGATGTGGGCATCGATCAAACCCGGAATCACCCAGAGTTCACGTAGATCGATGACCTGCTCGTCATGGCCAATCGGAAGAGCGGCCACGGGGCCGCGGGATGAAATACGTGCGCCCGAAACCCGGATTGCGGTATCGGCCAGAGGCGCGGCGCCCGTTCCGTCCAGCAGGTGACCGGCACGTATTACGACGCTTCGGCTGAAGCCAGCCATGCGTCTCAGGCGCGCCACGTGAACGCGGGCTGGGACGAGCCGCCGCAATGCCCCAGCCACCTCATATTGATACCCTTTCGGCTCTGGCGACGCACCGCCCTGTACTCCCGCAGGCGCGCACAGAAATGAGCGGCACCGTGGCGCGGATCGACTGCCTTTCCATGATCCTGGACGACGACATTGCCGAGCGTGACAACTTTGGCTGGCGCGTCGAACCCGCGACGCCCGACCCGGCCAACCCCCTCATCGAGCCCAGCATGCCGTGGGATCAGGGCGCCGTGTTCGCGCACGGCACGTTCCTGAAAGACCCTTTGGACGGACTCTGGAAAGGCTGGCACGTCTGCACCCCGCGGGAGGGTCAGAACTTTGAAGCCTACCGGCGTCTGGTCTATTCCGTTTCCGAGGACGGCATTAATTGGACGCGCCCCGAACTCGACCTGTGTCCGCAGCCGGGGTACCCCAAGACCAACATCATTTTCGACTTCGATTCCGGCGGTTCCTCGCAGTACGCCTCGGTGTTGATTCACCCCGACGCCGAAGCCGACCGCCGCTATGAAATGTTCATCATCCGCGCCCCCTCGCGCCGGCCCGGAGGCCTGGGTTCTGGCTGGATCCCGGGGCTTGCGCGCGAACCCGGCGCCGAGTCACACCCCTATGCGACCTATCGCTACCACTCGCCTGACGGAATCAACTGGACGGCCGTCGAAGGTCCGTTGCTGAGGATTCAGGCAGTCGGTGACCGACTGATCATGCCCTACACCACGCCAATGGGCGGCGCCGACCAGGCGGGGTATTACCAGTTGGAAGACGGGTCATACGAACTGATGCAAAAGGTCGGCACGGAAATGCATCCGGGCGGCTACTTGCCCTATGACTGCTTCTTCCCGTACGGCCGGCGCGTGCTGGCCCGCCGCACCAGTCCAGACGGATCCATCTGGTCGCCCATCGAAGTCATCATCGAGCCTGACTGGAAGGACCCGCACGATCAGCAGTTCATGGAGTTGATGCCCACAAAGGTCCGGGGCGGCTATATCGGCCTGCTGTGCTGCTACAACGTGCGCGACCAAACCATCGACTGGCAGTTTGCAGGCAGCGAGGATCGTCGGCTTTGGTCGCGTCCTTCCCGCCGGTCGACACTGCCCAACGCCCCGCTGGGCGACTACGGCGGCGGCATGCTCTGGCCCACGCACGAGTTCATTGAGGACGGCGACCGCCTCTATATGTACTACAGCGGGCTGGAAGGTGTGCATGGCGATGTGTACAGCATCGAGCCATCGCTGAAGACCTTTTACGGGGCGATCTGCCGCGCCAGCTGGGAGCTTGACCGCTACTGGGCTGCCGTGTCGGCCACGGGCGGACCCGAAGCCGCGGTTTTCACCACCCATGTCCTGCCGGTAGGCGGCAAGCGCCTAGTACTTAACGCGGCAACGTCCACCGTCATGGAAGGCGAACTGACCGCCGAACTGGTGGACGCGTCGGGCCGGGTCATTGAAGGCTTCGGCAGCAGCGACTATCAGCCGTGGCACGGCGACTCGAAGTCGCAACCAGTGCGCTGGTCCGGCAGTGACGTCTGTCTGGTCGACATGGCTGCCGTACGGTTCAGCCTCCAGCGCTCGCGCCTCTACGGATTCGCCTTCGAGTGAGTGTCCGCGTCGCGCTGCCGGAAGGAGTTCGCTGCGCGGTCGCTCTCAGCTACGACCTGGAAATGTGCGCCGGCTACTCGCCGACGCTGATCAACCACGGTCGCATCATGCCGCCGCTCCGCGAGTACACGCTGGATCTCTGCGCCACGGCGGAAGCGTTCGACGTCAGCTTGCAGTTCTTCTACGTCGGCAACGGACTCGAAGACGCGAACATCGACTACCTGCGCGAAATCCTGCGACGCGGCCATCGCATCGACAACCACACATACAACCACGTGCATCTGTCCATGGCCGACACCGACCTGCTGCGCCAGGAATTGGAGCTGACCAACCGTCGGCTTCGCGCGCGCCTGGGCGTCGAGTCCGTCGTGCTTCGCGGGCCGGGCGGCCTTCCCGGCGGCCTGAACATGTTGTTCCCCAATCAGCGGGCCATCCTGGAAAGCGGATTCCGTTGGGTCAGCTCCCACATGGACAGCACCATGGGCCTCTACGGCGAGGCTCATGACGCGGCGGCGCCGGGCCGATTACAGGCCTACGCCTACCCCAACGGCCTGATCGAGCTGCCCATCCAAGGCTGGATGGACCGAATCTTCTTCGCCTTCCAGCGCTGCCGAGACCTCGACGCCCAGGACGCCTGGCGGCGCAGAGACGGCCACCAGCCAATCCCCGACGGCTGGACCTGCCCATGGACGGCTCCGACGGACTTGGATGACTGGATCGCCTACAACCTGGCGGCACTCGACCACGCCTACGAGCACGCGTTGCTCTGGACCCCCGTCTGGCACCCCTATACCCACTACCTTCACGACCCCGAGAATCGTGCCCTTCCCGCACTGCTCGAGCACGCGCGAGCCAAACCCGACCCTGTACTCGTCTGCACCGTCCGCGACGCTGTGGGACTCCTGGAGGTTGACGCGGCCTAGAGCGCTCCTTGCCGTTCGACGACCTCTACGGCTAACCCTGGCCCGGCGGCAGCCCGATCGTCGGTTTGCCGCGCGACTTGTAGCCGTAATCGGCCATCAACACCGACTCATCCCTCCAGCGCTCTGTCTCGTACTCCAGCCGCTTCGTACGCGCGGCCAGCCCCGAACAGTGCTGGGCCAGGACCTTGAATATCTCGTGCGCAATCACCCGGTGGCCCAGGTCGTTCGCGTGAACGCCGTCGTGATGCACCAGCCACTCCGCGCCGCCGTAGGCGTTGTACACGTCGACAAACAGGCAGCCGGTGGCCTCCGCAACTTGCGCCGTCACCAGGTTGAAAGACTCAAAGACCGCGTGGCTGGCAAGGCCGAAGTGTTCATACGACGTGAAATCGGTCATGTAGTACGGACCGGGCAACACGATCAGCGGATTGCATTCCGCCCGAATTGCTTCGATGAGCTTCTCTAACTCCTCGCGAAACATCTCGACCGGCGTGCCGCCTCGCGCATCGTTCAGCCCGTACGAAATCACCAGCAGGTCCGGGTCATGCGCAATCACGTGCCGCCCAATCCGCTCGTCGGCCGCTGGCTTGCCGGAGTAGTCGTACAACGGCGACCGAGTTGAGATCACGTTGGCCCCGATGCCGCTGTTCACCAGCTTGACCGGCTCGTCCTGAAAGTCGCTGATCAGATCGGCCAGCACATTGGCCCAGCAGCGTTCGCGCGATGAACTCCAGCCGCCGGCCGTCGTGCTTTCGCCCAGCGTCACCAGCACCCGAAACGGTTCCGAGTGCCGGTCGCGTACTCGCGAAGTGGAATCCATGTTCAAAGCTCCCGTCCTGTCGCCAGTGCTACTGGCCTTTACCGACTAACCAGGCCGCGCGATTGTCGGCGGCTGCCGGTGGTGATCCACCCTGGGCAGGTACTGCCGCTCAGACATCTCGCGCCCGAACTCCACCAGGTTGTTCACGGCTTCCTCGAAGAGCAGCTTGCCCTTCGCGGCCGTGGCCACCGAAGGCGTCCCCTGGGTGCCGTCCGGCGTATACGTGCTCGTATAGCCGTCCATCTTCACTGGGCCGGACCCAAAAAGGTCGACCCAGTGGTATTTGGACTCCTGCTGGTTCGTGTCCGTTACCTGATCGACCGCCAGGTCCATGCGCACCGCATCGGCATCCATGTGCAGGGCAATTGCCGTCTCGGCCTCGCCGGCATGGGCCGCACCGCCCGGAAACGTCGAATCGCGCCACGTCTCCGCAAAGCCGGAGTTGACCTGCGTGAGGTTCCACCAACTGGCCATCCCCACCCACGCGTCCGACTCCAGCATGATCCGGCGTGCGGCAAGCTCTGTCGGCTGCTGGTTTGAGCCGTGCCCGTTGATGAATATCAGCTTCTTGAAGCCGTGGTACACCAGGCTCAGCCCAATATCCACCAGGTAGCGAATGAACGTCTCGTGGTGAATCGTCATCGAGCCCGGAAAGTCCATCACGTGCGAGGTGTAGCCGTAGGACACCGCCGGCATCGCCAGCAGCAGCCCGTCCGATCGCCGCGCCGCTTCGTCCACGATTGAGGTTGACGTCCAGCGGTCGATCTTCAACGGCAGGTGCGGCCCGTGCTGTTCGATCGTGCCCACGGGCAGCACCGGGATCCGTCCGGCCTCGACCGCATCGTTGACCTGGGGCCAAGTCAAGTCCTCGAAACGAAAGTCCTCAAGCATGGAGTGGACTCCTCAGCAGCGCTATCCACGTAGGATACGCACCGAGCCAGTACCGGCGGGTTGACCCACGGCCGCAATAACC
>JAKZUJ010000260.1:0-7744 GCA_047516685.1 Chloroflexota bacterium | reverse complement strand
TCCGCGGAACAAGACTGACGAAGCCATACGCGCTCTTACCGCCAAGGGCGGCGTGGTTGGCGCCAACGCCTTTCCAAACCACCACCGCCACGGCTACGAGTCAACGCTGGACGACTACCTGGACGCGGTTGACTACCTCGTCGACATGGTCGGCGCCAATCAGGTGGCCGTCGGCACGGACTTTTGTATGGGCCAGTCGCGCGAGTGGTTTGCCTGGATCGGCGCCTCGCACGGCCATGAGCCCTTCCTTAAGTCTGGCCCGGTTCCCCAACCGTACCGTCACCTTCACGGCTTTTCCGGTCCGCTGGAGTTCGTGAACGTGGCCGAGGGCCTCCTACGCCGCGGTTACGACGACGACGCGGTTCGCAAGATTCTGGGTGGCAATTGGCTGCGGTTGTTCGGCGAAGTCTGGCGCGACTGACCGCCCGCTTCGAGCTCGAGCGCTACCAGTGTTGGCCAACGACCGACGACTTGCGATCCAACCGAAAGCGGGATAGGTCCCAGCGCGTCGCGCCGCGCGTTGCCAAGTCAGCCAGGATCTGGCCGATCAGGATGCCGAACTTGAATCCGTGTCCTGAGAACCCGGCGGCCACCAGCGCGTTCGCCAGGTTCGGCAGGTAGTCGATGATGAAGTTTGCGTCCGGCGTCATGGAATAGGTGCAGGTTTTGCTGTAGACGACTTCCGCGGTGCGAAGGTTCGGCATATGGCGGGCCAGGAAGTCCCGCAGCTTGGCCAGCGCCACCGGGTCCTCGTGCTCGCGTTCGCGGTCGGGATCGAACGGCTCGCCGATCATGTCGTCGGCCACTTTCACGCAGCCGCGCCAATGCACCGGAAACCCGTAGAACTGCGTGTCCATGACCGAGAACGGCAGCAGACGCGGGAATGAATAGGCCGCCTGGTCTTTGGGTCTGAGGTAGTGCAGGCGCGCGGCGGTGGGCTGCACGCTAAGCGGCAGTTCGGGGAGCAAGCGAGAGGTCCAGGGTCCGGCGGCAATCACGAATGTCTCGGCTTCGAACGCGCGCCCGTCGCCGGTCACAGCGGCAGCGATGCGCCCGCTCGACTCGCGTAGCTCGACAACCTCGGCGCCCGAATGCACGTCCGCACCGAGGTCTGCTGCAGCCTCCGCCAGTGCCCGCGTCACCGGTCCCGCGGCAACGTAGCCGCCCATGCCTTCCAGGATGTAGCCGGAATCCACGTTCGCGAACTGGGGGAAGCGGCGCCGGACGTCGTGCCCATCCAGCCACTGCGGCCGATACCCGAGTTCGCGCAGTCCCTCGTAGCCGTCGAGGAGCGGAACAAGGCCAGGCCGCGACTGCAAGGTGAGAGTGCCCTGCTCTCGATAAAAGTTGGTGCCCGAGCGGCGGTCGAAGTCTTTCCAGAGTTCCACCGCTCCGGCGACCATTTCGGTATAGACCGTCTGTCCGCGGTATTGGTATCTGACGGTGCGGGACTCGTCGGCGGACGACGCCCTGACGTGCGCCGGGCTGTACTTTTCGAGCAGCGCCACGCGCTTCCCGGCCCGGCTGAGCCAGTAGGCCGTGGCGCTGCCCATGACGCCGGCGCCCACTACTACAACGTCATACACGGTTCCGACTCGCTCGCGGAGATTCTCGTGAGACCCATGCTAAGCGGGCGTGGCTCTTGCCGGCCACCGCGTCAGGGCAGCTTCTCAAACTCGGCGATCAGGTCCGGTTCATAGCGCAACACACGCAGCGGACCAGGGCACGCACGCTCCATGGCTTCCATCAGATCCGATCTGCGCACGCCTTCCTCCCCGGCGAACCGCAACGCCCCCAGAAAAAAGGCGGGATCCCCAAAGAGAAGCGTGTTCTCGAGCGCGTCGCAGACACGCAACGCCGCGTCCTGTCGCCGCGCCAGCAACGCGTCGATCGGCTCCTCATTACGGACATTGGCCAGTCGGGGCCCAGCGGTCGGCGTCGGGTGGGCAGTGGTGTCGGGGGTTCCACACGCCGCGTGCATCAACAGCAGCATCGCGGCCGCGGCCAAGAGCCGCGAGCGCTGGTAACTCGTCAGCACACTCTGCGCCCCTCACGCCAGATTTGACCGTGCAGCCGAACCGCGGTCGCGGCGCGCAGACCGTTCGCGGCAGCGGCCAGCTGCCCGATTGCGGGCCGAAAGCCGTACCTCTCCCGCTCGGTCAGGCGTCGGTAATGGGTAGCTGAACGCGCACGTTACCGCCGGCCTGCGATTGCAGGGCAGCCAGCAGCACCTCAAGCGCCTGGCGCGCCTGTCGACCGTCGCAGCTCGGCTCGCCGCCGTCGCGGATCAAGCCCACGAGCTCCGTTACCAGCCCGGCAATGTGCCCCTGGGTGTACTGCGTGGGCGTTAGAGTCCTGCCCCGCAGGCCTTCTTCGGGGTCGTCGTAGAGCACGGCATAGTCGTTCGTGAGGTGAATGCGCCCCTTGGTGCCCCAGATGTCAAACGGCCCGATGTAGCGCCCTGGCATCGCCTTGCAAGCGTTCCAGAAGGCGCGCACGTCGTTGTCGTACTCGATCATGATGCTGAGGGCGGGATCGGTGTCGGGGTCGTGGCCACCATCGCTGGCGTACCGGGGACCGTAGTCCTCGAAGCCCTTCTCGGCCACGGCGTAGACCGCCGTCGGCTTGCCGGTGGAGAACCAGTTAATCGTGTCGCACACGTGCGTCCCGTTGCGGAACAACATGGCTCGCGGACCGCCCTGGTTGCACATGATCCGCACCACGTCGCCAATGGCGCCGTCATCGATCAGTTTGCCCACGTCGGCCCAGGGGAACCACCAGCGGTATACATGGTCCACCAGCATGGGAATGCCGGCCCTGTCCACGGCTTCAATCATGCTGTCGGCGTCGGCCAGCGTGGTGGCGATAGGTTTCTCGCAGACGATGCCTTTCACTCCCGCCTCGGCCGCATCGATCACGATCTGCGTGTGCACATGGTCACTGGTGACCACGCTGATCAGGTCCAGGTCTTCCCGATCCAGCATTTCCCGGTAATCGGTGTAGGCATTGACTTCCGAGATGTATGAGCGCCAATTCGCGTCAAACTCGTCGATCGCGTCTTGCCGGAGATCGCAGACGGCGACCAGTTCGGTGTCCTCCACGTAGTGATAGGCCGATGCGTGTGAATGCGGCATCGTGGCGCCCCAGCCGCGTTTGGGGGCCGGCAGCGGTGTTCGAGCGCCAATCCCCGTCAGTCCAACGACGCCGGCCCGCAGTCCCTTCCCCATGGAATCCTCCCTGCTGTGAATTCGCCCCTGACCTACATCTCAACCGCAATCCGCTCGCTGCTCGAGCGGATGATGGCATCCAGGACCCCAATCGTCTGGAGATTGTTACGTCCTGAGCACTGGTTGTCGCGGTCTTCCGTCACGTGAGCCCAGAAGTCAGTCCAAATCCCCTGTTCAATGTCCGCCCAGCGACCCGAACGATCAGCTCTGCCGACGGGAATCACCTCGGAGCGCGGGTACGGGTCCTGGGGCTGCCTCGGCGTGATTCGCAGTGTGAAATCCGTGGAGTTGGTGGAAAAGCCGTGCACAGTGACCGCGGCCTCTGCGAACTCCAGACGGAGATACATCTCATAGGCCTGGGCGTCCGACGTAGCCGTGTAGCTGACGATCACGGGTCCATCGAATCTGATGATGGCGCACACATGCGGCTCCGCGGGCCAGGTGCTGTTGGCAGGCGTCGCATTGACGCCCCATACGCAACGCGGCGGCCGTTGCACCACCGAGAGCAATGTGTCGACCTGGTGCGAGCCCTGGTGCCACAGATGCATCGGCGGGTACCCGTTTTCGAAAGGTCGCCCGCGGGCGTTGTGATGCACCATCGTGATGGCGCCCAATTCGCCGTAGCGTCGGTCGGCGACCATCTCGCGCAGCAGCGGATAGGGGTGAAAAAGCCGGTCGTTCTGCGTCACGACCACTCGTACGTCGTTGGCTTCGGCGGCTGCCACCACGCGCTCGGCCTCGGCAAGGTCGCACGTAAACGGCTTCTCCACGATCACGTGCTTGCCGGCGGCAATGGCCTCTTCCATATAGGAGGTATGGAGATGGCCCGGGGTGAAGACCCCGACCGCGTCGCACGGCGTCGTGGCCATCGCCTCCGTCAGGGTCGTGAAACAGGCTGACTCAGGAAGGCCGCTGATTTCCAGCGCATCCGTGAACGCCTCCGGGACGATGTCAACCAGTCCAACGATCTGAAACTTGTCAGGCAACTGCATCTGGGCGCGCAGGTGCTGTCGCGCCCTACCGCCGACCCCAACCGAAATGACCCGCAACGGCTGCGCGCTCATGGCTTTCGCCCGAACTCGGCGCCGGTGAAAGAGACTGGAATTGTAGTCATAAGGACCTCCATGCTAGCCCGATACCTCAGGAATCGAAACCGGCAACACGCGGCCCTCGTCGGACGACGCGTAGGCGGCAGTGACGGCCTCGTTAACCCACATGCCCGCTTCCGGCTCGGCGGGCGGTGGCCCTTCGCCAAGACAGGCGCGGAAGAACTGACCGGTCATGAATCGGTAGGGATTGTTCGTGGCGCCTGAATTGTCGAACGTCCAACTCTTGACCGGTGCGCTGGCCTGGGCGCCTCGATAGGAGCCCCACTGCATCGGTTCGCGGTTGGACTCGCCGTTCGGGTTGAAGCGCAACCAGCCGTCCCTACCCCAGAAGATGATGCCGTTGTGCCGGGCCGAGCCGTATTCGGCGCTGCTGGTGTAGTAGCCGGAATTGAGGTTGCCAACCATCCCGTTCTCGAACTCCAGGTTCACCACGGCCGCGTCCTCGACGGTGATCGCCGAGCCGCCCACATTGCGGCAGAACGCGCTGACCGACTTGAAGTCGGATCCGCCAATATGACGCAGCAAGTCCAGGTAGTGGCAACCGAGAATGGTCAGGTGCCCGCCGCCGCCCAGTTCTTTCGAGAAGAACCAACCGCCAGCGGCGACGTCGTATTCATGCCGGGCCGCCGGGTTCTGGATCGTGCGCTCTTGGTCGGCCACGAACCAGGCCTGGAACGACAGCAGATCACCCAGCAGGCCCTCGGCGACCAGTCGCCGCGCTTCCCTGACGATCGGATAGGCACGCGACACATAGGCGATACAGAGGTGAAGATCCCGGCTGCGCGCCAACCGGTAGATTGCTCGGTAGTCGTCCAGGTTCACGAAGCCGGGCTTTTCGTGGAAGACGTGGGCGCCAGCTTCCAATGCTTGGGTAAGCACGGGAGGCATGCGCCAGGGCTCCATCGTGACAAGCACGGCCTGCGGCTCAAAGTCGCGATACAGCGCGTCCAGGTCGGTGTAGGTCGCGGCAACCTTGCCGGCGCCGCCCTCGCGGACCTCGTCGAACGTTCCTCCGGTGACATCTCCGACCGCTACCTCGCCGACTTCCTCGTTGTGGAGTGCGTCAATCAGCGCGCCCCTGTGCCAGGCCGTCGGTTCGGTAATCACCGCAACTCGCAGTTTGTCACTCATGAAGCGGCTGCCTATGTCAATGCGGCCCGGGCGCCGCGCGGATCGCGGGATTCTGCCTTGCGAGGTTGATTCGGGCCAGTCCGCCGAGCGAGCGAGCCGTGGTTCCCGGCTGGAAGTCAACGGGAGCAGACGCACCGGACGGCGCAGGTTGGCGTCGCGCCCGGGGTATACTTCGGCAAGCTTGGGCTTCGCGATGCGGGCAGCGTGAATTCAGGTGGATGCGTTGACGAACTACCATTGCGCAGCGCGCGTTGTTGGGTAGATTGCGGTCCGCGGGCTGAGATCACGAGCGTGGAAGGCCCCGCCGCATCTCCAGACGAGTGGCGACCCGGCGGTGAAAGGACCGAGACGATGAAGACCCCACGGCTACCGCGACGACGCCTGCTGGCCGGTATGGGAGGCCTCGGGGTAGCACTCCTCGCGGCCGCCTGCGGCGAAGGCGGCCCCGGCAGCGCGCCCCGCGGCGACGCCGGCGGCGAGGGCGCCGCCCCCGAAGGCGACGCTGGCGAAATCCTCGTCTTTAGTAATAGCTCCCCTCACGTCACCGCCATCGACATCCTGACCGAGGAAATCTCCCGCACCGGCGATCTCGACGGCCTCACTGGCTGGGCCTGGAACGACGACAACAACTTCTTCGACGGCCGCTCCCTCTGGCTCGGCACGCTCGACGCCGCCGCCGGTACCGCCGAACTCATCACCCTCGACGTCGATACCCTCACCATCACCAATCGCATCCCCCTCGGCCGCGAGGCCGAGGGCGTCTTCCTCGGCAAGGCCCGCCAGGACGGCACCCTCCTCGTCAGCAAGATGGCCGCCGGCGAAGTCCTCACCATCAACACCGCCACCCACGAGGTCACCAACACCTTCGCCGACCTCCCGCTCCATGGCGGGGTCCTCGCCGACGCCGACCTCAGCACCGACGCCGACGGCGTCGAGCGCTTCGTCTATCCCACCGCCGCGGGTGATCGCGTCGTCGCTATCGACCCCAGCAGCGGCGCCGTTCTCGCCATCGCCGAGTCCAAGGCGGGCGGCCATCCCACCCGCCTCACCGCCTCCCCCGATGGCTCCATCTGGGTCCAGGAGGCCGGCAAGCACTCCGTCGCCGTCTACGAGCCGACCGCCCTCGAACTGGTCAAGCGCTTCCAGACCGGGATCGAGCCCATGCTCGGCACCTTCACCTACGACGGCGCCTTTGCCTACACAGGCCACGCCGACGACAATTTCGTCCAGGTCGTTGACACCGCCAAGCTCCGCGCCCTGGCCCACATCCGCGTCGGCAACAACCCACAGATGGTGGCCGTCCGCCCCGATTTCACCCGCATCTACGCCATGCTGACCGACGACCAGGCTGTCGCCGTGGTCTATCAGCAGGACTGGGAAGTCAACAGTTCCACCATTACCTCCACCAAGGAGAACACGATCGCGTTGGCCGCCCCGCCGGTGGGCATGTTCCTGCGTATGACGTCGGTCGGCGGCCGCTTGCGCGACGAGGAAGAGCGGGCGGCCGCGTGCAGGTCTTCCGCGTACTGCGGCACGCAGAACCTGGGCACCAAGCGCTAGCCGCGGTCCCGCATATGGCCGTCGCAGCAAGCGACCACGACCGCCCCACCTTGGTCGACCGTCGCGGGTCGGGTTGGCGTTTGCACTGTTCCTGGTAAGCGATCGCTCCCGCATGCGCCGCCGTGGCAGATGGCGGGTGTGAACGGTTGCTGGCCAGGCGCCATCGAGCCAGAACGCGCCGCGGGAATCTTCCGCCGATTGTTTGACAGGATTCGAAGGCAGGTGCTACATAAGGTACCCAAGGGCGACTTGCTGGACTGATATTTCAGTCGGGCTGGTCGTTCGGGGGATTGGTATTCTACGGACTGGTGGCTTGTTGTTGTACGTCACCGAGGTCCATCGATTCGGGGAGGTTTCATGATCGGTTCAGTAACGAGACGCAAGGTCCTCCGCGGCCTGGGCCTCGGTTCCCTCGGGGCATCGGCGGCCATTCTTGCGGCCTGTGGCGAAACCAAGATCGTAACGAAGGAAGTTCCGGTCGAGACGACGGTCATCAAGGAAGTGCCCGTCGAAACGATCGTGACGCGGACGGAAGTCAAGGAAGTACCGGTCGAGAAGATCGTGATGCAGCAGGTTGAGAAGATCGTCACGCAGATCGTCGAGACGACCAAGATCGTTGAGAAGGAAGTTCCGGTAGAGGTCGAGAAGATCGTCGTCAAGGAAGTCGTCAAGGAAGTCATGGTCGAAGCCGCGCCCATGATGGAGGCGACTGAACCG
>JAKZUJ010000259.1:0-4199 GCA_047516685.1 Chloroflexota bacterium | reverse complement strand
GGCCCCCGCCGCGGCGGGGGCCTCGTTCTGTCAGCGGATCAGCGGGAGCGGCGGCAAGTGACCGACGCTGCCGGGCGCCGGCGCACGCGGCGATTCGAGAGCACTCTCCGTATCGCGAGCCCTTGATTCCGGGTCCGTATCAAGTACCCCATGTCACGTACCGGGCAGGCTGTTCGCCGGAATGACCTCAGGGTCCTTTCGACTCTGAACGGCCTCCGATATACAGTTTTCGGGAGAGTGGTCCACTGGCGGATCACCGAGAGTCACAAGACTCTCATGCCGGACCCAGGGAGTGACCGATGCGTCGATTGATCTCACGAAGGCACATATTGCGCGGGGCCGCCGTCGGCGCGTCCGGCGTGGCGGGCTTGGCTGCCCTGGCCGCCTGCGGTGAAACGCAGGTTGTAACGGTCGAAAAGATCGTTGAGAGGGAAGTGCCGGTCGAGCGGGTCGTCGAAAAGGAAGTCCCCGTCGAGCGCGTCGTCGAGCGCGTCGTCCAGAAAGAAGTGCCAGTCGATCGGGTCGTCGAGAAGATCGTCACCCGTGAAGTGATGGTCGAGGCGATGCCCGCGGCCCGCACCGTCAAGGTCGAGCACGCCACCGACCACACCTCCGGTCCTCGTGGCGCGGCCATGTCGTGGGCCATCGAGCGATTTGCCCTGCAGCGCCCGGACATCAAGGTCAAGTTCATCCCGCAGGACCACATCTACTACGAGAAGATCGCCGTGGAGGCAGTAGCAGGTACGCTCTCCGAGTCGAACCTGCTCAACGGCGTCTCCTTCCAGCAGTTCGCCGGCGCGGGCATCTGGCTGAACATCGACGACATCGTGGCCAAGAAGGACGGCTACGACCCGTCGAACTACTGGTTCCAGCCGGACATCTACTCGGACAACAAGTCGCAGGTCTATCCGTATGACTCCACTCGGCTGCAGGGGCCGCTGTACGGGTTGCCGTATCAGGGCGCGATTGGCGGCCTGGCGTACAACGTGACGTTGTTTGAGGCGGCAGGCGCCAACCAGCCATCCGAGGGCATGCGCTACAGCGACCTGTTGGAGGAAGTGAAGAAGGTGCGGGACCCGGAGAACGACATCTACGGGATCAACGCCTCACGCTCCGAGCAGTTCCAGGTCTTCCCGCAGATGTACGGCTACAACAACGGCCAGGCTCGGGTGGACGGGTCCGAAGGTCACCAGATCTGGGGCCCGCCCTTGGGCGACGGTTGGCGCGGCTGGCAGGACATCGTGGACTACATCCATAAAGAGGACGTCGCCTACCTGCCTGAGGAGCGGAGCGGGCTGTCCGGAGAATTCGGCGACCCGTTTTCGGCCGGCAAGCAGGCGACGGAGGTCGGCGGGATCGCGTTCACCACCGGTTTTCGGGCTCCTCGGATCAAGGACCGGTTCCGCTGGGCGCTGGCGCCCATGCCGTGGGGCGAAAACACCGACCACGGCAACTTTGAGTGGAACGACCAGCCGCACATCGTGGCCGCTACGGCTACGGTCACGGGCGTGGAGGAACAGGTCGTGGACTGGGTCTACTTCCTGGCCGGACCGGACGTGCAGGGCCGGGTGTCCATCGACCGCGGTCACTTGCCGCTGTGGAAGGAAGTCGCGGACCTGACGGAGGCGAACGCCGCGCCACCTGAAGGCATGTCGAACCTGTACGACTACATCGCCAGCCCGAACCTTCGGGCGATGCAGTGGTACGTACCAGGTGGCTTCTACAACGAGCCCCGATCCCTTTGGCGCCCGATCATGGACGCCGCGCTGGTCGGCGATATGTCAGCGCAGGAATCTATGGAGAAGGCCAGCGAACAGGTCAACGCGTTGTTCAAGAAATTCCAGGATGACCTGGATAAAGGCAACGTCGACCGCTAGTACGCAATCTGCGCGTAGGAACGAGGCCCCCGCTTCGGCGGGGGCCTCGTTCTCGTTAAGCGCCAGGCCGATCGGACGAGTTACGCCGGGTAGGGTTTGCGGATGACGATGAGCCAGCCTGCGATCGAGGGCGGCACGCGGCAGTGGCGCAGCCTGGGCTTACTTACGCTGGCCGAGCTGCTGGCGCTGGCGCCGTGGTTCAGTGCCGCCGCGGTGGCGCCGCTCATCCAGGCGGAATGGCGCCTGACGGCAGGGGCGGCCGCCTGGCTGACGTTGTCCGTGCAATTGGGATTCGTGGCCGGAACGCTGTTCAGTGGAGTCCTGAACCTTGCCGACCGCTTTGACGCTTCCCGCCTGTTCGCGCTCAGCGCCTTGGGCGCCGCGCTGACGACCGCGGGATTCGCCCTGGTCGCCGGCGGACCGCTGGACGGCGCGGTGTTGCGCTTCCTCACCGGCGCGTTTCTGGCCGGGGTCTACCCGCCCGGCTTGAAGCTGGCCGCCACCTGGACGCGGCGGCGACGAGGCTTGGGACTGAGTCTGATTGTGGGGGCGCTCACCGTCGGGTCGGCCAGCCCGCACCTGGTCCGCGCACTGCTGGACACGTCCTGGCGGCCGATGGTGCTGGTGACCGCGGGGCTGGCGCTGGCCGCGGGGCTGCTGGTGCTGGGCGGTGTGCGCCAAGGACCGTTCGGCGCACCGCCGGCTCGGTTCAATCCGCGATTCGCGCTCCAGATCGTTCGCGCGCCGGGGCTGCGGCTGGCCACGCTGGGCTACCTGGGCCACCAATGGGAGCTGTATGCCATGTGGGCCTGGACGCCGTTGTTCCTGGCGCAGGTGGTGCAGCGGGAAGGCGGCCACCCGTCCCTGGCGGCCGGGTTGGCGTTTGCGGTGATTGCGGTGGGCGGGTGCGGAGCGGTTGTGGGCGGCGTGGTGGCCGACCGTCTGGGGCGGTCAGTTACGGCGACCGGCGCGATGGCGATCAGCGGCAGCGCGGCCCTGGCGGTGGCGGCGCTGGTGAACGCGCCGCTGTGGGTGTTGCTACCGATTATGTTGATCTGGGGCTTCAGCGTGATCGCGGACTCGGCGCAGTTCTCGGCGGCGATCTCGGAGCTGAGCCCACCGCGCTACGTGGGCAGCGCCCTGACCATGCAGACCTCGATCGGGTTTTTGCTGACGTTTGTCAGCAGAAACCGACGATCTATCACCTATGCGAACCGAGTGAGACTGCAAATTTCGACTTGACAAACGGCTCGGTTTCTGCTAACATATAGAAGGTAGGAAACCTATATGGAGACAGCGAATGCCATTGTCAGCCGAGGATCAGCGGGAATATGATGAGGCCAATGAAGCCAAACAGGACATCGCCGTTAGCACGCGGCGGACCTACGACATGTACTGGCAGCGGTTTGTCGAATGGTGTGAGGCAAAGGGCTATACGTCGCTGCCTGCCGAACCGGACGTGGTTGATTTCTACCTGCGGCTGGTGATGCCGAAGTTCGTCAAGCGCGACGGCAAGCCGTACGAAGCCCCGTCCTATAAGCAGTCGGTCGCAGCGATCAAGAGGCGACACGGCGAAGCTGGTCACCTTTCCCCGACGGACCACATGGATGTCAAAGCGACTTTGAAGAAGGTGATGGACGGATACGTGGGCACCCAAGCGGACGCGCTCGACGATGAGTTCGTCGCCGCCGTTCGGAGAACGGCCTGTATCCCCCGCCAGCACAGAAAGCGGTTAGAGAATCCGGCAACGGCTCTCGCGCGTGGGTTGCGCGAAACTGCGGTGGTTGCGTTTTTGTCATACGGTGGAATGCGAGTTGGGGAGGTCCGCCTTATGGACTGGCAGCACATCACCGTCAGGCCAGACGGCACGGCTGAGGTTTATATCCCCGCCGCGCACACAAAGACCAAACGCGCGCGGCGGCTCAGCATCCCGTCACACGTCGTCCACGACCTCGAAGCCATCCGTATGGGCCGGGAGCCTGAAGACGCCGTGTTCGCGACGACACAGACACCCCGCGCGACCACTGCGCGGATACGTGGCTGGGTGAAGGATGCTGCACGCGCGGCGGGGTATGATCCCAGCACGATCAAACTCACGCCGCATGGGGGCAGGCGCGCGACCATCGAACGCTTTATCCGCAACGAGACGCCGGATGCGATTATTCAAAACCACACCGGTCATCAAAATCTGTCAATGATGAACTCCTACGCCCGGAACATGGCAAGCTCTGAATCGCTGAGGTATATAGGCTAGACACGCCCGCACGGTCGCGCACAAACGCCGCCAGTCAATCTGACTGGCGGCGTCCTGGCGTCTTGGAC
>JAKZUJ010000258.1:0-6622 GCA_047516685.1 Chloroflexota bacterium | reverse complement strand
GTTGCCGCGATCATGATCGGACTCACCATGTAGCTGGGCTCCGGCAGATCTGAAGGGCTGAAGAAATTGCCGAACAGGAACACTGAGCCAAGAACGAGCGAGACCAGCCCGCCGGCGCCGAAGACGCTGAAACCGGGTGCTGACGCCTCGGCATAGAACAATCCCAGCGCGAGCGCGATGAGCAGCAAGCCTCCCCAACTGCCGGGCAGCTTGAAGAATCCGACGAAAGCCAACGCCAGCACGACCGCTCCCAGGATTCCCGGGCCAAGCATGCCGGGAGCGGAGATCTCCACCAGGACCGCGATGCCCCCGATAAGGAAAAGCGCGAGCACCACGTTGGGATTGGCGAGCAATCCAAGGACTGCTTCCAGAAACGTGCGGTTCAGCCGGTTGATAGGCACACCGCTCGACACGATGACCACGGAGCCTGCCGCTGTCACGGTGGTACGTCCGTGCAGCTGCTCAAGCATCGACTCCATATCAGGAGCAATGAGATCAGCGATGCCGTTGGCGAGGGCTTCTTGTGCCGAGTAGGCCGTGGCCTTCGACACCGTGGCTTCCAGCGCCTCGGCATTGCGGCCCCGCGCTTGAGCGATGCTCCGGATGAAGGCTTGGGTGCTCTCGTTGACTTTCCGCGAGAGCGTGTCGGGAAGGTCGGCGCCGCCGGAGGCCACGGGAGAAGCCGCGCCAATGCTGGCGCCCGGCGCCATGACGGCGAAATTTGCCGCGGCCGCCACAAAGGTCCCCGCGGAGGCCGCTCTGGCGCCGGCGGGAGACACGTACACCGCAATCGGGATTTCCGATTCGAGCAGAAGCTCGACGATCTCGCGCGTTGAGTCGAGAAGGCCGCCTGGCGTGTCCAGCCGTATGACCACCAGCGTTGAGCCGTCCTGGCGTGCCTCGTCGAGTCCCCGCGCCAAATGGTCGACAGTCAGCGGCTCAATGGCGCCGTCGATCTCAATAACAAGAACGCCCGCTTCGCTCCCACGAACCACCGGAGTGGTGTGCCAGGCCGCTGCCAGGGCCACCGCGACGGCTGCCCAGGCCAGAATCACCCAGCGCGGAATCATTCGTCGTACGGAGGTAGTGGCAGATGTTCGGGTCAAAGGTCTCTCTCGTCGCGCCTTAGCGTCTCGCTCGGACACGGAAACTCGCGCCGCAAAACCATTCGTGTCTACCCGATGCGCCCACCGACCTAGCAGGTTGTCTCGGGAACAGGCGCCCGGGAATTCCTCCTGTCGCGGCGAGCTTGTTACTCGTCACTAGCGCCTGCCAGACAGAACGACGAGGGTGCCGAGGGCGGGACTCGAACCCGCACAGCCCGAAGGCCACTAGCCCCTCAAGCTAGCGCGTCTACCAAATTCCGCCACCTCGGCCTGCGCTCATTGTAGACGCGAGTCAGTGGGTATCCTTGCCCGCTCGGTCCTCGGCAGCCTCAACAAACGCATCGAAGAGCGCGCGATGTTGCGCGTGGGCCAGCATCTCTTCCGGGTGCCACTGCACCCCCAGCACAAACGGGTGGGTGGGATCTTCCAGGGCTTCAACCAGGCCGTCGGCGCTCCAGGCTGTGGGCCGTAGACAGTGTCCAAGCTCGCGCACGGCCTGATGGTGGAACGAGTTGGTTTCCAGGTGCTCTGACTCGACGATCCGGTTTAGCAGCGATCCGGGCGACACCCGGATTCCGTGGCCGGCGCAGTGCGGCTCTCCGGTCTGCCGGTGGCGCAACCCGTCCGGCTGCTGGGTGGGGAGGTCCTGCCAGAGAGTCCCGCCGCGGGCGACGTTGAGAACCTGATGACCGCGGCAAATCGCCAGCACCGGCAAGCCTCGGTCCAGCGCGCTGTTCAGCAGGGCCAATTCCAGCGCGTCGCGCTCCGGACCAGGGGACACGCTCTCGTTGAGAGGGGTCTCGCCGTAGTGCGAGGGGTCCACGTCCGCGCCGCCGACCAGCATAAGTCCATCGAGTCGGGACAGCACGAGATCGGCCGCTGGCGTCGCATCGGGTGCAATCACGACCGGTATCGCGCCCGCGCCGACAACCGCGTCCAGATAGTCCTGCTTCAGGGCGGCGTGGGGCCGGTTGGGCGCGCCTTCGGCCGAGCGCTCGTGCAGCGCGTCGCCCACAGTGACGCCGATGATTGCGGGCATATCAGTTTGCTCGATAGTCGGCACGCGTCGCCACGCCGCAGGTTCGGTGCAACAATACGGTCATGCGCTTCAGAATATCCGGCTTCGGCGACGAAATCTCGGACGAGCTGTCCGTGCAACTCCGCGTTTTGTCCGAGCTCGGCTTGGATGGGCTTGAGCCTCGACGAGTTCAACTGCCCGGCGCTGAGACGAAGAACATCGTGGAGCTGTCCGATCCGGAATTGCAGACCATGCGGCGCATGCTGGACGACCATGGGCTGGCCTGTTCGCAAGTCGGGTCGCCGGTCGGCAAGGCGCCCGTGGACTCGGACTTGCAAATCCAATTCCGGCAGCTTGAAGGCGCGATCCGCGCGGCTCGAGCGTTGGACTCGGGCTACATCCGTGTCTTTGGCTTCCAGCCGGCGCACGGCGAGCCGCTCGCCGCAGACCGACCCGCGGCGCTGGACGCATTCCAGCGAATTGCCGAGCACGCCGCGGCTCTGGATCCCGCCATCACGCTGAGTCTCGAGAACGAGCACGATCTGTTCGACAACACCCCCGCCGCCTGCGCTGAGTTTCTGGCGCTTGAGGGCGCACCGATCAGCATGTGCTTCGATCCAGGGAACTTTGTGCGGGGCGGCGTGCGTCCATTCGACGAGGCGTGGCCCGTGCTGGGCAAGGCGACGCGCATGATCCATGTGAAGGACTTTGACCGCGGCATCGCCGACTGGGCGCCGGCAGGCGCCGGCGACGGTCAATTGGCGGATGTGCTGGGTGCGGCCGATCCTGCGACCGTGGCCTATCTCTCGCTCGAACCGCATCTGTCAGGCACCAAGGCCGGTCGTGGCCGCGATCGCGGGGAAGTGTGGCGCGAGGCGCACGCCGCGCTGATGCCGATTCTCAACACTCTGTGAGTGTGTCTCCCTACGTGGCGTGGGTGCGCGTATCGCTCGTGTCCGGACGCAACGAGGAAATGTCGAGTCTCAACCTGATTGAGGGCCTTGGTATCGAGGGCGACCGCCACGCTCGACCCGAGAAGCGAAACCAAGTCCTGGTAATGGACGTTGAGACGCTGGACGAGCTGCGCCTGCGGGCTGGCGAGACCCGCGAGAACATCGCGACCCGCGGTCTGGAAGTTGCCACGCTCGCCGAAGGGGACCGTCTACGCCTGGGCGTCATTGCCGAGGTGCTGATCTCGCATCCATGTGCGCCTTGCTACAAGATGGATGCGTTGCGCCCAGGTCTCCAAGAGGAATTGCGGGGGCGTCGCGGGATGCTGGCCGTCGTCTCCCGGGGCGGAGCCGTACTACCTGGAGACGTTGTAAAACTGATCCGCAAGCAGTCCTGAAACCGGCCCGCGCCCGTCTAGTCTTCCTGGATTGAGACCTCTCGCCCACTCCGGGCTGACTCGTACGCTGCTTCAACCCACCGGTGCGTGCGCAACGCGTCGTGCCAATCGGGCGTGTAGTCGCTGCCGGTAGCAATGCTTCGCACGAACCCGCGGAGCTGAACTTCAAACGGATCGACGGCGGTTGTTGGGACGGCGTCCCATCCGTCCAGCGGATCCCCTTGCTCGGCGGCAGGGTCGTAGGAAAACAACGGACCGTCGCCGCGCTGCACCCAGCAGCGGTTCGCCGTCACCAACAGCCCCCCGCGGCTGCAGTCAATCTCAATGGTCGGTACGTCTTCATGGCGACGGCGTACCCAGCTCGAGAAGACTTGGCCTATGGCACCGTTCTCGAACCGCAGATTGACCGCGCAGGAGTCCTCAACGTCGCTGTGGAACGGGCCGGTGGCGGGGTCCTCGCGCTCGGTGATGCCCCCAAACGTCAGGCAGTGCGTACTGGCCACCGGCCCAACCAGCCAGCCCAGCAGGTCGTAAAAGTGCGCCATCATGTCGTGCACCACGCCGCCAGCCGACTCTTCGCGCTTGAAGAACCAGGGCGGACGGTTGGTAACCAGCGGCGGCACGTAGTAGCCGAACACCACGCGCGCGTGAAACACGTCGCCCAGGTCGCCCGATTCCAGAATTGCCTTGGCTGCCCGTGGTCCGCCCTGGAAGCGCATGTTCTGGATGATGCCGTGGCGCACGCCGGCTGCCGTGGCGGCGGCCAGGAGCTCCTCGGATTCTTCCAGCGTGGCGCCCAGTGGCTTGTCCGTGTATACGTGTTTGCCATCAGCGATGGCCTGCATCAGCGGGTCGTAGTGCAGCCGGTTCACCAGGCAGTTGTCCACCACGTCCACGTCGAATCGCCCTATCGAGCCTTCCAGGTGGTCGCTCGTGAAGTCGGCGCTGTAGGCGTTGAAGATCTCACGCAGCCGGTCCGGCGTACGGCCGTAGACGCCAAGGATTATGGGCGCCGGTTCGCCGTCAATGAGCTCGGGCCGCGCGCGAATCTTGGCAAGCGCGGCCGCGTGGCGGTGCGCCATGCGGCCGGTCCCAAGGACGAGGAAGGTGATGGGGTTGGCGGGCACGGGCGGTCTCGGGATCGACGGTGGGCGAAGTCTATACGAGCACGCGTGACCACCTGGCGTCCGGAAGCGTCGGCAGTTGGACGGACTGTGAGCTCCGCCACGGGAGGGCGGGCCAGGCTCAGACTGGTTTCCTCGGAACGGCTCGGATAGCCTGCCCTCTGTCAGGCGCGACCGGGGACGGCGGATGCTCTCGACCCGAGGAAGCGGCGGCCTGGCGGCGTCTTTGGCCGTGCGGCGGACCGCCAAGCCATGAGCACGGATACCCGCACGCCGGCAGTGCGGCACTCACATTGGTTCTTTGCCCGCATCAGCCTGTTTTGGGTGGGCCTCTCATTCATGTGGGGGGCGCTGAACATCCAGGTGCTCCCATCGGTTGTGTCAGAAATGGTCGGCCCGGACCTTCAGGGCACCGCCATCGGCGCCATCATTTTCGTTGGCCTGGCCATAGCGATCATCGTCCAGCCGGCGGCGGGGGCGTTGAGCGATCGCGCGCGGTTTCGGTTTGGCCGGCGACGGCCTTTCATGCTGGCGGGCGTGCTGGTCGTGATTCCCTTTCTGGTCGTCATCGGGCTGACTCCCTATTACTGGCTGCTGTTTCTGGCGGTGGTTGGGGTGCAGGTTGGGGGCAACATCGCGCACGGGCCATACCAAGGCGTAATTCCGGATCAGGTTCCACCAGCGGCTCGCGGGCGTGCATCAGGGTTCTTCGGCATCGCGAACCTGCTCGGCACCATCCTTGGCGCGGCCGTCGCCGGTCAATTTCTCGCGGAAGGGCAGGTGCTGCCGGCACTGCTGACGATTGCGGTTGTGCTGGTCGGAGCCTCGCTTTTGACTTGGGTCTTCGTTCGCGAGGCGCCACCACCGCCACCGGAGACGCATGGCCACATCTGGACCGAGGTGCGCCAAAGGGTCCGCGAACTCCGAGGGAGACAGGCCTTTGTATGGCTGATGGCCTCGCGTCTCCTGTTTTTTATGGGGTTGCAGGCGATGGACAACTTCCTACAGCTGTTCATTGGTCAAGGTCTCGGCGAGGACAGCCCGGAAAGCAAGACCACGGTCGTGTTGGGGGTCGTGCTGATTCTGGCGGTTCTCACGAGCGTGCCCGCCGGCTGGGCGTCCGACCGGTTCGGCCGACTGCGGCTGGTGGCAACCGGGACGTTGCTGGGCTTGGCGGCGGCCGTGCTGCTGGTATTCGCGCAGGACTTCGGGCAGGTCGTGGCCTTTGCCAGCCTGCTGGGGATTGGGTTGGGGATGTTCACCGCGGCGGACTGGGCCGCCGCGATCGATCTGATTCCCGACGTACGAGCGGCAGGGCTCTACATGGGTTTGACCAACGTGGCGACGGCCGGCGGCGACGCGTTGGCCTCGCTCACGGCCGGGGTTTCGTTGGACGTTGTAAATCAAATCGCTCCGGGTTACGGATTCCGAGTGGTCTTTGCGTTGATGGCGCTGTACTTCCTGTTGAGCGTTGTCGTGCTCGCCAAGGTTCGGGCGCACATCCATGCCAAGCCGGATTCGCGCGTGCTCGCGCCGGACGTCGGGCTGCCCGGCGAACAGCCTCAAACCGGGAGCAACGCCTAGGCGATGGCCGGACAGCCGTGCTTCGCCGCTCAATCCGACGTCCACCGAACTTGCCGATATGCGCGAACGGGGGATGTTAGGCATAAGTTTACACTCATATTTATTGTGCTATTTAGACTCTGCTTTTGCAAATTGTCTGGCGTCTCATCGGGCTGCTTAGACGCGGTGTCCACTAAGTTCAACTCACAGGATCGAACTCCCACCACGCTACCCGCCGCCTTTCAGCTTCGTCACGATTTCGCGTTGCCACGCGTTCATCACCCACGAGATTCTCAAGCGCGGCATACGTGGTCACGCTGCCGCGTTGCTGCAACGCCGTGTCTACCTTAGCGTCACGTTCGGCCTGGATGTCGTAATAGGCGGCGAGGGCTGCCTGTCCGCGCGCTTTACGGCGCTCGAAGAGCTTTGTACCTACCAGCGTCTTCACCGCACGCTCACGCAT
>JAKZUJ010000257.1:0-5788 GCA_047516685.1 Chloroflexota bacterium | reverse complement strand
CGCCGCCGCCGTGGCGACGTCAGCGACAGCAGCGTGATTCCGAACCCAAAGCCGGCTAATTCGCCCAGCACCAGCCCCGGCCACGGCGAGAGCCCGGTGATGACCCAATACAACACCGCCACTACCACGGCCAGCGCCGTCATGGCCGCGCTGGCCGCCAGCGTTTCCTCCAGCAGCGGGTCGATCCGCCGGCGCCACAGCGGCCGCCAGGCGCGCCGGCCAGCCTGAGATCTGGGAGACCCCGCTTGATGCATGGTCAAGTCTAGCCGAGCCGATCTGTTAGTGCCCGAAACAGCGTTTTGCTAGCATGAGCAGACTTCAGGATTGTTACGTGTCGGAAGGACAAGCAGATGGCCAAAATGATCCCGCTTATTGGATCCAGTGAAGCCGGTCCGCTGGGGGCTATTCACCTGCCGAGGCTCTGGCTTAAGGTCACCCTGTCCGCCAAGGACATGCTGGACGACGAATACGACGCCTGTGGCGCCGGCTTCGACCAGATGGTCCTGGACGGCCTCGGCATTGACCGCGACGCGGCGGTGAACTACATCACCTCAAGCATGCCCAGCTACCCGCAGTTCGAGGCCTGGGTGGTCGAGCAGGCCGGCGGCGGCATCGATCAGTCCGTGATCGACGCCTCCAACGCGGCCATCACCGGCTACGAGCATGACGGCGACACCGTAGCGGCGGTCTCGTCAGCGGCCGGCACCAACGCGGACGGCGCCATCAAGGACGCCGTGACGCTCAACGCGCTCGACGACTGGACTGGGATTCACGGGGCAGTGACCGGCTAACGCCGGGCAACGACCGGATACGGGGTGCGGACGGCCGAACCAGGCCCTCCGCGCCCCGTGCCACTTAAGGAGGAACGACTGATGGCGGCTACGACACAACGGATCGGGTTTGTCGGCGTGGGACGCATGGGCGCAAACATGGCCCGTCATCTGAACGACAAGGGCTTTGCGGTATCGGCCGTATACGACACGCAGCGCGACATCGCCGAGGCGCTCGCCAGCGAGCTCGACTGCCAGGCGCCCGACACACTGGCGGCTGTTACGGCAGCCTCGGACGTCGTCATCACGGTTGTGACCGATGACACGTCGATGCGCGACGTGTTCAGCGAAAGCGGCGACAGCCTCCTGACCGATGCCGCCGGCACGACCTTCATCAACTGCGCCACCATCACGCCCCAGGTCCACGTGGACGTTGAGGCTCTGGCCGAAGCGGCCGGCGCCAGCAGCCTGGAAGCCTGCATGGCCAGCAGCATCACCCAGGCCCGTGACGGCACCCTGTACCTGATGTGCGGCGGGCGTGAGAGCGTGTATCAGGCCGTGGAGCCGTTGCTGGAGTGCCTGAGCATCTCGCGCAGGTACATCGGACCCGCCGGCACGGCGGCGCAGGTGAAGGCCCTGGTCAATATGGTGATGAACATCAACACGGCCGGCCTGGCCGAGGGGCTCGGTCTAGGGGCCGCGCTTGGCCTCGACCTGGAAGTGCTGACGACGGTCTTCTCGCAGACCGGGGCGAACTCACGCGTGCTTGAGACCGACGGCGAAGACATGATCGCCCGCGACCACGAGACCTACTTTTCGTGCTCGCACGCAGCGAAGGACTCGGGCATCGCCCTGTCGCTCGCGGACGACGAGGGGCTGGACCTGCCGCTGGCAACGACTACCAAGGCGCAGTACGACCGAATGATCGCCATCGGCAAGGGCGAACTGGACAAATCCGGCGTGGCCGAACTGACCTTCCCCGGACGTAACTAAACTTCTCAACCTGGGGGCTGCGGCCGCGGTACGCGGCTGGCCCGGGTCGAGGCGAGCGTGGTGCAGGTGAACCGTCTGGTACGTACTTGATGGGAGCGGAAGACGGGATTCGAACCCGTGACCCTCTCCTTGGCAAGGAGATGCTCTACCACTGAGCCACTTCCGCCGGGCCACCACGGGGCAGCTACGGTCATTCTAGCGAGTGGTGTCGCCTTCGGCTAACGGCGACTCAGGCTCATCCGGTTCGATCTCGGCCAGCAGTTGCGCCAAAAGGTCGGCGAGCGGCTTACGGTAGGCGGCGGGCACGCCGCGCTCGGCCAGCGCCTCGGCCAGCGCCGGGCTGGCCGTGTGGAACTGCCAGCTGCGCACCGTGCGGTCGAGGTCAGGCGGCACGGTTGAGGTTCTGGGCGGCGGTCCAGGCGGCCTGTCGCCCAGCAGCCAGGTCACCCCTTCGCCGGGCGCGGCAAAACCAGCTTCCTCCACCAGTCGAGCCAGCGCCTGCGCCGCGACGATATTCGGCGCCGACTGCCCGCGCGCCCAGCGATTGATCGTGCTCACGCTGGTCCTCACGCCAGCCGCCTGCAGGCTTCTGGCCACATCGTCCAGCGTCTGGTCGGCGTAGCCCATGTACGCGCGCAGCCGACATGCAAACTCGTCGCGTCCGTCGTGTTTCCGCCCGGTCATGGTCGATTACTTCCAGCAATCTCGCATCCAAGTGTGTCATATCTGACCTATCATTGCAATGTTGACAGAATATCCCATCTCTGGGATCATGGCCCCGTACGCGGCGGTTACGTCCGTCGCCCGCATCTTGCAAGGACAGCAGCTCGTGATCAGCACGATGCCGCCTGCGGCAACTCCCGATGAGATGAACCACAGCGGCCGAACGTCCACTGCGCGGGCACTGACGCTGGAACCTCGACGCGCCGTCCTGCGGGCCCTGCGCGCCTGGGCACGGGGACAGGAGGTCAATGCCGCAGATCTGGCGGCGCTGGACCGGGTTTTCACCACGCTGGCCGCCGCCGAGGATGGCCCTGACCTGGACCTGGTGATGCGTGCCGCCCGCCGTCGAGTGATCGTTCAGGCTCGCGCGGGCCATACAGCACTGGTGGACTGACCGTCGCACGCGCCTGCCGCATTGACGTTCAACGTATTTCGGCATCGCAAGCGATCGGCGGAACCCAGCCAATCCTCCGAATGGCTGTTCGCGGGCCATGCTCGGCGGCGCGACGACGTACCGGTGCCCGTGTGAGGCTCCGACTTCCGAGATTGGACGTGGAGGCACACAGGTGGTTGGCAGCGTCACGTAGGCCCAGGGCAGGCTGCGATCGTTGAGCGCCCGCGATCAAGCGGAAAGTCTGGAAATTTTTTACACAAATCTCATAATTCTTGACATTTATGCTTCTGCGACACAACATCTGCGTTGCCTAAGAGATGTTCTGAAACGATGGCTGGACTTTCGACCGCCAGTTGCCTCGCTCGGCTTCGATCGGAATCAGGAAGCCTGCGCGGTACAAACGCGCGCCTTGCGCGGGTGGTGCTGCGCGACCCCGCGCGGTGGTGGGGTGCGCCGATCGATCAGCTGGCAGATGCGGCGGAGGTCAGCCATGCGTCCGTCGTGCGCTTCGCACGTACGCTCGGCTACGGCGGCTATCGCGAGTTCGCGCACGCACTCTCGGTTGATCTCGGCCGGATTCAACATGGCCTCTTCGAGGCTGACGGCGACGATGGAACGGAGCAGGTTGATCCCGCAGTCGTCACTGGCCGCGTCTACGACGCGATGCGCGAAAGCTTCGACCGGGCGCTTGAAAGCCTCGACAGTTCACGACTCGCTGATGCCGCCCAGGCGTTGGCTGGTGCGCAGCGGGCCGCGTTTGTCGGCTCGGGCTTGCTCTCTGGCGTCGCTCGCATTGGAGCACTCAACGCCCGCGCCGCCGGCATCGACGCGGTTGCAACGTCCGACGCCGTGGAGCTTGTGGTCGTCCTGGATCACCTGCGCGACGGGGACGTCATCGTCGGAATCTCGCCTAACGGCCGTACACGAGTGGTCGCGAATGCGCTGCATGCGGCGCGGATGCTTGGGGTGACAACAGTCGGCATCACGCCAGCCCATCATTCGCCGGTCGTGGAGCTCAGCGATATCCCCATCGTCCCGACGCCGGGCGTATTTCCGGCGGAAGAGTGGCCGCACGCCATGGAAGTTTGGGGGGCCGGGATCGTGTTCGCGATCGCCCATGCGGCGGAGTGGTGTCGAACGGGTTCGCCTGTCCGCCGGCCAGTGGGCAACCCCGGGTTTCGCGAACTGCTGGTGAATGTGCCGCCAGCAGGCGACCGGAAGGAGGGGAGCGTGTCATCAGGTTGAAAACGAGGCGCGGTGACTCATTCGGCGCATCACATGGTGTCTGAGCGTCCCGTGCACGTGCAGAGCAAGGGGACGTTGGAAGGTCCAAACGACCAAGTAATGGACCTGTGTATAGGGCTCGGATCGTAAGTCCGGTGCCCAGGAGGATGCATGCAATGAATCGCGATAGTCGAAAGACCCTGAGTCGGCGACGCGTCCTGAGTTTCACGGCTTTGGGCGCAGGCGCCTCTCTGGCGCTAGCTGCTTGCGGTGAAACGCGAATTGTCACCAAAGAGGTACCGGTCGAGAAGATCGTTGAGAAGGAAGTACCGGTTGAAAAGATCGTCGTCAAGGAAGTGACCAAGATTGTTGAGCGCGTGGTTGTTGAGCAGGTGCCACTCCAGCGACCTCCGCGCACCATTCGCTTCACGAGCAAGTTCACGTCGGGCGCCCGTAACGAATACGTGACGTGGCTCAAGGACAACTTCGAAAAAGAAAATGCTTGGGCTGATATCAAGCTCGAGACCATTCCAGGGGCAGATCTTTGGGACAAACTGGCTGCCATGTTTGCTGCCGGAACCGATCCGGACGTGATGCTGGTCTTTAAGTTCGTCACCGGAAACTGGATGCCAAAGGGTGTTTTCCACCCGATCGACGCGTTCCTCCAGAAGTACGACTGGAACTGGAACGACTACTACTCGATGGATCCGTACGCGAACTCCTGGCGAGACGAGATCTACGCGGTGCCAAACATCGGATTTGTCGCATCGCTCGGCGGAAACATGGAGAGGTTCGACGAGTTGGGTATTGCGTACCCTGCGGACAATTGGAGCTGGGAGGACTTCCGCGAGGCTGCGGCGCAGGGCACAGGCGAAGCAGGAGGAGGCAAGGTCTGGGGCTATGGCATGGGTTGGTACAACATGCTCGAGAATCTTGAGCATTTTGTGCGAGACAACGGCGGCCGCCTCGTGAGTGAGGACCGCCGTGCGTCCCTCTTCAACACGCCTGAGGCGCTTGAAGCGATCAACTTTGTGGCGAATCTGCAACTCAAAGATCAGTACATGCCCGAGGCGACGGACATCGAAGCGCTCCAGGGCGCTGGGATCAACCCGTGGTACAGCGGTCGTATTCTGATGCAGCACACCGTCTTCAACGGGAAGCCGGGATGGAATAAGAACGCGACCTTTGCCTGGGATTACATTCCGTGGCCCACGAAGGGTGAGCATATGCCTTTGTGGAGGCATGACGGCATGTACCTGATGGGACAGAACGCGCGTGACCACGAAGCGGCCTGGCTGTTCATGCAATTTGCAGCCGGCGACCCCGGGCAGGAACAGTTGGGGGTGCAGGAGATCGGGATTCCGACCAAAATTCAGTGGTCGAAAGATCCCAACGGGTTCATCAAGGCGCCGCCGGCCCACGCGACGCGTGCCCCGGATGACACCGCCCGCTCGTTTCATTCGCCTGCGTCGTTCCCTGGCTATCAGGAGTGGCGCCGGGCCGTGGAGGCGCAACGCGAACTCATGATCGCTGGCGAGCTCTCGGTGGAGGAGGCGATGAACGAGGCCACCCGGGTTGGCGACGAGCTCATGGACAAGAACTGGGCAGAGGTCGACAAGACCTAGGCGACGGTAACGACAGCGAGCGAGTGCGTGATCGGCTGGGCGCTCATATACGTGAGCGG
>JAKZUJ010000256.1:0-4425 GCA_047516685.1 Chloroflexota bacterium | reverse complement strand
ATTCACATCCCGCGGGTTGGCGACCTGCCGCTGGCCTGCGCGGCTACCTGCAGTGCCTCGATCGACGTGCAACGCATGGGCGCCCGTGCCGCCGCCACCGGCGACGCAACGCTGCTGAAGCAGGCCATGCTGCACGATCCGTTGGTCGGAGCCGTGTGCAACCCGCCCGAGATCTGGCGGATGGCGGACGAGATGCTGGTGGCCCAGGCGCAGTGGCTGCCGCAGTATCAGGACGAGATTCCACGGGCAACCGCACGGCTGAGCGAGCCCTCGAACGTGACCACGCGCGAGTGGCAAGGCGCCGCGCGGAAGGGCGTGCGCTCGCTGGAGGAGCTACGGGAGGCCGACGAGCTCCGACTGATGCCCCTACGCCGGGGGAGCTAACCGAAAGCCCGCCTGCACCGGGGTGAGATACGATGCGCGGAGACGACTGGGCGGCACTCAGAGAGATTGCCTGCCCATGCTCATGACCTACGTCAAAGCCTTCCACACGATGGCCCCGGACGCATCGTGAGCCCTGATCTAGCCGCGATGCTCGCGGCCATTGTGACCGTAGGCGTGAGTCTGGCTGGACTGAATCTGGCTCTCTGGCGCAGCGTGCGCGCCGACCTTCGAACCGTGGACTCTGACCTACGAGCGGACATTCGCGCACTGCGCGCATCGATCGATGCGGATCGCGTGGCGCATGAGGCGCTGCATGCTGCCGATCAGCAGGCCAGCGCGGCCGAGGGGCGCGAACTGCGGGCCGCGATTGTCGGAATGCGCGAGGGCGCTTCCTAGGCACACTCGCGAGGCGCCGGCTGGCTGTTCCGTAGGCCGCTTACATTCCCGCGGCGTCGGCTTTGGCGGCGACGATTTCGGCCATTTTTAGGGTGGCGGCGTCGACCATGTCGCCGTCGATGGCGATGGCGCCGAGGCCATCGGCCAGGGCCTGCGTGTATTCGACCATGATGCGGCGGGCCTTCTCCACATCGGCTTCAGACGGCGAGAAGACGTCGATCGCCACATCGATCTGGGCGGGGTGGATGGCCCACTTGCCGTCGCAGCCCAGGGCCAGGGCCATCTCGCAGGACTGGCGGTAGGCCTCCAGGTTGCGGTAGTCGGCGAAGGGTCCGTCCGTGACTTGCAAGCCGGCGGCGCGGGCGGCCACGACGATGCGGTGAATGGCGTAGTGCCAGACATGGCCGGGGTACTTCTCGCTGGCGCCGATGGAGAGACCGCGCGCCTGGACACTAGCGGAGTAGTCACCCGGGCCGAAGATCAGGGACTTGAGCCGCGGGCTGGAAATCGCGACCTGATTGACGTTCATCATGCCCTCGGCCATCTCGATCTGGGCCTCAATGCCAATGCCCCCGACCTCCAGGCCCCGGTGCGTCTCGATCTGGGTCAGCAGCATGTCCAACATGTAGACGTCATGCGGCTTGTTGGCCTTGGGCAGCATGATGGTGTCCAGGTGCTGGCCCGCGCCTTCGACGACTTCGATCACGTCGCCGTAGAACCACTCGGTGTCGATGCCGTTGACGCGGACGCAGGCGATTTTGCCGGACCAGTCGAAGTCCTTGAGGGCCTTGACCACGATCTGCCGGGCCTCGACCTTCTGGTTGGGCGCCACGCTGTCCTCGAGGTCGAGGAAGACGTGGTCGGCGTTGCTCTGGCTGCCGCGCTCGAGCATGCGCAGGTTGGATCCGGGACTGGCGAGCTGAACGCGGCGAAGTTCCATCAGGATTCCCTCCTCAGGGATTGCGGCAGTGTCCCGGCGTCGGGCCGGGCCTAGTTGTTCTCCAGGTTCACGACCAGGAGCTTGGGCTCGGTCATTTCCTCGATTGCGTGGTTCAGACCCTCGCGCCCGAAGCCGGATCGCTTGACGGCGTAGGGCCGGCGGACTTCCGGCAGGTCGCCGGTTTCGACGGGATGGCCGCCCAGAATCAGGGCGCGCTCAGCCACTGGTGCGGTGGTTGCGACGGCCATGAGCACATCTTTCGCGGGCCTTCGGGATTCGAGGTGTGAGTGTAACGGTCGGACGGGGAACGGCTGGCTGGCGGGGGGTGTTGTGCGCGTATAAGAGTTTTTTCTAAAAAACTCTTCGCGGCGCGGAGGGCTGGATTTGGCCGGAAATTCGGCGTCAGGTTGGTGGCGCCGGGCGTGCGACGGGGGTGTCGGCGGACGACTGGCTACCGGCCCCGGATCAGGTCCGGGGCCGCCTTTCCACCTGCAGGACGGGGTTGGGCGCGGGGCGTCGAAAGCGGCTGCTGGAGCGGCGGAACGGTCGGCCACCCGACGGCGCGACCGGGCCGGCGTCTGGCTGCCGGAATCGAGGGATAGGGGTTGCGTGGTCATGGGGCCTATGGTACTCTATATGAGTACCGATTGCAACCGAATAGTGGCGGCGCCGGTCCCGTACCCGACACGGGGCCGAGGTTCAGCCGACGTGCCAGCGGACGCCTGGGTGTGGCGAGGGCTGGGCGTTGGCTTGGGCTGCGTTGCCGGGCGGCAGACCCTCACCGGGTTTCCGGCGCGGACGCCGGAATCTGCCTCTCCCACTGGGCGAGGTGAAGAGGCGGCGGCCTTGTTCGGCAAGCGAGGAGGGCGGGTATGCGACCCGTCCGTGGAGCCCTGAGGCAACGAGGTATGGGTGGGTTTCGGCTTTCGAAGGATTGACCGAGGGGTCTCGCGAAGGCGCTGCCAGCTGCCCCCTGACGATACCTAGCTGGGCTGCACGCGGGCACCCACAAGGGGCGCCCCTACGGGAACGCGCGTGGAGCTTAATTGGTGGCGGGGTACGTGGTCGACAGCGCTTCCCGTGGTGGGATCCCGGGACCGCTTCACGGGGCGTCGCCTTGGGCAAGAGCAGGAAGCCAACCACCGGCTGAGAGAACAGGGCCTAGCTTGATACCTGATACGTGTCGGGTTACAATACGGAGATGATCGTCCGGTTCCGCCATAAAGGGCTCCGGCGCCTCTATGAGAAAGGGGATCGGCGGCTTGTTCCGTCGCAGCGCGCCAGCAAGATCAAACGCATCCTGGCGCGTCTCGATGTGGCGGCCGAGCCGGCCGACATGAACCTGCCAGGTTTCCAACTGCACTCACTGCAAGGCAATCTGGCGGGATTCTGGGCCGTAAGCGTTTCGGGAAACTGGCGCATCATCTTCCGCTTCGAGGCGGGGAACGTCCGCGACGTGGACCTAGTGGACTACCACTAGAGTCGAAGGAGTGAAGGACTTTGCGATGGCTATGCACAACCCGCCGCACCCGGGGGCGTCAGTTCGCTATGACTGTCTGGCGCCGCTGGGCTTGAGTGTCACTGACGGGGCGCGGGTGTTGGGGGTGAGTAGGAAGCAGTTGTCGGCGTTGGTGAACGGGCGGGCGGGGCTTTCGCCGGAAATGGCCATTCGCCTGGACAAGGCGTTCGGCGGCGGCGCCGGCACCTGGTACCAGCTGCAGGCGGCGTATGACATGGCACAGGCGATGCGCAGGGCCGGGGAGATTCAGTTGGATTTGCCGGAGGCGGTGCTGGCCTTTCGGGAACGGGGGGCGCGGTACAGCACCGAGGAGAGGTAGGCAGCTCGTTGGGCGGGCGCGTCTGACTGGGACCCGGGACGTTCGTGGTCTGACTGGCTCAGCATGTGCGGGTCAGGACGCGGCACGGGGACGGGGAATCGCCCCTCATCTGTTTCCGCCGAAGACGCCGGGTCCTGCCGCTCCCCCGGGGCGAGGTGAAGAGGCGACGGTCCTGGACGACAGGGTGGGGCGTCGCCTTGCGGTTCCAATGTGGCCATGGGTCCGACTTGGGCTAGGCGGATTATCATTAGCACCGAGAGGAGTTGACCTATGGCCATGGTCGCGCCGCCGCATCCGGGCGGAATCGTCAGGCGCCAGTGCCTGGAACCCCTCGGGTTGTCCATTACCAAAGCGGCCCAAGGGTTGGGCGTAACCCGCCAAGCGCTATCCGAACTCGTCAACGAGAAGTCCGGCGTCTCGGTCGAGATGGCCATCCGCCTGTCCAAGGCCTTCGGATCAACTCCCGAGACATGGTTGGGTCTGCAGACGGCCTACGACCTCTGGCAGGCCCGCGAACGCGTTAGCCAACTCCAGGTCACGCAGTTCGCGCCAGCGTTTGCGGAAGGCGACCTGTAGCTGCGTCGCGCCAGCTACCTGACGCTTCGCTAGCGCATTGACCCGTGGGCGACGGGTCGCGCGGGCTGTGGTTACGAGCGGCAGACCCTCACCGGATTCCGGCGAAGATGCCGGAACCTACCTCTCCCAGAGGGGCGGGGTGAAATGGGGGCGGCCTCCCTTTGGCGCAGACCCGGACTCTGTTGCGATCTTGACGGCAGGCCGGCTAGTCCGGGCCATCTTCCAGGACCTGCATGTAAGAGCTGTAGCGGTACACGCGGTTGCGTCGATCGCCGGTGATTTCTTCCAGGA